>NZ_CP060395.1:2700000-3000000 GCF_015840335.1 Synechococcus sp. CBW1108
AGGAGCCGGGCATTGGCAGCAATGGCCAGCTGGGGATCGGCGCAGATGAATACGTGATCCGGCCAGCGCGCCAAAACCCCAGGATCCAGGCTGAGGCCCAGCCCACCAAAGCCAACCAGCACGCAGCGTTCCCGGTCGGCCGGCAACTTGAGCTGGTCGGCAAGCTTGGTGGCATCGAGGCGAGGGCTGCCTGGGGTCAGGCCCAGCCGCAGCTCGGGCAGACCCCAGTCCATCGGCATGGCCAAAGGACAGTGCAGCAGGAAATCGCCCTGGCGGTAGGCGTTGTGGCACTGGCGGGCCCAGGGTCGAAATTCCGGTCCCATCGCTGCGTAGATCGAGTCCCAGCCAAAGTTGGCCAGCCACACCAAGGGCGAATTAAGCCGCCTGGCAAGTTCAGCGGCTGCTGGCGGCACATCGGCCAGCACCAGCAGCGGGCACCCCTGCTCTGCCAGCCAGGCCTGCTCCCCGGCCCACAGGGCAGGGAGGCAGGCCTCCAGCGCCACCAGGGCCGCGAGGGTGGCATCGGCATCAGCGCCTAGGGCGTCTGCCTGCAGCACCCCCACATCCCAGCGGCAGGGGCGATACTCAAACGGGATTGGCCCCAGGGCAAGGCGCAGGAAGGCTTCTGGCAGGGTGGTGGAGAGCACCAGACGCCAGGTGGGATTGCGCTGATGGAGGGCCGTCAGCACGGCGGCGGTTCGGGAGCCATGGCCGAAGCCATGGGCACTGACGCAGGCGTAGATCAGCAAGGTGCCAGGTGGTTAGCGGGGCTGGGGGCAGCCCAGAGCCGCTCTTCATAGAGGAGTTCGGCTCCTAGTCCATACCAGCGATGGCTGGCACTGACCAGTTCCATACCCGCCAGCTCCACCCAGCTGAAGTGACGCAGGGCCTGGCCCGCCCCATCGGTGCCATGGCGGGGCACGCAGGCGGTATTGAGGTAGGCGGTTCCCGCCCGATCACGGCAGAAGCTCTGGCGCTCCCCCTGGCCGCGGCGCAGGGCGTGGTGCATGTGGCCAAACACCACCAGGGGCACAGGGCGCTGGCGTCGGATTTGCTGGATGGCCAGGGCAAGGTCGAGGTCACCCCAGTCACAGGCGGGGGGCTTCCAGTCGCGGCCGCAGGGGGAGCCGGAGTCGCTACCGAGCCCGGAGGGACCACTGTGAGCCACCAGCACCAGGGGCCAGTGGGCGGGAGCGGCAGCGGCGGCGACAGTGATCCGATCAGCCGACTCCTGCAGGCTCACCGGTCCGAAGGCTGCCTGGGCCGCCCGGGACAGGTGGAAACCACCACCGGCGGTGCCGGGCCGGCCACCCACTACGGCAAGTTCGGGCTGGTCGAGGCGACGCAGGGCCCAACCGCAGTGCAATTCCCCCAGCAGGTCAATCTGGCGTTGAAGGGTGCGGCCAGAGTCGTCCTTGCCGGCGTCGTGGTTACCCAAAACGCAGGCCACGGGAAGGGGCAACTGGCGCAAGAGGGCTGGGATGCGCTGCTGGCCGTCGCTGAGATCACCCACCACGAGCAGGGCATCGGGCTTCAGCAGTTCCAGCAAGGCATGGTCGCTGTGGTCCCAGGCCCCATGTAGGTCACCGGCAATGGCGATGCGGAGCGTTTTCACCCCGCCGGTTACCGCCATCTCCGCTGCCTAGGCTCGTGCCATCCTGCATCAGCTGGGGGCCTCCTATTGGTATTTGCTTCCCAAACCAGATCAAGCGCCGACCTGGTGAATTCGATCAGCGAGCTGAAGCGCCAGCGCAACGCCGTGATCCTGGCCCACTACTACCAGGAAGACGCCATCCAGGACATCGCCGACTTCATCGGCGACTCCCTTGAGTTGGCTCGCAAGGCCGCTGCCACCTCCGCCGATGTGATCGTGTTCTGCGGGGTGCATTTCATGGCCGAAACGGCCAAGATCCTCAATCCGGGTAAAAGGGTGCTGCTGCCGGATCTGGAGGCGGGCTGCTCGTTAGCTGACGCCTGCCCCGCCGATGCGTTTGCCAGCTTCCGTGCCGAGCACCCGGACCACATCGTGGTGAGCTACATCAATTGCTCGGCGGCGGTGAAGGCCCAGAGCGACCTGATCTGCACCAGCAGCAACGCCGTAGACCTGGTGCGCCAGCTGCCGGAAGGCCGCCCGATCCTGTTTGCCCCCGATCAAAACCTGGGTCGCTGGGTACAGGCCCAGAGCGGCAGGGAGCTCACCCTCTGGCCCGGCAGCTGCCAGGTGCATGTGGCCTTCAGCGAGCAGGCCCTATTGCAGCTCAAACTTGAGCACCCAAAGGCCCAGGTGCTGGCCCATCCTGAATGTCAGCAGCACCTGCTCGATCTGGCCGACTTCATCGGCTCAACCAGCAGCCTGCTGCGCCGCGCAGAGGCGAGCCCCGCGCAGAGTTTCATCGTGCTCACCGAGCCGGGCATCCTGCACCAGATGCGGCTAAAGGTACCCAACAAGGAGTTTTTTGAGGTGCCCGGCGCCGACGGCTGCAGCTGCAACGCCTGCCCCTACATGCGGCTGAACACCCTTGAGAAGCTCTGGCAGTGCCTCGAACGAATGGAGCCCGAAATCAGCATGGATGAGGAGCTGCGGCTCCGGGCCCTGGCACCGATTGAGCGGATGCTGGCGATGAGCCGCTGAGCAGCAGGTCTGCCAGCTCAAGTTCCACCACGCAGGTGTAGCTGTCTGCTGCTCCGGCGTAAATCAAGAGGGAGCCCTCCTGCCGAATGATGCCGGTGGGGAACACCACATTGGGCACAAAACCCTCGCATTCGTAAGCGAGCTCGGGCGCCAGGATCTGCTCCCCGGAGCTGCGGATTTGCCAGGGCTGGTCGAGATCCAGCATTAACTTGCCAGCCCCATAGGAGCCGATGCCAGCATCCCCTTCCGCCCTGTCGTTGCCGTGATACAGAACTAACCACCCCCCATCCGTGCGGATCGGTGGTGTGCCGGCGCCGATGCGGCCCCGGTCCCAGCTGGCAGTGGAGCCCAGCAAGGGCTGGTGCTTGCCCCAATGCAGCAGGTCTGGGGATGAGGCCAGCCAGATCTCCGGGCGGCAGAAATCATGTGCAGTGGTGGGTCGGTGTAGGGCGTAGTACCTGCCACCGATACGCTCAGGGAATAACACCACATCCTTATTTTCCGGGCAGAAGATCAGCCCATGGAATTGGAAGGTGCAGAAATCCAGGGTGGAAGCCAAAGCTGTAGCCGCCCCGTGGGGGGATACGGCCACATAGGTGATGTAATACCGGCCCTCGATTGGGGTGATCCGGGGATCTTCGATGCCATAGGTTTCCCAAGGGAGGCTGGGCCTGAGGATGGTCTGGTGGCTGGAATCGAGCTGGCGCGGGTTGGTGCTGCGAACCACGCGCAGATGGGAGGTGGAGGTGAGCCGCAGCAGGCCAGTCTCCCTGATCTTCACCACCCGGGCATCTATAACAACCAGCTCCTGCTCTGGCAGCCAATCGATAACGATGGCCCCGGCCGCCAGGTCCCAGCGGGGCAGTCCGACAAGACCCGGCCGGATCTGCCGCGGGGTCTCGGCCACCCTGATCAGCAGCACGACACCCTCGGCGGTGGCGACTGCGCCTGGATTGAAGGCGCCCACCACGTCCATATCCGGCTGGGATGGGGCGAGTTGACCCGGGGTCAGCAGGCAGCTGCTGAACAGGCGGGGGATCACTTACCGGTCTCAGCCAGCTCGGTAGCAGCGCACGCCATGGCCAGGGAGTTGCGCCCGTTTTCCTCAGTGATCAGGCGCTGATGGGAACGGTCTGCAATCCAGGCGACCTGGTCGGCAAACAGGGCCCGTAGAAGCTCACAATAACGGCGCATCTTTTCAACGTCCAAGCCACCATGGAGATCGATCTTCTGGTAGGTGTCAAAGTCTTTGTGGCGTCCGCGGGCCAGCCGTTTGGCTCCGGAGTAGGCCTCGAGAACATCGAGCCTGGCCCCAGGGAAAATCTGCATCAATCTGCGCGACTGCTCCTCATCCACCACCGCCCGCAGCCGCAGCCGAGTAGGCACCCATTCTTCCAGGGTCAGCTCGCCGCGCTCAAACAGGAGCCTGAATTCCTGACGCTCAAGCCGGGCCGGTTGGGTGAGGCCGTGATAGAAATTAATCAGGGCCCCATTGCCATAGCGCACCACGCACTGCACCTGTTCTTCGAGGCCGGAGCCGGGCCGCAGGCTGCGCTGGGAAGAGAGAACCTGCCCCTTACCCAGCCAACCTTCAAATAGGTCAAAGAAGTGCACTCCATGTTCAATGAAGATCCCGCCGCTTTTGGCCCGATCCCAAAACCAGTGGTCAGCTGAAAGCCCCTCATCGCCGGCGGCATTGTCAAACCAGCCATGCAGGCACTCACCAATCACGTTTGAGTCGATGAGTTGGTGTACCGCTTCAAACAGCGGGTTATAGCGCTGCATCAAATTGGCAACGCAGAGTAGATTGCGGGTTCTAGCCAACTGGAGCAACTCATCGGCCTGGGCCAGGCTCAGCGCCAGCGGTTTTTCGCAGATCACATGCTTACCCGCCTCAAGGGCGGCCCGCACCTGGGCGAAATGGAGGAAGGGAGGCGTGGCGATGTAAACAAGATCTACCTGATCGAGTTTGATCAGCGTCTCCACCTCCATATTTTCGACCAGTCCGAAGCGGCGGGCCACCGCTAGGGCCGCCTCGCGGTGGCTGCCAGCCATGGCTACAAGCTCAGCGCCCTCAACCTGAAGAAACTGCTGGAGGGCAAATAGACCAAAGCCCCCTGTTCCGATGGCACCAATGCGGATACTATTCATGGTTTGGGGATGGAATGGCGAGCGAGTTCGAGTAGTCGCATATCCTGCAGAGCCAGGAGGAAGGCCAGGGTTGATTCGGCGCCCTGGTTCATATTGACGCTGTCGTCTTGAAGACCGTCAAAACAGCCACCGGTTCGGGCGTCATAGAGGGGCAGGTGCAGGTCGTTATCCCCGAGGAACCAGGCGAAGGCTCGCCAGGCCTCGTCAAGCCAAAATCCATCTCCAGTAGCAGACCAGGCCTCCACACAGGCCGATACCGAGGCACAGGCCTCCAAGGGTTGCTGGTCAAAAGTGGCACGATGCTGGCCGCGACGGTAGAAGCCGTTGGAGCCAATCGGCCTGAAATGGCCTGCCTCTGCGGTTTGCTCCGCCATCAACCAGCGCAAGCTGCGCAGGCCCACATCCAGGGCTTCATTTCGTTTAGACCAGCGGCCGCTGAGGATCAGGGCATGGGGCAGGGATGCGTTGTCGTAACTGAGCACGTTCTCGAACCAGGGCCATTCATCTGCACTGGATTGGTGGAAGGCTGCCAGCAACTGATCGGTGAGGGTATCGCGCATTAAATCGACGGTTCGATCGCCACTGAGCTTGCGCAGATACTCATGGATGGCCTTGAGTCCAAGGGCCCAGGCCCGTGGGCTGGTTGTCTTGGTGACCGAAGGCAAAGCCAGCTGAAACAGATCCACAGCCCACTGGCGCAGGTCGTCGCGGCGGGATCGGCCTACGCAGGCGGCCAGGGCCAACAAGGTGCGCCCCAAACAATCATCGGAGCCATCGTCATCGAGCCAGGTGCGCTCGAAGCTCATAAAATTATGAAAACGGCAGGTCTCTGGAATATAGGCATAGTTAATGAACGATGCATAATAGGTGGCCAGCGACTTAAGCTCTGGAGTAAAGTCACCCGATTCCTCGAGCATTACCAGCAGCTGCAAAGCACGCACATTGTCATCGGTGCAGTAACCTTCCTTGAAGTTGGGAAGGGTATATTTGGCGTGCTGGTAGATACCTGTTGAATCTGTTATCCGTTTCAGATGCTCCAGCCTTAGGGCTGGGAGTTCCCGCGGCTCCTGTTCCAAAGGTTTCAGTGGAGAGTGGATCACCACTCCATTGCCGCGTTCCAAACGGGCTCGCTCAAAGGAGCTGGCATAGAGAGCCGCCACCTGGCTCCAGATCATGCTCCTGCCGAGGAGGTAGGCCTGCTTGCGCATGGCATGGCGCCGCACATCGTCAGTTAGCAAACCAATTAAGGCCACACCAATTGCCCCACTGTCTCGAAAAGGCACCAGCACACCGCGGCCATCAGCAAGCAATTCCTCCGCATGCCAGTAGGGAGTGGAAATTACCGCTTTGCCGCAGCCAAAGGCATAGGAGAGGGTGCCGGAGGTAATCTGATCGCGATTAAGATAGGGGGTGATATAAATATCAGCCACTCCAAGAAAATCCTTTAGCTCTTCAGAGCCGACGAATCTGTTATAAAAGACAACCTGCTTTCTTACCCCCAACTCTTGGGCAAGGCGCTCAAGGCTTAATCGGTAGGTTTCACCCTGCTCGCGCAAGAGGTGGGGGTGGGTGGCGCCCAGAACGATGTAAACCATCTCTGGAAATGCCTTTATAACTTCAGGCAAGGCGCGGATAACATTCTCTATTCCCTTTGCAGGCGAAATTAGCCCAAAGGTGAGCAGAACCTGTTTCCCCTCGACACCAAACTGATCCTTGTAGTAGTTGGGATCAACGAAGGGCGTATCTGGCACCCCATGGGGGATGACATCTAGGTGGTCAGCTTCCAATCCATAGATATCAACGAGGATTTGGCGCCCCCGCTCGCTCATCACAATGATTCGGGCAGAGCGGGCAGCTAGCTCCTTCATCACCTGCAGTTGTTCAATGCTTGGTTCCTCCAGTACCGTGTGGAGCTGGGTAACCACCGGTATATGAACATGGCGTAACAAGGTGAGGATATGGCTACCAGCAGGTCCGCCATAGATACCGAATTCATGCTGCAGGCAGATGATGTCTGTGTCCGTGAGATTAAGAAAGTCGGCCGCACGGCGATAGCTGGCTAGGTCCTGCTCTGCTAGCTCGAAGCGAACTTCAGGTGGATAGGCATAGCCCTCAGGCAGGTCATTAACCGCCACAATGAAACATTCATTAGTAGCCGTATCTTCGCTGAGTGCTCGATAAACCGAATGGGAAAAGGTGGCGATTCCGCACTTTCTTGGTAGGTAATCACCAATAATTGCAATCTTGCGAACCGGATTTGGCTTCATGAGCATTGCTCCACAGGATTGCTCATTAATTCATTCAGCAACTGATCAACGGGCACGGTCGCAAAACTGCTTGACTGGTCGCTCATGGCATAGGGAATAATCAGAGTCCCGTTATGGATAAGGGAGCCACAACTATAGACAACATTCGGCACATATCCCTCCCTTTCCTCCTGAGTTGGCTCTAGCAGTGGCTGCCGGAGACGGCCGATCAACTGACCTGGATTATTTAGATCTAAAAGGATAGCTCCAACTGTATAGCGTCGCATTGGACCGACTCCATGGGTTAATACAAGCCAGCCGGCATCGGTTTCTATCGGGGAGCCACAATTGCCCACCTGAACGAACTCCCATGGATAGGTGGGGCGCATCAGGATTTTCTTCTCATGCCAGAAGTGCAGTTGGTCAGAATACATTAAGTAGATATTCTCACCATCTTGTCTGGAGAGCATTGCATAACAATCTCCTAGCTTGCGTGGGAACAGGGCCATGCCCTTATTCTCCACTTCCGGACCATTTAAAGTGCTAATTTTGAACTTAGTAAAGTCCTTGGTTTCCAGCAACTGGGGAAATACAAGTTGGCCATCATAGGCACTATAGGTTGCATAATATGTTGTTTGGCCCCCATCCTCAAAGGCGACGAAACGAGCATCCTCGATACCTCTTCTTTCCGTGGGAGAGGTGGGGAAGATGGCGCGCTCCGAGCAATCATCACCAGTGTTAAAGCTGATCTCGTAATTTGCCCTGGCCAGCGAAAGCACACTCTCCACCGTGCGAACGGTATCCCCATTGCCCAGGCGATCGCGGCGCAGGGCTTGGCTGGTCAGCAAGGTGAGTTGCTCGAAGCTAAAATGGTCGGGCAGTTGATCCATTAGTAGCTGGGTCAGTGCCGAAAGTAAGCCTAATTCGAGCAGTTTGCGCTCGAATAGGTGTTTGTCATAACTTGGGTTGGGATGCACATCAGCAGCTGCTACAAAGGGGCTCGGCTCATCTAGAGATATACCAACCTGGCGGTTGATCACACCAGTTCGAAAAACAATCGAAGAGATATGGCCCTCGCCCGTAGCCCTCAGACTGAGCAGAAAGCGCAAGCAGCCTGACTCCAGTCCAGACTGATCCGGGTGGGGCACGATTGATGGATTGAAGAGCGCAGCTGCTTCCAGGGAATATTCCAGCGTGAAATAGGCACCAATGAGCAAGCGTTCACAGCGATTTAGTGGCTGATCCGTGATCAGATGTTCGCGCACATGCTCGAAACGACTCAACAGAAAAGCCTGGAGCTTTTCATGGCGGCCCTCAAATCGCTCCAGCATGATGGCAGCTTCTTGCTCTGCCTCGGAGCGGGACATTGCCGTTACTCGGGCCACAATCCTTTGGCTACGTTCCTTGCTACTTGATTCAAACGGCCTGAAAAAAACCCGGGCAGGATCAGGCTTAATTTGGATATGGGTTCTATTAACTTGAAGCACCATTGCTTATAACCTGCATGAGTGCCCAAAAATTTGACTTCAACAGGCGTATTTTAGGTGTGTCGACCCTCGACCCCTTTTCCCTAATCACCATAGTGCCTTTCCTGTCACCCTGCGCCTTCCAAGCTTGTTTGCTCAGAATTTGCTGCTGCCCTGCTCCAGACCAGCAGCAGCCAAATCTGCTGCACAGCCTAGAATTGGCTTCGGTTTAGCTGGCCTGATGTGAGCATTTCTCCCCGGGTACTGATAGGGGGGCTAATCAACTCCTGGGGTAGGCAGCGCACAATTGCTCTCCTGCCCTGGCTTGTGTTGGCGATCGGGCTGGCTGCTACCGCGGCGGTGAGCGAGCAGACCAGGCGCTTTGGCAAGCAGGAACATCTGCGCATTGAAAGCACCCTACTAGACAACGTCGGCGATGCCCTGCGCAGCAAGCTGGAGATAAACATTTCGATGTTGGCTGGGGTGGTGGGTTTGTTTAACTCTTCAGTTGAGGTTAACCGCGATAATTTTGTTACCTACTATCAAACCGTAGCCCTCAACACTGGCCAGCTGAAAGGTGTGCAAGGAGTTGGCTTTGCGCGCTTGATTCCGGCCCATCTACTCGAGGGTTATGAGCAACGTATCCGCTCAGAAGGATTTCCCAACTTTAACGTCTGGCCGCAAGGGCCAAGCGCTCTCTATAGCTCAATCGAATTCCTCGAGCCCTTCGACTGGCGTAATCAGCGGGCCTTCGGCTTTGACATGTACAGCGAGCCAATACGGCGCCAGGCGATGCAGGCGGCCTGGCAGAGCGGTGCCGCCAGCCTCAGCGGCAAGGTGAAATTGGTGCAGGAAACCCAAGAGGATATGCAGCGGGGAGTACTGATCTATTTGCCCGTTTACGCCGACCGGGGTCTATCGCCTGGTGCCAATACCCGCAAGCTCTTGGGTTGGGCTTACTCGCCGCTGCGTATGAACGATTTGGTTAACAGTTCAATTGCAGGCATTGATAATAGCGATATGGCTGGCACCGGTGTGCTGGTTTTCGATGGCGATCGACCCTTTGCCAGTAAACTGCTCTACGACAACCTCAAGCTGGTCTCTCGCCAGCAACTCAGCCATCCTTCCTATGAGCCGCTCCACATAGGCGGCCGCACCTGGTTGGTCGGTGTTCAGCTTTCACCGCGGCTGGTGGGGCCAGATGGAATCACCAGTGCCTATTGGATAAACCTGCTCCTCGGCGGCAGCATCAGCATTGTGGCAGCTCTCGTAACCCACATATTGGTGGCCAACCATCTGGCCACCCGGGAGGCTCTGGCAATCAGTGAGGCCGCCAGCCAGGAGCGGGCTCTTGCCAGCACAGTGTTTGAAGAGAGCAGCCAGGGGATTGTTGTAACAAACCCAGACGGCCAAATTTTGATGGCAAACAACAGCTTTAGCCAACTTACCGGCTTTCGCCTCTCGGAAATCAAAGGACAACGCAGCAACCTGCTGAAATCGGGCAGACATGATGCAGCTTTTTACGAACAGATGCGCAATGATCTCAACGAAAAGAGCTACTGGGAAGGGGACTTGTGGAACAAGGTGCGCAATGGGGAAATTCGCTGTCATCACCTCAGCATCACAACCGTGCGAGATGAAAAGCTTCAACCCCGATACTTCGTGGGGATGTACCAGGACGTAACCGAGCGCCATCAGGCCGAACAGACTATGCGCTACATGGCCATGCACGACACCCTTACCGGCCTTGCAAACCGCTCAATGTTGATGGAGCAGCTGGAGCGCCACCTGGCCCTAGCAAAGCGCCACGGCCACGCCCTGGGCCTGCTCTATCTCGACCTGGATGGGTTCAAGTTGGTAAATGACCAATTTGGCCACAAGGTGGGGGACCAGGTGCTAGAGATCGTCGCCGAACGCTTTAGCAAGGTGATCCGCGACGGCGACCTGCTCTGCCGTCAGGGTGGCGATGAATTTGTGGTGCTGGTGCCGGAGGCAGGCAATTGTGCCGAACTGGAGGCCATGGCCAGGAAGCTTGTCGATTCAAGTCGCCTCCCCTATTTGGAGCTGAACCGGGCGATCAATATTTCGGCCAGCGTGGGCATAGCCCGCTACCCAGACCACGGTGAGAGCCGCGAGCAGCTTTTATCAGCAGCAGACAACGCCATGTACGCGGCTAAGCGTAGCTCGGGAAAGTCTGTTCAGGTCTCAGGCCTGCTCCAGGCGCTTGACGATCACAGCCATCAGCACCAAGGAGCCGGCCAGAGCGACCAACAAAGCGATAGTCATGGATGAGGGCAGGGCAAGCACTCCAATTATTACTGACGGGGCCGGGCCGACCAGGGTGTTTGTCTATGGCAGCCTTAAGCGCCACCAGGCCAACCACGCCTGGCTTGACGGCGCAGCCTGGCTTGGCGAAGCCCAACTGGCCGGCGTAAAGCTATTTGACCTGGGGCCGTTCCCGATGGCGGTCGCCTGCCCCGGGGATGCGTCCCTGCTCCACGGGGAGCTCTACCGCGTGAGCGGCCCGATGCTGGAGCGACTGGACCGCTTTGAGGGGGCTCCCCGGCTGTTCCAGCGCCACTGGCTCGAACTATGGCAAGGGCCCTTTGCCTGGGTCTATCTGGGTCGGCCGCGCCAGGTTCGCCACTCCCCACTGGTTGCCAGCGGCAGGTGGCAGGGCGCTCGCTGATCAGCCTGCCGCCGCCAGGGCCCGCACCACATCCCCCCGGGTGATTACGCCCACTGGCTTTTTGGCGGCATCAATCACAAAAAGGCGCTGGGTACTGCGCTCATGCAGCAGCTTGGCCGCATCCGGCAGGGGCAGGTCGGCGCTGCAGGTGTGCACCTTGGCATTCATCACATCAGCGACGGTGCTGCCCAAGACCTGGTGCACCTCCTTGTCCCAGTTGAGAGGATTGCGCAGGTAGATCACCGCATCGAGCAGCATCACGTAGGGGCCGCTGTGGAACCCGCTTTCGCGCACCATCAGGTCCTGTTCGGTGAGTTCGCCGACCAGCGCCCCCGCTGGATCCAGCACGGGCAGACCGCTGATGTGGTGCTCACTCATAAGTTGCACGGCCTCCTGCAGGGGGCTGTCGGCGCCAACGCTCAGCACCGGGGCCGACATCACGGCAGAAACCAGCTGTTGCACCACGGGCGAAGAGACAAGACTTGAGCCATTCTGGGGTCGAGCTCGGCGGGCATGGCAATCCAAGGCAGCAGACCATCTAGAACTCGCCAACTGGCCGATGGCCTCACCCTGGGCCGGGCCGCCCTGGGCCTGCCCCTGATTCTTGCTCTGACCGGCGGTCAGCTTGCCCTGGCCTGGCTGCTGCTGCTGCTGGGTGGCTTGAGCGACTGGGTCGATGGGGTGCTGGCCAGGCGGGCTGGCGGTGGCTCTGTTTGGGGTGCCCGTCTGGACCCCCTCACCGACAAGATTTTGATAGCAGCGCCCTTGCTTTGGCTCGGGGCCAAGGGGATGGTGCCCCTCTGGGCGATCTGGCTTCTGCTGGCCCGGGAATTGCTGATCTCGGGTTGGCGCGCCGCCGAAACCAGCGGCGGGCCCGCCTCCTGGAGCGGCAAGGCAAAAACCGTGCTGCAATTCACCAGCTTGCTGCTCCTGTTCTGGCCCTGGGCAGGGGCCGGCTGGGCCCAGCTGGCCGGCTGGTGGCTGTTCTGGCCGTCGTTGGGACTGGCCTTGGCGTCAGCATGGGGCTATCTGCGTTCTGGCCACTGATGGCGAACTATCTGGTGACCGGCACCAACCGCGGCATCGGCCTGGAGTACTGCCGCCAGCTGCAGGCCCGGGGTGAGCAAGTGATAGCGGTATGCCGCAGGGCCTCTCCGGAGCTGGAGGCCCTGGGGGTGCGCATCGAGGCGGGGATCGATCTCACCGCTGAAGCCGCCATCGCCGAACTGGTGCAGCGGCTCGATGGGCTGGTGCTGGCAGGGCTGATCCTCAATGCGGGCATCCTCGAGCGCTCCTCGCTGGAGGAGCTCGACGCCCAAAGCCTGCGGCGCCAGTTTGAAGTGAACGCTCTGGCACCCCTGCGCCTTGTTCGCGCCCTGCTGCCGAACCTGGCCAGCGGCTCGAAGCTGGCACTGATGACCAGCCGCATGGGCTCAATTGACGACAATGGCTCCGGCGGTTCCTACGGCTACCGCATGTCGAAGGTGGCGCTGAACATGGCGGGTAAATCGCTGGCGATCGACCTGCGCCCCCGGGGCATTGCCGTGGCCATACTGCATCCGGGCCTGGTGCGTACCCGGATGATCAACTTCAACCCCAATGGCATCAGCCCCGAGCAGGCCGTGCAAGGTCTGCTGGCCCGCATTGACTCCCTCACTCTGGAGGCCAGCGGTACGTTCTGGCACGCCAATGGCGAGGTGCTTCCCTGGTAGGGCAGATTCAGGGCTGTCAGATTCAGGCCAGTCCTATCGCCTCCTCCAGTGATTTGACCCGCTCAGGCCTGCCACCGCTGATCTCCACAACCTGGCAGGCCTGGGGGCTGCGGGCGGGCAGGTCATGGCGATACAGCTGTTTGAAGGCGGCATCAACCCAGGCGCGATAGGCCCCCTCCACTGAGCGGATGCCGTCGTTCTCAAGGCAGGGGTCGATGCCTGGCTCGCCCGTGAGGGGCAGGAACGCAATTAGGTCATAACTGGCCAGGGCCTGACTCTCGAGGATCATTGACCACAGCTGCTCGATGAAGGCGGCGTTTATGTCCGAAGGAAAGGGCATCCCGTTTTTCTCCTGCATGTCTGGACGCACCTCCACCGTGCGGAGCCGTTCCCCTCTGGGCAGACCCTCGTTGCTACCCATGGCGCGGGCGTAGAGGGAGTAGGGGATGAAGTCCAGACAGCTGCGGTCACAGATCACCGGGGTCTCGGGCATCTGCAGCCGTGCCTGGTTGATGCGATCAATGGCCTGCTGGGTCATCAAGCGGTTGCAGCGCTGGCTGGCCCTCTCGCCGAAGTGGATGCGCTCCTGGCGGGCGACGAGCTCCCGGTAGGGCTCATCAAAAAGCTGAAAGTCTGGGTGTGCAGCCTGAAAATCCCGCACCAGCGTGGATTTGCCCAGGCTGTGGGATCCACTGATCGCGATTCTCATGGCTTTGCCCTGCTGCCCAATCCAAACATCACTTCTGCAGAGACCACCCCTCAGGCGAGAGTGCCATCCTGAGCCTGACCCTCCGATAGCCCCAGTGGTGGACACTGCCCAGTTGCGTGCCCTGTTCAGCAAGCCCTACGGCGCCCCCGGGCCGAGCCAAGCCCAGTGGCGGGAGCTCTACGCCGAGGATGTGCACTTCAGCGATCCCACCCAGGAGCGCGAGGGAATCGCGGCCTATATCGCCGCCCAGGAGGGCCTGCTCAAGCGCTGCGACGACACCTATCTCACCCCCGGCGCCATCGCGATCGAAGGCAGCAGCGCCTTCGTGGAGTGGGAGATGGGGCTAAGGATCAAGGGAATCGAGTTTGTGTATCCAGGCACCACCCGGCTGCTGTTCAACGGCGAGGGCAGGATCTGCGACCACCGCGACTACTTCGATTTCGTTGGCCCCACCTTCGGGCCGGTACCGCTACTGGGTGGCTTCGTGCGCTGGCTCTATGGGCGCTTCGTGGGCTGACGGAGGTAAGGAGCTAGCGAGCTGGCGCTCCCCCCTGCCAGGATCGGTGCATAGAGCCATTCCCCCGTTGCCAATACCGTTGCTGCGGGCGCTGGCGATCGGTCTTCTCCTGGCGGCCATGCCGCTGCAGGCCGCAGCGGTGCTCCGGGTGGGGGTGGCGGATGGTTCCCAGCCCTGCTCGTTCCGCAAGCAGGGCAGCTGGAGTGGGATGGCCGTGGAGCTGTGGCAACGCATCGCCGCCCAGGAGCGGCTGCCCTACGTGCTGGTGGCACGGGAGAGCACCGCCAGCCTGCTGGAGGCCACCCGCCGCGGCGAACTGGATGTGGCCATCGGCTGCATCACCGTCTCACCGGAACGGCTGGGGAGCAACCGTTTCTCCCTGCCGTTCCAGGAGACTGGACTGGGGGTGATGACCCTGCGCTCCCGGCTGGATCTGGGGGTATCGCTGCTGCAGTCGCTGCTGGGCCCCGACCTGATTCGCCTGCTACTGGCCTATGTGGGCCTGATCGGCCTGCTGAGCGTGGCGGTGTGGCGTGTGGAGCGCTCCGGCAGTAAACCGGCAGCCTGGGAAGTGGGACGTCGCCGCGGCTTTGCCCTGATCTTCCAGGTGCTGACAACCGGGCCAGGCACCAACACGGTGGTGGTGACAGCCCGCGGCCACTCCCTGGTGTTTCTGGCCTACCTGGTGCGGATCGTCAGCGCGTCCCTGCTGGTGAGCTACGTGACAATCAACGTGGTGCGTGGCAATCAGGACCTGGCAAGCCGCTCGGTGCGTAGCCTCAATGATCTAGCGGGCCAACGGGTGGCGGTGCGTCCAGGCAGTGTCAGCGAAGAGCTGCTGCGAGGCCTCAACCGCAGCGGGCTGCAGCCGCCGATCCAGTTACGCAAGTTGATGCGGGTGCCGGATGCCGATTCCCTGCTGGCAGCTGGCGCAGTGGAGGCGGTGATGGCCGATGACATCCAACTGGACTTCCTGCTGCAGCAGCTCTCCGACAAGCGCTTCGGCCTAGCCCTACGCGATCTCAATCCCCAGAGCCAGGCTTTCGCCTTGTCCCCCACCCTGAACGACGCAAGTGTCAGCCGGATCAACGTGGCCCTCGGCCGGCTGAAACGAGATGGGGCGGTGAGCCAGCTGCGCCGTCAGGCGATCAACGGCTGGTAGGCCCCGGGGGGGGGGGCGGCAACATGGGGTGCGAGCTTGCCGCCCGCCATGCACCGTCTCCCTGCGCTGGCCCTTTCGGGGTATTGCCTGGCTCTGGCGGGCTGCGGCGGGAACCCCTCCCGGGAGGCCCCATCCGCTGTAACGGGACCGATCCGGATCGAGCTCGACCAGAAGGCGCCGTCGAGTAGCTATGGAATTCTTACCCGCGGCCAAGAACGCAAGGTCTTCAAGGTGGGTTTCGGCCGAAACGGCATCACCTGCGCCGGCAGCCGCTTCGAGGAGGGCTACACGCCGCTGGGGCGTTTCCGGGTGAATGGGATCTTCAGCCACGATCGCTTCGAGATGGAGCCGGCGCTGGTCGCCCAATCAGGCAAGAGCGAAGCTGAACTGCGCCGGACGCTCTTCCGCAACATGAACGCCATCGACTTTGACGGCGATGGTGAAACTCGGGAATACGGCAGCGGCTACGTGAGCCTGGCGCCGGTGGGCAGCGTCAAACAGCCGTTCGCCTTCAACACCTACGAAGGCAGGTTCCGCTGGTACAGCTTCGCCATCCACGGCAGCAACAACGACCAACGCATCGGCCAAAAAGTGACCGGCGGCTGCGTGAACGTGGCCGAGCCCGCACTCCAGGCCCTACTCTCGGCCGTGAAGCTGGGCGATGAGGTAGTGATCAGTGCCAACGGACCCTGCACACCGTGATAGCGGCCTGGTGGATTAATTTAAAGCAAGTTTCACTACAAATATGAATCGAGACCCGTGCTCGGGTTTGCGGTGAAGCATATCGATCATCCGGGTATATACCCCAGCCGTTACTACTGAACCATGACCCAGTACCGGATACGACGCGATGACGGCGTCAGCGATGCCATCACCAAGCGGCTATACGCCAGCTACAACGAGGCCCATCAGGAACTCGAACGCTACTACGCCGATCTCTGCTGCTCGGACGATCGGGAATATTACCGAATCGAAGAGGACACCAGCGCAAGGGGAACCCAATCGACTGTCTGAGCTACACGCCCCTGGGTACAGGCCCATTTGCGCTTCCCATGTCAGTTAACACGAGCTGTTCGTATTGAACATCTGCGCTGACTGTGGGGGTGCGATTTAGAAAGAGTTCAAAGTGCCAGTTAGTTTTGTTGCTCTCCATGGCCGAATCAAGCGCTCCCCCTGAACCAAACCAGCTCCCGGATCAAGACCCATCCCCCTGGAGCGACCGGACGCAGTGCTGCGCTGGCTTCAGGAGGGCCACGAACGTTTTCTAGATGGCCACTCCATACATCCTCACACCACCAGAGAACGCATGCGGGCTGTGGTGGAAGGACAGCATCCCCTAGCGGCGGTGCTCGGCTGCGCCGATTCGCGGGTGCCGGTGGAGCTGCTCTTTGACTCAGGTTTCGGCGACCTGTTTGTGGTGCGCAATGCCGGCACGATGAGTACCACTGCAGCGATCGCTTCCCTCGAATATGCGGTGGGCCATCTAGATGTATCGCTGGTTGTGGTGCTGGGGCATGAGGCCTGTGGCGCCGTATCTGCCGCCCTTAACCCTCAATTGCTGCTCACGCCCAGCCTTTCCCAGGTGGTGGGCCAGCTGCGCATGGAGCTGTTGCAGTATGGCGAGCACCTCTCCCTGGAAGAATCCTGCCGGCGCCACACACTCAGCGCCGCCGCCAATCTGGTGCACTCCAGCGTGCTGCTGACCGATCGGGTGCGCGCTGGCCATTTGGCGGTGGTGGCGGGCTATTACGACCTGCACAGTTCCGCGATCGACTGGATGGGACATGTAGAGCCGATTGGTTATCCCAGCCCGGCACAAACCTCAACCTCCCTGCGGCGCTGAACGCAGGTGTTGATGCGGTTCATCGAGGGCTTCTGCCCCGCAGTTGACAGCCTCTGGCGGGAATGGCGCAGACAGGAGGACAGCCCCCTTAAATTGATGCTTGATGTGACAACATCAGATTCGCACCACCCTGCAACTCGACGATGACGTGCTGGCAGCGGCGCGGGTGCTGGCCCGGCAACAGCGCACCAGCCTGGGGGCCGTGATCAGCGAGCTGGCGCGCCAGGCCCTGGTGGCACCAGCACCAGGCTCTTGCTCGGAACATCGGAGGTCCGACCATCGCAACGGCCTGCCCCTGCTGCCCTTGAAGGAGCAGGGGGCACCGGTGGATCTGGAGCTCATAAACAGCCTGCGCAACGAGCTTGCCTAAGGGTGGGCCTACTGGATGTGAACGTGCTGATAGCCCTGCTGGATCGGCGCCACGTCCACCATGAAGCCACCCGCAGCATCAGTTCTGGCCGATTCGCTCAGCCTGCTGGGCCAGAGTGGTGTGGATGTATCACGGCTGCTGGCGCTGGCGGTCAACCACAACAGCCAGCTGGTGAGCTTTTATCGCCGCCTCAGCTGCAAGGGAGTGGCTGGGGGCCGCGAGGCCCTGTGGTTGATCGATCCCTGAGACCGCAAGCCGCAACATCACGAAGAGCAGCTGTAGTGGGATACGCCTCCAGCGTTGAAAAATTCGCTGGGCTTCAGGCGGTCGTAGGTGGCCGCCAGCTCCGCTGATGGCGACTCGTAGGGATGGCGGAACACCTCTTGCAGCTCCTGGATTGCTGTGGTGTCGCCCTGCGCCGCCTGTTCGTAGGCCGGGGCGATCAACCATTCGCGCCAGGTGATGGCCGGGTTCACGCGTTGCATCGCTGCCGATGTCGCGCTGAGGTCACCGTTGGCCATGATCTGCTCACGCCAGCGCCCCAGCCACTGGCCCCATTGCCAATCAAGCTCTTCGGAGCTGGGCTGGTAGAAGCTTTCTTTTAGGACTGAGAGGTGCTCGGGTATGGCAGACAGCTTGCGGAAAAAGATCGTGTAATCCAGCTTGGAGCGCACCATCAGCTCCAACAGCTCGTTCACCAGGTTGGCGTTGTAGCTGGCCAGGCCGAGCTTGCTGGCCCACATGGCCTCCAGTTCCTGCTGCATTGCAGCTGCAAAACCCTCGCGGATCTGATCGAGCTGGGCTAATGCCTCGCTATTGCCCGCGAGCAGCGGCCGCAGGGCAGCCCAGAACATCTGGTAATTGGCTTCTGCTGCCTGCGGCTGGTTGAAGAAGCTGAAATGCTCCCCGCCGCCCGTCCAGGGCTGGAAGCGGGGATCGAACAGTTCGCAGAAGCCGAAGGGTCCGTAGTCGAGCGTGTAGCCCCCGGCGGCGCAGTTGTCGCTGTTGAAGTTGCCCTGGCAATAGCCAACACGCAGCCAATGGGCCACCAGCCCAATAAGCCGGGCACGAAACAAGCCAGCCAGCTGCACCACCTGCTCGCTGAACGGCAGTGCGGGATCAATCTCCTGGCGGTAGTTGCGCTCGATCAGGTGCGCCACGATCATGCGCAACTCTTTGAGGGCCTCTGGATGGGCCTGGCGGCGGAGGCGGCGGGCAAACAACTCCAGCTGGCCCACCCGCAGAAATGACGGTGCCACCCGGGTGGTGATCGCCGCCGGGTTGTTGACCAGGATGTCGGGATCGAAGGACTGGGAACCCGGCGCGTACCAGGGCCGGCGCACGGTTTCAGCTCTGGACACATAGAGCGTCAGCGAGCGGGAGGTGGGAACCCCCAGGGCATGCATGAATTCCTGGGCCAGAAATTCGCGCACACTCGAGCGCAGCACGGCACGGCCATCGGCGCCGCGGCAGTAAGGCGTTTGCCCGCCGCCTTTTAGTTGCAGCTCCCAACGCCGGCCGTTGAACAGGCCTTCGAACACGGAAATGGCCCGGCCATCGCCATAGCCATTGCCGGTGCCGAAGGGGCACTGCTGGATGTATTCGCTGCCGTAGATAGACAGGGCATAGCCGGTGGCCCAGCCATAGGGGCGCATCGAGCCGGTGGCCACGCTGATGTCGCCGGAGAACAGGCGGAGGAAAGACTCATCGTGGGCCAGGGCCTCGTCCAGCCCCAGCTCCTGGAACAGGGCACTGCTGTGGGCCACAAACTCCGGCGCTGGCAGCGGCGTTGGCGTCACCGGCACATAGTGACCCGAGAAGACCTGGCGGGGCTGGTGGTCGCGGCCGTCAGCGCTGGCCTGGGGATCGGCATTCAGTCCATCCAGCAGCGAATAGTCAGCCCGTTGGGCAAACTCCGCAAAGCTTGTTATCGGCACTGTTGTAGGCACTCGTGTTGGCACTGCTGTGGACACTGGTCTATCGGGTTTTGAGCTGGTTGGATCTGGCGCAATGTTCAGCTTCTTGACGAAGCGCACCGCTGAGGCGGAGATCCTGCAGGAGTCGACCTTCCGACAGGACCCCTCAGAAGCTGTCTGAACATTGCTCGGGCGTGTTTTCCGTGACCAGTGGGCGGCCGCAGCTCTTGCAAATACCTGGTCCAGCCGCGTTTCGCCTGGACTCCTCTTCGTAGCCTGCTGCAATGATGCCAGCCGGGAGCGCGAAGATGGCGATACCTAGCAGCTGGATGATGCCGCCCAGGAACTTGCCAAGTGGTGTGACCGGAGCAATATCCCCATAACCGACGGTTGTTAGGGCCGATATGCCCCACCACATCGCCGCCGGAATGCTGGTAAAAATATCTGGCTGGGTGTCAGCCTCAACATAGTAAATGGCGCTAGAAGCTAAAATTAGTACGACCCCAACCGCTGCCAGTGCCACGCCGAGATCGCCTCGCCTTGCACCGATAACGCGCTTCATGCGCCCGATCGAATCGGAGTAACGGGCCAATTTCAGCACCCGCGCAAATCGCAACAGCCGCAGGGCCCGGAGAATCCGCAGATCAAGAGCAGCTGAAGGGACAGCAAGTGAGACGTAAAACGGCAATATGGCTAGCAGATCCACCACACCACCGAAGCTGCTCACGAAGCGGAGTCGTCCGATGATTGGCTGCCGATATCGCGGATCAGCCGTACAGGACCAAATTCTGGCTGCGTACTCAACGCTGAAAACGCCTACCGAGAAAACCTCGAAGGCCCAAAATGCCGTGCCGAAGCGCAACTGGAGACTCTGCACAGTCTCCAGGATGACCGCCAGCACATTTAATAGGATCAGCACGAGCAGGATCACGTCGACCCAATCCCAATCAGCTACGCCACATTGCGGATCCTCGCTGACATCGAGAAGCTCCCATACTCGTTGGCGGAGCCCTGAGCCAGCCATTCCCCTAATACCCTTGGGTCGAATCTAAGGCTAGGCCCCCCTCCCTTGCTGTGGCCACTCAGGGTCGGCTGCCTTTGGCTTCGGACAATGGGTGCTAGGTTTGAAATGACTTTTCCAAACATCAAGATGCATGCAACCCTGCGGCAATACGAGGGAATTGAAAATGCTGCTGAGATCATCAAGCAGGTTGCTGCATCATTTCTGCCCGATCAGAAGACAATTCCAGGCTTTGTGAGTTACTACTTTGTCGACGTTGGCGAATCTGGCGGCCGCATGATTTCCCTCAGCGTCTTCGCATCTGAGGAGGGGGCCGTTGAATCGAACCGGCGTGCGGCAGCATGGGTGGCCAAGCACCCAAACTTAATCCCCGCGGCCACGAACTCCGAAGAGGGACCAGTTGTGGTCAGCTGACCTGCCAACGCACCCATGTGCCTACGCTCCGCCCGCCCCCAGCAGCTCAGGCAACTGATCGGTGGTGCTGGCGCGATGTTGCTGCTTCATAGCTGCAGCCTCCCAGCGGAAAGCCATCCCCAACCGGCGGTGGTGCCACCCGAAGAGCGGCTTAATCAGGGCCAGCAGGTCACCGTGACCCAGGGGGTGTTGGAGGTGAAACGGCTGGGAGGCCAGCCGCTCGGGCCAGACTTCCCCGCCCTGGCTGGCCGTGAACTCAGGCTGCGCCAGATCACGATCGCCCCCGGCGGCAGCATCGGCCTGCACCTTCACGACCAGCGGCCCGGCGTGGCCTACATCCTCGAAGGGCAGATGACCGAGCGGCGCGGCCCCGGGTTCGTCCCCCAGGTGATTCGCAGCGGGGAGGCAGCCTTCGAGGGCAGCGGGATCAGCCACTGGTGGCGAAACGAGGGCTCAACCCCCGCCCGGGCCTTGGTGGTGGACATCGTGCCCGTGGAGACACCCTGAGGGGGGCATCACCAGATACCGGGCAGCAGCCGAGAACTGCGTTGCTGCCAGGCCCTGAACTCCGGATACTTGGCGGCCATCAGTGCTTCCTTCTGGCCAATTCGTTGCAGGTAGAGGAGCAGCACCAGGGCAGGCACCAGATAGGCCCAGCCGTTGCCAGCCACCACGGCAAAGCTCAGGTAGCGAAGTAGGTCGCCGAGATAGTTGACATGGCGCACCCGCCGCCAGATGCCATCGCTAACCAGGCCAGCGCCCATGGCCTTGGCGGTGGTCTTCTGTACATCAGCGCTGGCATTGATCAGGCTGCCAAAGCTGAACAGGCCAACGGCAAGTGCAACGGCGCCATGGGAAATCGGCACGGGATTGAGAAAGGCCAGCAACCCCGGCAGGCTGTAAAGCACCCCCACGAACAACAGGGCAAAGACAAAGCCAGCCGGGCCGACACGCTCGGGAAACATCAGGCGGCGCCGCTCAGGGAAGAGCCACTGTTCCAATAACCACCACAGGCAGTAGCTGATGTGCAGGCTCAGATACAGGGCCTGGCGCCCATCGTTAACACCAACCAGTGCTGCGAGCACCAGGAGCAGCACAATCGTGAGCAGCTTGGCGGCGTTGATTGCCGTGAGCTGGCTTGCCCAGCGCGACCCAGCTTCTGCTGGCGTCAAGTCTTCAGCCGGGGTCAATGGGACCTGACTGCGCTCGCCACCACGGGGCCGGCATCGACTCGACTGGCCGTCGGGGCGGTGTTGGGATGGGCTGCAATCCAGCGCTCCACCCATTCGGCTGCTATGCGGTTTGACTCGGCGGCTGCCTCACTGCTTTCAAATACGCTCAGGGAAATCATTCGATCCCCCGCATCACCTACGTCAACGAAATAGTAGGCAATGAAACCAGGCAAGGCCTCCATCTCAGCTAATAATCCATCCCGTAAGGGCTGCAGGGCCTCGATTGGATCGCCGATACCTTCATACTCGCGCAAGGTTGCATGCATTGAATTCATCCTCAGATTAGTAGTGGGCGCTCAAACTGGGAGCCAAAGCAATCATACAGAACCTGCCAAAGGGAGGGTTGCTTATTAAGCTCCTTGGCGGCGTCCTCCCTTGCCTGTTTCACGTCATCAGCGTGGAGAGAAAGGGCCCCGTCCAGCTCATTAAGCAACCGCTCTTCTTGCTCACAGATAAAACTATCCTCATCGCCTCCCCTGCAGACACTGGCAACCATCACGGCCGTGCGCATGGCCAGCATGTGATAGTCAATAGCAATCAGTTTGGCCAGGCAGCTAATGCTCTGGGGATCTTTCAATTCATCTTCCCAGGAAACAAACTTAGCCCGTAGCCGATGTTGCTTCTCCAGGGATTGAAGAAGGAGCTCTTCATTTGGCGAAAGGTAGCCGTCGGCTAACGCTATGATATTTAGAATTCTTAGAATTGCGCCAGAAGAGCGAATGTCCATTGGGGTCAACTGTAAAGGATTGGGATGTATTTCAATGGCAGTTCTGCCGCCCTAATTCACACCTTGAAAACTCCGGGGTCTGGCAGGGCTTGCCAGGCTTCGATCTCCACCGCGTAGGCGGCGTGGCGCTGGATCGCATCATCCATAAATAGGGCCACTCGAACCGGGGTGTCAGGGGCCATCGAGAAACCATGCATGGCCAAGCCGGTGGTCATGCAGCGCAGCGCCCCCAGTTGCAGGTCTCGGCGGGCATCGGCAATTGAGTAGTCGCGAACACCGCCTTTCTCGAGGCCACCGTACCAGACCTGCAGCAGCTCCTCATGGCGACCCAGCCGTTGAACGTGGGGCGTACTCCCCCCAATCAGGAAGGCGATATCAATCGAGGCCATGCTGCGGCTGGCCCATGACCAATCAATAATTACCGAAGCTGGATCCTCAACCGTGCCGCCATAGAGGACATTGTCGGCGCGCAGGTCACCGTGAACGAGGGTCCAGGGCCTATCGGCCAGGGCCGCATCGATGGCATTGTTTTGTTCCAGCACAGCTCGATACAGCTGGCAGGCGGCCGGGCCGAAACGAACCCCATAAGTGGCAAAGAAATCATCCAGCAACTCAGCTTTGGGATCCGCAAACCAGAAGCCATGGGGCGGCAGCCAGCTGTGCTCCTCCAGGCCTGGATCCATCCAGAATTCAGCGTGGATTGCTGCCATCTGTTCGATGGTGACAAGGGTTTGCTGATAACTCAGCCCAATCACCTGATCACCTGAATTCAGATGGGTGAGATCTTCCATCAACAGCCAAGATGGGGCACTGCCCTGGCAGGCAAATATGGAAGGTTTATGTTCGTTCAGCCTATGGGTGCAGTGGGTATAGACGCCCACTTCGCGGCCAAAGGCATTGTGGAGGCGGCTGAACTCATTAAAATCTTGGTTAGCTGTCTCACTCTTCAAGATCACGCTGGAGGGGCCACTGCCTGGCGGATCGCAGCTGAGCTCCAGCCGCCAGGCGGTGGACTGCAGCCCCTTCCCCTCCCCCAGTCGCTTGGCCTCCAAGCTGGTGACCGTAGTTCCAAGAACTTCACCAATCCAGCCGGGCTCGGGAAGGCGAACTTTTGATTCCTGACTCTGGGATTCGTCGGTCAAGGCGGCAGGCATCGCTCTATTGGTTGCGGTGGATGGGGTCAACTACAAGGCTAATCGAAACCCGGTCCTAAGCTTTTAGCTCAGAGAAAATTCCATGTCATTCGCCCGCATCATTGCCCCTGCCAATCGACCGGCCCCGATGCGGATCGCCGGGTTTGACATCCAGACCCTGATTTCTGGCAACGAGGCCCAGAATTTCGAAGTGTTTTTCACCTCAGGGCTGGATGGAGCCGGGCCGGCACCTCACTGCCACCAGTGGGACGAAACCTTTTTTGTGCTCCAGGGGCCTGTGGCCTTCGGGGTGGGAGACCAGGAGCAGTGGATCGAAGCAGGCACCCTGCTGCATGTACCAGGGGGGGAGCGGCACTGGTATCGCTTTGGCAATCAAAAGGGAGAATTCCTCTCCTTCACCTCAGGCAAGGCCGCCAGCCCGATGTACCGCGAATTGGCAGGCCTTCCAGCCGAAGCGCCGAAGCTCGACTACCGCGCTGTGGCAATCAGGCACGGCCAGACGGCGCTCCCGGATAGTTGAAAGGAACCCTTGACATCCCTCAGGGGGCCTTCGCCGCCCCACCCTGCACCCCTATACCTGTATCGATCCGCTCAATCGGTGGCGCACCCAGGCCCTGCTGCCAGAGGTTGAGCACCGCCCAATAGCCCTGGGTGAAGGGCTTGGTGGCGGCTGTTGAATCAACTGCGCCGCTCCTGATCAGCTGCAGCAGATCTGGCAGGTCGTCTAGGGCCACAACCTTCACACTGCCAGTTTTGCCGAGGGCCGCGATCGCCCGGGCAACGCCAATGCCGCCACCCGCATCACTCACCACCCAGCCCTTGAGCTGGGGATGGTTGACCATGGTGGCCCTGGCCTGCTCTTCGGCGGTGCTGATGCTGTCGTTGTCTACCGGTGAGGCCACCACCTGGATGCCTGGCTGGCTGGCAAAAACCTGCCGGTGACAGCGGGCGCGGATGGCATGGTTCGGTGCGGTGGGTACCCCCTGCATGATCGCCACCTCGCCCTTGCCCCCCAGCAGCTGCACCAAGCGCTCGGAGGCGATGCGTGCCTGCAGGCAGTAGTCGTTGCCGATGCTGGTGAGCGGCAATGAGGCAGGCGGCTCCGAATCGAAGACGTTCACGGCGATGCCCTGGCGCCGGGCCTGCTCTAGCAGCGGGCGGAGGCCCTCGGCATCGAGCAGATCGATGCTGATGCCACTGGGGCGCGAGCGAATCGCTGCCTCCAGGATTGCCGCCTGTAGGGCCAGCTCAGAGCGGGCGGGCGGCCGGTACTCCACTACTGCCGCGTTTTTCGTCTGCTTGTTGATCATCAGGGCAGCGGCCTCGGCGCCTTCGCGCACCGTCTCAAACCAGGGGTGGGCGAGCTTGGGCACGAGCACAAAGCGCAGCGGTTTGGCAACAGCGCCGGCCATGGAGCCTGTCAGAAGGGGTCCCAGCAGGGAGACGGCCAGGAGGGAGACCCCCAGGGACGCGGCACGAATTGGGCGCGAAAATATGGGCATCTGGCCAACGGCATGGCCCGGGAGAATAGCTGGAGCGCGCCGGCCAATCCCGCCAAACCCTTTCAATTTCCAACTGGCCTCCCACTCTGGCTGGCAGGATCAGGCATTAAGGTGGAGCATTACGGGCTTAATAGTTATGTAGGGCTTGCTGAGGAACCGATATCCATTGCGCCGCAGTTGATTCCAGGGATGGTCTCACGTTAAAATGAGCCTAATGGAGCCATTCCTGGCTTAGAACAATCTGCTGACACGCCAATGTACGTTTTTCAGCACGCAGGTCAGCTATCGATCGAGGAGTTTTACACGCCCTTCGGCGGCAAACTAGATCCTAATAATCGCTGGCTTCTGCTTCGTAACCTGATTCCATGGATGCCGCTGGAAAGCCAGTATGCACCCCAATTCAGTGCCAAGACAGGAGCACCGGCCAAGCCGTTTCAGATGGCGTTCGGTGCGCTGTACATCCAGCAACGCCTGGGAGTGACAGACCGCGAAACAGTTCAGCTGATCACGGAATCACCGTATCTACAATTTTTCATTGGCTTGAGTGCATACCAGGCAATGCCCCCGTTTGATCCATCGATGATGGTGCATTTTCGTAAGCGCATTGGCCCTGATCTGATCAAGATCTGCAATGACATGACCAAGGCCAATGGCATTGCGATGATTAAAGAGATGCTGGTTTCGGCGGAGGAGGATGATAGCGAACAAGAAGAGGAGCAACAGCTTGCTGCCATCGACGAAGCGCTAGGGGTGAAGCCTGCAACGTTGGATCCTGAAAGTAACTGGGGTACTCTGATTCTTGATGCAACCTGCGTGCCTGATGACATTCCCTACCCAGTAGATCTGAGGTTGCTCAACGAAGCGAGAGAGGCCACTGAGAAGATCATCGACGAACTGTTCAAGCAGTTGCAGGGAAAGATCAATCGTAAACCCCGCTGCAACCGGGATAAAGCTCGGAATCGGTTTCTGGCGATCATCAAGAAGAAAAAGCCCAAATGCGCCGAGATCCGTGAAGTCAAGCGCTTTCAGCTCAACGAGATCCGGAGAAACCTCAGAGCAATTGATCAGATGATCCATTGCGGTGCCATGCTTTTGGAGCTTGGAACCCAGCTCTACCGCAAGCTGCTGATCACCAGTGAACTGTACCGGCAGCAGCAGGAGATGTATGACGCTGATAGCCGGCGCATCGACGATCGGATTGTCAATTTGTCAAAACCACACGTGCGGCCGATCGTGAGGGGCAAGGCGGGAAGGCGAACAGAGTTCGGTGCGAAGATCTCAATATCAGATGATAATGGCTTTGTCGATGTGGATCGAATCAGCTGGGACAACTACAATGAAGCCAACGACCTGATCGCACGTACCAAGCAATACAAGGAAGAGCGAGGGTACTATCCAGCACGAATCTGTGCCGATTCAATCTATATGACATTAGGCAACAAGAAGTTCTGCGCAGAAAATAACATCAGACTCAGTGGCCGTCCACGCAAGAAGCAGGTAGAGGCCGAGGTGCAGACAGCAGAGCAACAAGAGCTTTTTAAATCAGACTTGAGAAAGCGTTCCGTGATCGAGGGAAGAATCGGAACGAGCAAACGGAAATATGGACTGGATCGGATCATGACCAAGCTGATTGAAACATCAAGAACGGTGATCACGATGGCGTTCTTTGTGATGAATGCCGAGAAGGTTCTCAGGCTACTGCGCCTCTTATTATCTATTCTTGTCTCTGTGTACATCCTGATGCTCTATTTGCTCGCCTCCTGGCGCCGTCCAGCGCTTCTGTGGGCTGCTTAGTCAGCTTCTAGGAGTAAAATTGAGGTCACCAGCGCTTGGCGCTGCAGGCTGAGTCGCGGCCCTTGGCGCGGACGAAAAACCCGCGAATGAAATTCAGCAAGCCCTATGTACATGGTTTCCAATTTCTGGCCCGGTGCCACCTTGGAGCAGTTCCAGGCCGAACTGGCCGAATTGGAAGGCAAGTCCCAGCCTGAAACCCAATTGATGCGTTCGGTAGCCGAGGTGGAAGGGGGCCTGTTGATTGTCTCCCTGTGGAAAGGTAAGTCTGAATATGAGAGCTGGGCGGAATCAACCCTTATGCCCCAGATTGATATTCCCGGCGGGATGGAAGGCCGACCCACCCAGAGGATTGGCCCTGTGGTGGAACATTATTCAGTGCTGCCTTCCAGCTGAAATCTTTGTCGCCAAGTATAACGACTGGGATCGAAAGTCTGGATCTAAGTAGAAGCTTAACGAGCCTTCATTCATTTAGAAGGCATAGCGCAGACCCAAGGTGACCCCGTGGGTCTGTAGTGGGGCATTAGTGCCGCCAATGGGCAAGGCAAAGCTGGCTGCGGGCCTGACGATCTGGGCCTGGCCACTGCCCGTAGTGATGCTGCCCAGGTCGCTGAAGCGATAGGCAAAGTCCAGATCTAGCTTGGCGCCCAAGGGAATGCTGAGGCCAGCGGTAAGCAGATAGGCCATACCGGTGGAGCTGCCTGCGGGGGTCGTGGTGGTTGCAGTGGGGGAAATCCCGGGAAAAGTGAAATTGAGCGAGTCGATCCGGCTACGGGCAACGCCAAGGCCCGCGCCCAGAAAGGGGCGCACCTTGCCTAGGAGTGTGTCGCTCGTAGCGCCGCCGCTCACGCCATCCAGCGCAGCTCGGCACTTCTTTCTTTACCGTCTTCCTTTGAATTTCGGACGCGGTTCGCTGACTTCTGCTCAGCCGTGGGGGTCTGCCCCCCTATCCCGTTGCCATCGCCTCCTGCAGCCTCTGTTTCTTCAGGTGGCGCCACAGCTTGTTGAGGTTGTGGGTTGTTCCCCAGAGCATCCATTCCCCATTCACCTTGGCCAGCCCGCGCAGCAGGAAGCGCCGCAGCCCTCGCACTTCTTTGGTTTGACCAAACACCGGCTCCACGATCGTTTTGCGCTTGGCGTAGATCTCTCGGCCTTCTTTCTTGCGTAGCTTGCGGGCCATCTTGCCTTTGGCATCCAGCCCCTTGGGGATCGGGCCATAGATCGGTGGTAATGGCTGACCGTGCGGCAGCCTGCCCGTCGCGATGTGGGGGTCGGTGCCTCGCTTTTCGCAGGCAGAAACGTTGTCCTCACTCCAGTAGCCCGCATCAGCAATGAACGTCCTGGGCACCTGGGTGGTGTTGGCCATGGTGCGCTCCAGCATGGGCACCAGGTGCTCTGGATCCGGCGGTTGGTTGCTGACGCCCATCGCCACGATCACCTGGTGATCGCCATCGACGGCCGCTTGGCAGTTGTAGCCCTGCAGCAGGTTGCCGTCGCTTTTCATGATGTGGCTGTCTGGATCCGTGTAGTTCCGCTGCGCAGCGGCTGTGGGGCTGCCATCGGCCCGATGGGCCAGGCCGCGATAAGGCATGGCGTCAGCCGGCTGAGGATCCAATCCTTCCGGCTCAAGGCCTGCCTCCTGGGCCTTCTCGATCGCTAGCTCCTTGGCGGCCTCTGCTTTCTCCTGCGCCTTGGCTGCTTTGCCAGCCAGCTTCTGCTGTTCGCTGGCATCCGCTACTGCGGCATCGGCAGCAGCAGCAGCATCCGCCACCGCAGCTTCTGCCTCTGCTGCCTGCTTGGCGCGATCACGGGCAGCGGCGGCCGCTGCTTCTGCCTCCAACGCTTGTCGGGCATGGCGGATCTTCTTCAGCCGGTCCTCGCGCCGCCGCAGCTCCTTGGGCAGATCACTGCCCAGCTTGCCTTTGCCGTACTTGCCGTCTTCCTGCGCATCAAGGATCTCGGCCCGGCGCATCAGCTCCTTGATCTCCTTCTCGAGCTGCGCCTCGGCTTTGAGCATCCGCTCGTGGCTCATCGCTTTGTGTTTGGAGGCATTGGCCTGCACCTTGGTGCCGTCCAGCGCCACATGGCCCAGGCTGACCATGCCGGCCGCCTGACAGAGGCGCAGGATCTGAACGAACAGCTCGCTCAGGGCCTCAAGGTTGCGGCGCCGGAACTCACTGATCCGGCTGTGGTCCGGCTGCTGGTTGCCGGTAAGCACCCGGAAGGCCAGATCCTCGTAGCAGGCCCGCTCAATCTTCCGGGAGGAGACCGTGCCCACGCAGTAGGCGTAAAGCAGCAATAGCGTCATCATCCTGGGGTCGAAACCCTTCTCGCCACGGGGATCTTTGCTCTGGGCAGGGATCACGATCGCCGACAGATCCAGCTCATCGACCAGATCGAGCAGGAAATACACCTGATGGTCAGCGGTCAGCCAGTCACTCGGTGAGGCCGGCAGCAAGGAGGTCTGCTCCGGCTGCCAGGGACGAAAGGTCTTGCGCTTCTGCATGCCCCATTTTATCGCCCAGATCCACTGCTGTCACTGGGATCAGGGCAGATTTGGATACGTCTGTGGAGTGTCGCTGGGTGATCTACGCGCAACAGCCTCCTAGCCGGGGCAGATCCACGTAGGCCACCCCGAAGCCCGCCACCTAGGACACATTTGCTCCAACCGGCTGGTTGGGCCCTGCCGCACCGAGAAAATTGCTCTGGCCTGAGAAGTCAAGGTCTGGCCGCCAACTAAGCAGAGCCTCAACCCGAATCCAGCGGTTGAAGCGATAGCCAACCGCTCCCTCCACAACCAGGGCCGGATCAAAACTGCCGGAGGCTTCCAGCGGGCGGCCGTTGTTGCCGGCGCCACAGCCAAAAAGGGCGGCTGGCCGCTGGCTGGCGCAGTTGTCATCGGCGAAGCCAGTGGACTCTGGCCAATCAATCCCGCCCCCCAGTCGCCCATAGGGCCCTGCTGCTGGGTCCGCTTGGGCATGGGACGCGGGGCCGCTGAAGGCCAGCAGGGGCAGGGTCAGCGACAGGATCGCCAGGGCCAAGTGGGGCGTGGTTCGGGCATGCATGGGGGAGTCAGCCGATCAGGGCGCTGTCCCCGCTGAAGTCGGGGCTGGTGGGCATGCGTTGGGCGTAGTCATTGGCGTAGCTATCGGCAAGGGCGCGCTCCACGTCGTAGGCGGGGGTCCAGGCCAGCTCGCTCTGCACCCGGGTGATGTCCGTGAGGAAGTGGGCCAGGCGCAGCGGGAAGGCCTTACGGGCCTTTTTGTCGAGGCCGGCCGGGTCAAAGCTGCGAATCTCCACAGCGGCCGGGTCTTTGCCGCAGGCGCGGGCGGCGGCGGCCACCAGGCCAGCAAAAGTGATGCCTTGAGAGCTGCTGCAGTTGTAAATGCGATTGGCGGCGGCATCGACACCGATGCAACGGTCCATAACCGCTGCCAAATCTTTCACGTGGCCCAGTTGGGTGATCGTGCTGCCGTCCCCCGGCAGGGGAACCGGCCGGCCATGCACGATCCGATCGAAGAACCAGCTCTCCACCGGGTTGTAGTTGCCGGGCCCGACGATGTAGGTGGGCCGGAAACTGGTGAAGGGGATTTTCTCGGCGCTGAGCCAGGTCTCGGTGTCGAGCTTGCCGCTGTGGCGGCTCTGGGGATCGGTGGGGGAGTCTTCGCGCAGGGGCCAGAGCTCACTGTCGGCGTATACCCCGGCCGAACTCACATACACAAACCGGTGGCTCGGGGCTCCCGTGCGCTCGACCACGGCGCGGGAATCCTCCACCGTGCGGCCCGAGCTGTCGACGATCACATCGAAACGGCGCCCGGCAAGCGGCTGCAGGCCCTCAGGGCTGCTGCGGTCACCCGCCAGGTGCTCCACTCCGGCTGGCACGGGGTTACGGCCCCGGCTGAACAGGGTGAGCGAGTGGCCCTGGGCCAGCAGCCGTTCCACCAGGGGCTTGCCCACGAAGCGGGTTCCGCCCATCACCAGGATGTTCATGCTGCTGCCCACGAAACTGGAAGCCATTCAAGACGCACCGGTGCCCATGCGGCTCAGCAACCACTGGAGCGCCCAACCTGCCGCGCTCGGCCAAACCAGGGGCTACCGCCACTTCGCCCTGCTGGGGCAGCGGGGCCAGGGCGCCGAGCGGGCGGCGGAACTCCAGGCCGTGCTGGCGCCCGACTACCGCCTGGTGGTGCCGCTGCTGGAGCTGCGCAACCGCCAGCTCTGGCAGCCTGGCTGGCAGCAGTTGCCGCCGCGCCAGCCCATGCAGATCATTCCCGCCATTGACCTGCTCGACGGCCACTGCGTGCGGCTGCACCAGGGCGACTACAACCAGGTGACCCGCTTCAGTGACGACCCCGTGGCCCAGGCCCTCAGCTGGCAGCAGCAGGGGGCGCAGCGGCTGCACCTGGTGGATCTCGATGGGGCCCGCAGCGGCCAAGCGGTGAATGACGCCGCCGTGAAGGCGATTACCGCCGCCCTGGTGATACCCGTACAGCTGGGCGGTGGCGTGCGCACGGCTGCGCGGGCCGAGGAGCTGCTGGCCTGCGGCCTGGATCGGGTGATCCTTGGCACGGTGGCCCTTGAGCAGCCAGAGCTCGTTGACGAGCTGGCGGCCCGTCACCCCGGCCGCATCGTGGTGGGCATCGACGCCAAAGACGGCAAGGTGGCCACCCGCGGCTGGATTGAGGCCAGTAGCACCGAGGCCACTGAACTGGCCCAGCGCTTTGCCGCCAGCGGCATCGCCGCGATCATCAGCACCGACATCACCACCGATGGCACCCTGGCGGGCCCAAACCTGGATTCATTGCGGGCCATGGCCGAGGCCAGCGCCGTGCCGGTGATCGCCTCCGGCGGCATTGGCACCCTCGAGCACCTGCTCTCCCTGCTGGCCCTGGCGCCCCTTGGGGTGGAGGGGGTGATCGTGGGCCGGGCCCTCTATGACGGCCGGGTGGTGCTGGCCGAGGCCCTGCAGGCGATCGGCGATGGGCGCCTGCAGGATCCGAGCAGCGCCTCGATGCTGGCCTGAACCAGCGGCTCCCCTCATTGCGGAAGCGGATCGCTTGCAGCTTGGCTATAAGGGAGAATCAACAACTGAGGTGTGTCGAGTGATTGCCGACGCCCTTCCACCTTCAAGCCCCTTCACTGGCGTCCTGCCGCTCGGCAGCGTTGAGGAGGTCTATCAGCGATGTCGCGCCCTAGGTATGCGACTGAGCCGCCAGCGGCGCATGGTGCTGGATTTGCTCTGGGCCGAAAAGAGCCACTTGAGTGCCCGAGATATTTTTGAAAAGCTGAACAATCTTGGCCGCAACATCGGCCATACCTCGGTGTATCAAAACCTCGAGGCCCTGCAGACGGCAGGGGTGATTGAGTGCCTGGATCGCGCCAACGGCAGGCTCTACGGCTACCGCAGTGATCCCCACAGCCACCTCACCTGCTCTGTAACAGGCGCAATTGAGGATCTGGACGTGATCCTGCCCCAGGAGCTGCTCGACCAAATCGAGCGTCATACGGGCTTCACGATTGAGACCTACACCTTGCATCTAACCGGTCATCGCCGGACACTGGAGAACCCCGGCCAGGTTCGATAGCCTGAGGTAACCCCCTGGCAAGGTCTGTGAGTTCGCAGCTGCTGCTGTTTGCCGAACCGCTCCTGCGTGATGGGCTGGCCCGGTTGCTCACTGCCCAAGGAGACCTGTATTCGGCGGTTGAATCGCCCCAGCAGCTGAAGGGTCTGCCCCAGCTGGTGATCTGGCAGGTCAACAGCCCCATCAACCCGCCTGTGCTTGCCCAGGAACTGCAGAGCCTTCATGAGCGTTGGCGGCCGGCACCCCTGCTGCTGCTCCTACCGACTGGCCATGGGCTAGACAACGAAATTTTGCTCCAACTCCCCGCAGCTGGGGTACTGGAGGCACCCAATCCCCAGGAATTGCTTGAAGCTGTCGCCACCCTGCTGGCCGGCGGCAGGGTGCTGGCCGTGGCCATGGGCGAAGCCCCAGGTATTGGCAGACCAAGCCCCCCATCCGGCCCCATAACCAGCCCAACCTTGGGCCTCGGCCAGTGGCTGCTGATCAGTGGTCTGCAGCAGATCGATGCCGACATCGACGCCATCAGGCGCCTGCTGATGCCACCACCCACCAATCTGGTGCAGCTGCTGGTGCTGCAGGGTCGCCTGCGGGAATTGGTGGTGGCCCGCCAATTGCTGCTGCTGCTCTGGGGGCCTACAAGCGTGGCCTGGTCATCCCCGGCCCCAACTCCGCAACCGAGCCAGCCGGTGCTGGCGATCACCCTGCAGCAGCGCAGTGCCGATGGAATCTGGCGCGCCATTCGCGAGCGCCTCGAGGCCGGCACCGAGGGGGGCTTAAACAATTACAGCGGCCAGCTGCTGGCCCTGGAGGGTCTAAGTGGGGAGCGCCGCCGTGACCTGCTGCGGGCCCTGCTGCATCAGGTGGATGAACTTCGCCAAAGGTTCCTGGCCGATCCCGCCCCCCTCCAACCCCTGCAGGAACGCTGGGAGCGGTGGCAACCGGAGCTGCGTCAGCAGGCCCTGCGCAGCCTGGTGAATCCCTACGTGCAACTTCCCCGCGAGGGCAGCCTCGAACCTGTAGCAGACAGTCTGATCCGCACTAGCGACCTGGTCAGCCGCGACCCCGAACTGCCCGATGCCCAAGCAATGCTCGCCTCCCTGGTGCGCGCCCAGCCCCTGCTGGTGGACGGCCAACTGCTGGCGGCCGATGAACCGCGGGCCGTACTCCACTTGGAGCTTCTTCTGGCCAACTGGCTTGTGCGCACCGCCGACCTGGTGAGTGCGGAAGTGCTGGCTAGCTGTGGCAGCTGGCCGGAACTGCGCCGCTACCTGCTCCAACCCGACCTGCTCGCAACCCGCAACCTGGAGCGGCTGCGCAACCAGCTGAACGCCCAGCAGCGCTGGAGCAGCTGGGTGCTGAGGCCGATCAATCTCTATGAAAGCCGGCGTCAGCTCTTCTGCCTGCGTGATGGCGCTATCCGCTGCCAGGAGCTCACCGAGCCCCGCGATGGCGAATTGCGCCAGCTCTGCTGGCTCCAGCAACTTGTCACCCTGAGCCTGGAAACCCGCGACGCCCTCGCACCCCAGGTGCAGGGCCTGCTGAAGGGCCTGGGAGATCTGGTGGTGTTGCTGCTCACGCGCGTGCTGGGCCGCGCCATCGGCTTGGTGGGCCGGGGCATCGCCCAGGGGATGGGCCGCAGCCTCAGTCGCAGCTAATCCTGCCTGCAGGGCTCCCAGCCACAATGGCCACAGTCAGGTTGTGCGGTCCGGATGAACCAGTTGCTGAGCCAGATCCTGGTGTTGCTCCTGATGGTGGGGCTCGGGCTGGGGCTGGGGGCTGGCCCGGCCCAGGCTTCGCTCACCAGCAACAGCTATGACGGCAACATCTACGCCCTCTATGCCGGCAACGGCTCCCTTGTGCCGCCCCGCAGCAGCCTGGCCCAGGCCATGGCCGACCAGCGCCCCGCCGTGGTGATTTATTACCTCGACGATGACGCGGCCAGCAAACAGTTTGCAGCGGTGGTATCTGAGTTGCAGCGCCTCTGGAACCGCAACATCGAGCTGATTCCCCTCGTCACCGACCCCCTCCAGAACCGGGCCGACACCGGCCCCAGCGACCCGGCCCACTACTGGCGTGGGGTGGTGCCCCAGGTGGTGGTATTCGACTCCCAGGGGAAGGTGATTTTCGATGAGCAGGGAGCCGTGAGTGTCGATGCCATCAACGCCTCACTCAGCCAGGCCACTGGCATTGCCTTGCCGGAGGGCGGCACCAGGAGCTCCACGGAGAGTTTCAATGAACTCAATTCGGAGGTCGTCAGCCGCTGATGGCTCGCCTCGAATCCGACAGCATGGGAGCCATTGAGGTTCCTGACCAGCACTACTGGGGCGCCCAGACCCAGCGCTCGATCCACTATTTCCGCTTCGGCCAGGCCATGCCGCTGAAGCTGGTGCATGCTTTCGGTGCGCTCAAGGCCGCCTGCGCCGAAGTGAACCAGGCCAAGGGCAGGCTGGCCCCCGAGCTGGCGGCCCTGATCGTGGCGGCAGCCGACGAGGTGGCAAGCGGCTCCCTGGACAGTGAATTTCCACTCAAGGTGTGGCAGACGGGCTCCGGCACCCAAACCAACATGAATGTCAATGAGGTGATCGCCAACCGGGCGATCCAGGCCTCGGGGGGGGTGTTGGGCAGTAAGAGCCCGGTCCACCCCAACGACCATGTCAACCTCAGCCAGTCGAGCAACGACACCTTCCCGGCTGCCCTGCACGTGGCCGTGGCGATCGAGCTGCAGCGCAGCCTGATCCCAGCTGTGGAAGCCCTGCGTGATGCCTTGGGCCAGAAAGCCGAGGCCTTCGCCACCATCATCAAAATCGGCCGCACCCACCTGCAGGATGCGGTGCCCCTGAGCCTGGGCCAGGAATTCGGCGGCTACGTGGCCCAGCTGGAGTTGGGGCTCGAAACCCTGCGCGCTGCCCTGCCCCAGGTGCACCAGCTGGCCATCGGCGGCACGGCCGTGGGCACGGGCCTCAATGCCCCGGCCGGCTTCGGCGAGGCGGTGGCGGCTCGGCTGGCAGCGCGGATCGGCCTGCCCTTCAGCAGCGCCCCAAACAAATTTCAGGCCCTGGCGGGCCACGAACCCCTGGCCGCCGCCCACGGCGCCCTCACCGTGCTTGCCGGCACGCTGCTGAAGATCGCCAACGACATCCGCTGGCTGGCCAGTGGCCCCCGCTGCGGCCTGGGCGAGCTGGTACTACCCGAGAATGAACCTGGCAGTTCGATCATGCCCGGCAAGGTGAATCCCACCCAGGCTGAGAGCCTGACCATGGTGGCAGTGCAGGTGATGGGTAACAACACCGCCGTGCAGTTGGCGGCCAGCCAGGGCAACTTTGAGCTGAACGTGTTCAAGCCCCTGATCGCCCACAACCTGCTCGAGAGCATCGAGCTGCTCTCAGGCAGCTGCGTCAGCTTCCGCGAGCACTGCATCGAGGGGCTGCAGGCCAATGAGAGCCGCATCGAAACCCTGCTGGATCAAAGCCTGATGCTGGTAACAGCCCTCACCCCCCAGGTCGGCTACGACCGGGCCTGCGCCATCGCCAAACACGCCCATAACCAGCAACTCAGCCTCAGGGAGGCAGCCCTTGTGCTCGGGGAAATCAGCGCCGAGCAATTTGACAACTGGGTGCAGCCCGAAAAGATGATTTAGTTCTGCCGGCGGGTGGGTCAAGGGCCATCGGGCTGGTGGAATAGCGCAATTCACCAAACTCCCCCCCTTTTCTGGAGCGTGATGAGCTGGCAGGTATCAACCAGCGGGCAGAACTCAAGAGCTTCTATTCCCTGGCAGCCCGTACGACCCGGCGCAAACGTCTAGCCCAACTGAAGGCCGCTACCAGGCTAAGGAGAGGCAAAGGGCCTGGCACACTCTGAGTCCCCCCGCCGCCTGTTGAGCCTCCGCCACCAGTTGACCCACCGCCGCCACCAGAGGAAGCAGTTCCTCCTCCAGCTGCAATCTGTACCCCAAGCTCCGCTTGAAGGGAACTCAGAACGGGTGCTGAATTGACCTGCTGAGTGCCATTGATCGGATCGGAAGGGGTATTAGTAATCCAAAGTAGATATTGCTCGAGTGCAGGATCTGCCGTTATGGCGCTAGACGTATAGGTTGTGGGGTTGTAAGAATTCCAGTAGGCATCTTCATCTAGTCTCGTCCACATAAAAGCCTCTTTGCAGATCCAGAGGTGACTCTGCGACTAACAACTCCCAAGTAGCTTGTCATGCTAGTGCCCGTCCCAAACGAAAGGCTCATAACAGGGTTGTTACCATTATTAGACCAGAAATTGAGCCCCCCCCGACACAGTTTGAGCTGGGTTGCCAACCTGCCACAATCCAAATACTCCTGTCACAGTGGAATCGTACTGACCACTATAGCTAACACTCGGAGTTTCGATACCAGTCCCGACGCCGTAACTCACCTGGTCTATGCTGATCCAGGGATTGGGTTGACTATATATTGAGCTTTGATACTGTGAGTATGGGGAGGCGCTTGTAGGGGTTGTACCTGGAAGAATGAATGCTTGGGCCGGGGCCATGGACCCAAAAGCGAATGCGACCGAAGCAGTTGCAACGCCTACGGATAACCGCCTTGCCGAGAGCAGGTTGGCCATTGAAAACCCATTACCTACACTTAACCTTTTAAGTGCCAACACACTCTGCTGGCAACCCTTCCGCAGCATATTCCTGATTTGTAAAAGATTTTGCGTGCCGCCTGCTGGGCTTGCCTGCTGCTACAGCTGCCCCTGTCCTTTGGCTTAGCCCGCGAGGGTTTGACTTGGGTCAGTTGCTGAGGCAGACCAGGCGCATCCTTTTCGACCAAGGCTCGGAGCTGCCTCTACCGAATGGCTCGGCCCACAGCTAGCGCTTTCGAGCAGAAACAGTGGTGCCAATGGGGCCATGGCCTATTCCACAGGCCGTCCCAAACAAGCGCTGGGGTCAGCCCCGCCCCGGGGCAGGCCCCACAACTGTTACATCCCTTACCGAAGCAAGGTGAACCCCACTGGTGGGATAGCTAGATGCCCCAAACCTCCGCCCCCTTGCTGGAGCGCGATGCGCTTGCCAGTCTCAACCAGTTGCGTAATGGCCCCGGAGCCCTGCGCCTAGTCAGCCACTTGATGACGGTCGTCCTAGGCGGGGTGGTCTGGGCCCAGCAGGGCTGGCCCCTTGCCCTGCGGCTGGCGGGCCTGCTGATCTGTGGGGTTGGCCTGGCCACCAGCTTTGCGCCCCTGCATGAGTGCTGCCACCGCACGGCCTTCCGCGGCAGAAAGCTGAACGACGCGGTGGCCTGGATGGCGGGGCTACTGAGCTTCTACAACTCCACCTACTACCGGCGCTACCACCAGTGGCACCACCGCTATACCCACCAACCCGGGCGCGATCCCGAGCTCAACGATCCCGTTCCCACTACCGTCTGGGCCTACCTGCTCGAGCTGGGCGGCTGGAACTGGTGGACCGCCAAATTGGCCGGCTACCGCCAACTGTTGTGGGGCGATCTCAGCGACTTGCCCTACCTCAGCCCAAAGTTGATCCCCCAGGTGCGCCGCTCGGTGCGGCTCCAATTTGCCGTCTATCTGGCCCTGGCCCTGGGGTCCCTGGTGAGTGGCACCGGCTTTCTGTTCTGGTTCTGGCTGCTGCCCCTGGCGGTTGGTCAACCCCTGCTGCGCTTTCTGCTGCTGGCGGAGCACAGCGGCTGCAGCTTCAGCAGCGACGGCACCGAAAACACCCGCACCACCCTCACCAACCCGGCCGTGCGCTGGCTGATGTGGAACATGCCGTTCCACGCCGAGCACCACCTCTACCCCTCCTTGCCCTTCCACGCCCTGCCCGCCGCCCACAGCCCCATCGCCCCCCATCTGAGCCACTGCGATCGGGGCTACCTGGCGGTGCACCGCCAGCTGCTGGCCAACCTGCCGGCCCTGGGCCTACCGGCATGAGAGCCACCGCAGTCGCCCATCGGGCCCAGCATCCCCTGGGCAACCTTGCTCTGCCCTGCGGCCACACCCTGCCGGAGGCCCAGCTCAGCTACCTCACGATCGGCGAACTCAACGCCGATCGCTCCAACCTGATCCTGGTGCCCACCTCCTACGGCGCCCGCCCCGACGACCTGGCCTGGCTGGCGGGGCCAGTGCTGGATCCGGAACGGTGGTGCATTGTCATTGCCGGCATGTTCGGCAACGGCGCCTCCAGCAGCCCCAGCAACAGCTCCATGGGCCTGGCCGAACAGGGCTGGCTGGTGAGCCACCGCGACAACGTGGCCGCCCAACGGCGACTGCTCGCCGAGGTGTTCGGCGTCGTACGGCTCCCCCTGATCTACGGTTGGTCGATGGGGGCCCAGCAGGCCTACCAGTGGGCCGTCGATCACCCGGAGGCCGTGGAGCGGATCTGCTGCGTGTGCGGCACCGCCCGCACCTCCCCCCACAACCACCTGTTCCTGCTCAGCCTGCGCCAGGCCCTCACGGCCGATCGCCACTGGAACGGCGGGGGCTTCAACGCGCCGCCGGAGCAGGGGCTGCGCACCTTTGCCCTGATCTACGCCAGTTGGGCCGCCAGCCAGCAGTTTTTTCGCACGCTGGCAGAGCCGGTGGAGGAGCATGTTGAGAGCCAGTGGCTGCCCCACTACAAGCGCCACGACCCCCGCGATCTGATCGCCATGCTCGACACCTGGCTGGCCCACGACGTGGCCGGCGGTGGCGACCTGGCCGCAAGCCTGGGCCGCATCACCGCCCGCACCGCCGTGGTGGCCGGCAGCCACGACCTCTACTTCCCCCTCGACGATCTGGCCGCCGACGCCGATGCCATCCCCGGCGCCGAACTGCACGTGATCAACTCAGAGCTTGGCCACCGGGCGGGCAACCCCCACAGCAACCCGGCCGAGCAGCGGCAGCTGAGCCGCATCGTCGACACCCTCCTCCAGCAGCCATCCCATGTCTGACCTCTACCAGCAGGTGCAGGAGCTGAACCTCCGGTTCCTGCTGATCTCCTTCACTGACCTGTTTGGCATCCAGCGGGCCAAGCTCGTGCCAGCCTCGGCTGTGGCGGAAATGGCCCGCGATGGGGCCGGCTTCGCCGGCTTTGCAGCCTGGCTGGATCTCTCCCCCGCCGATGGCGATGTGATGGCGATCCCTGCGGCCGCCAGTCTTACGCCCCTGCCCTGGCAGCCGGAGGTGGGCTGGGTGGCGGCCGAGCTAGTGCTCAACGGCCAGCCCATGGAGCAATGCCCCCGCCGCCTGCTGCGCCTCCAGCAGCAGCGAGCAGCAGAGCGCGGATTTGAGTTGCGCAGCGGTGTGGAGGCCGAGTTTTTCCTGCTCGATCCCAGCGGCGAGCAGATCGCCGATAGATCTGACACCCAGGAGAAACCCTGCTACGACCAACTGGCGCTGATGCGCCGCTACCCCCTGATCGCACCACTGTTTGAGGCGATGGAACAGCTGGGCTGGGGGCCTTACCAGGCTGATCACGAGGATGCCAACGGCCAATTTGAGCTCAACTGGACCTTCGCGCCCGCCCTCACCACCGCCGATCGCCATGCCTTCTTCAAGGTGATGGTGAAAACCCTGGCGGAGCAGCAGGGGCTGCGGGCGAGCTTCATGCCCAAGCCCTTCGCCGCCCTCACCGGCAACGGCTGCCACACCCACCTCTCGCTGTGGGGTGCTGCCGGCAGCGCCAATGCCGGCAGCACCCTCTTCCCCGACCCCTGCGGTGAGCTGGGTCTCTCATCCCTGGCCTATCACTTTCTTGGTGGCCTGCTGGCCCACGCCCCCGCCCTCAGCTGCATCACCAATCCCACGGTCAACAGCTATCGCCGCCTGGCAGCGGCACCCACCAGCTCCGGCGCCTCCTGGAGCCCCGGCGGCATCAGCTACACGGGCAACAACCGCACCCATATGGCGCGTATCCCCGACAACCAACGGCTCGAGCTGCGCCTGCCCGACGGCTCGGCCCACCCCTATCTCTTGCAGGCAGCGATCCTGGCAGCCGGTCTCGATGGAATCGAACGTCAACTTGACCCGGGCCCCCGCCACGACAACGACAACTACGCCCAGCCCCTCGGCCTGGATCAATGCCAGCGCCTGCCGGCCGACCTGGGCGAGGCCCTAGCTGCCTTCGCCGCCGATACGGCCCTGCGCCAGGGGTTGGGGGAAGAGTTCTGCCAGTCCTACGAACGGTTGCGGCGGCGCCAATGGGAGCAGCAGCGTGCCGAAGTGAGCCACTGGCAGCGGCGCACCGGTCTGGACGATTAGCCATGCGGGCTCAAAGCAGGTTCGCCGCCAGCTCGGCAAGTTCGCTGCGCTCACCGCGCAACAGGGTGACGTGGCCAGCCAGGTACTGGCCCTTGAAGCGCTCCACCAGCCAGGTGAGGCCGTTGCTCTCGGCGTCCACATAGGGATTGTCGATCTGGTAGGGGTCGCCGGTAAGCACGATCTTGGTGCCCTCGCCTACCCGGGTCACAATCGTCTTCACTTCGTGGGGGGTAAGGTTCTGGGCCTCATCCACCACCATGTATTGGCGGGGGATTGAGCGGCCGCGGATATAGCTGATCGCCTCCACCTCAAGCAGCCCCATGCCCTTGAGGTCGGTCCAGTTGCTGCGGGTGCCCCGGTGGTGGCTGCTGCCCCTGCCGCTGCGGCCCTCTTCCTCCCCAGCGCCACCCAGCAGGTAGTCGAGGTTGTCGATGATCGGCTGCATCCAGGGGCCCATCTTCTCCTCGAGATCCCCGGGCAGAAAACCGATCTCCTTGCCGAGCGAAATCACCGGGCGTGTCACCAGTAGCCGCTCGTAGAGCCGTTCATCGGCCACCTGGTGCAGTCCTGCCGCCAGGGCCAGCAGGGTCTTGCCCGTGCCCGCCTTGCCCACCAGGGTGACTAGCTGAATCTCGGGATCCAGCAATAGATCCAAGGCAAAGGTCTGTTCCCGGTTGCGGGGCTGGATCCGGCCGAGCTTGGCCTTCGGCGCCCGTTGCAGGGGCTGCAGGGTTTGGGTTCTGGCGTTGAAGCGAGCCAGCAAGGTATGGGCGGGTTGGAGCCGATTGACCAGGGTCACCCCTTCATTGGCCAGCAGCGGGCTCTCGGCCGCCAGCCCCTCCACCGCCAGCCCGGGCGGATGCTTGACCTGATCCATCTGCTCGGCACTCACCCACAGCTCGCAGAAGCCGGGGTACAGATCGCCGATATCCACCCGATCACTGGTGTAGTCCTGGGCGATCAGGCCGACCGCATCGGCCTTGATCCGCAGATTGGTGTCCTTGGTGACCAGGATCACCGGTGGCTGGCTGCCAAGCACCGCCTGCAAGCGCTGCTCCTCAAGGGCCACCGCCAAAATGTTGTTGTCTCCATTGCCCCCCTTCAGCTCCGGTGGCAGCTGGCTCAGGGTTTCGCTGCGGCAGAACACCACCTTGAGGGTTCCCCCCTGATCGCCGTTGGCCACCCCATCTGCCAGGTTGCCCTGGGTGCGCAACCCATCCAGCAACCGCGACACCTGGCGAGCATTGCGGCCCTTCTCTGCTGGGTCCCGCTTGAACCGGTCGATCTCCTCGACCACCTCAATCGGGATCAGGATGTTGTTGTCTTCAAAGCGGGTCAAGGCGGCGGGATCGTGCAGCAACACGTTGGTGTCGAGCACGAAGGTTTTGCGCATGCCGGGCAGGGAGATCGCTATGGCGCGAAGCTAAAGCCAATGGCGCACTTACGCTCCAGCGGTTCTTGCCCAGTCGCAATTTGGCTCCAACGCCCATGGTCCTCTTCACCTTGAACCTCCTGCTGGTGCTGGCCCTGCTGCTGGGCCTGAGCCTGGTGTGGCTGGAGTTGCGCCACCGCCTGCGGCCTGCCTCCCCGTTGCGGATGAAGGCGGGTTCATTCGCCGTGGAAGCCAGCGCCACTGGCCTGGAGGTCAAGGGCACGGTGACGATCAGCAATCCCCACCGCCGTATGGAGGTGATGGTGCCCGAAATCGAGCTCAAGCCCACCCTCCTGGGCCGGGGCGACCTCAGCGGCATCACGGTCAGGACTCGGATCGAGGCGCTCCATCCGGATGAGGATTCCCGCCCGGATGGCTACTGGGCCGCTTACATCGTCAAGGGGAACAAGAGCACCCAGGCGCGCATCCGCATCAGCCTGGGCGGAGCCGGGGGCCAGGCCCTTGATCGGGCACTGCTCGACACCCTGTGGCTGGAGATTCTCTGGATCAACTACGGCCCATTCGGGCGGCTGCAGCGCCGCGATGCCATCTTGATTCCCCTGCAGCAGCCTGAACCCCTAACGGCTGAGGCAGCCCGTTGGCGCGAGGGCGATCGCTGCCGGGTATTGCCGGTGGGCACCCACCTGCTCGGTGTGCTGGACGACCCCGAAGCCGTGCTGCGCCGTTATGCCGGCGGCCTGATTCAGCCCGGAGACGTGCTCACCATTGGCGAAACCCCCCTGGCGGTGATGCAGGGGCGCTACCAGCATCCGGCCAACCTGGCACCCAGCATGTTGGCCCGCCTGCTCTGCCGGGTGTTCCATCCCACCAGCTCCCTGGCGACGGCCTGCGGCCTGCAAAGCCTGATCGACGTGGTCGGCCCGGCCCAGGTGCTAGGGGCCTGGATGGTCGGCCTGGGGCTCAAGCTGGTGGGCAGCAAGGGCTGGTTTTATCGCCTGGCTGGATATCAGGCCCGCCTGATCGATGACATCACCGGCACCACCCCGCCCTACGACCAGACGATTGTGCTGGGCCCGCAGCAGCCCGCCGCCTTCTGCGCCGCCATGGCCCGCTGCCTCGGCGTGGCTGTAGCGGTGGTCGATGTCAACGACCTGGGCCGGGTCAAGGTGCTCGCCTCCAGCCCGAATTGCGATGAGGCATTGCTGGAGCGGGCCCTGAGGCCCAACCCGGCCGGCAATGCCAATGAGCGCACTCCCCTGGTGCTGGTGCGGCCAAGCTGAGGCCCCTTCCCACCAGCGCCGATAGAGTGGGAGTCAAGGTGTTGTCAGTGCCCGCCCCCCATGCTCGGGATTCTGCAGCCGCCCACAGCCAGTTCGGCTTTGCCGCCCCGCCCCGAACCGGAGAGCTGGCGGCTTGAGCCCCTGGCCGGCTGGCACCTGCCCCTGCTCAACGGTCCCACCTTCTTGCCGCTGCAGCCGCTGCTGCAGCGGGCGATCCTGTTGGGCCTACCCGAGCGGGTCCTGCACGCCCTGCGGGCCAGGCCTTCCCTGGCCCCCGAGGTGTTGGTGGCCCTGAGCGGCCAAACCCCCCTTGGCCTGATCATCACCCGGCGTCTCAACCGCAGCGGCAGCTGCTGGCAGATCGAGCACCTGCGGCTTGCCCCCGGCCCCGGCCATGAGGAACTAGCCGCCACCCTGGTGCGCCAGGCAATACAGCAGGCCAAGGGAGCGGTCAGCTGGATCGCCACCGCCTCGACCCTCGATGACGACCGCCTGGCCATGTTGAGAGAGCAGGGCTTCCAGCCCCTGCGCACCGACCGACTGTGGTGCTGGAGCCCCCCCCCCGGCCAGAGCAGCTCCAGCTGGGCCCTGCCGGCCGACCTGCAACTCACCCCGCTGAACCGCCGCAGCGCCACCTTGCTCTGGCATCTGGAGCAGGCAGCCTGCCCGGCCCGGCTGAGGCAACTGCTGGATAGGCGCGTCGAAGATCTGCTCGATCAGAGCCATGGCAGGGGCTGGATGCTGGTCGATGCCAGCCGGGAACAGGCGGTAGCTGCCGTGCGCTGGATCGGTGACCATCCCGGCGGCGGCCACGACGTGGAACTGAGCTTGCACCCAGGCTGGGAGCAACTGGTGGGCCCTGCCAGTGAGCTGCTGCTGCGCCAGATCCAGACCAGGTTGGGAGGCCAATCCCCACTCTGGCTGCGCTGCGACCTGCGCCAGCAGGCACTGCAGCACTGGCTGGCGAGCCTCGGGGCCAGCGAAAGGGGTGAGCGGGTGCTGATGGCCCGCAGCGTCTGGCGGCGCCAGGCGCTGCAGGCGCCCTCAAGGGCCGCCCGGGGCCTCGAAGCAATTCTGGAGCAGTGGCAGCCTCGCCGCCGCCCCCTGCCCACACCGACACCCCTGGCACCGCCCTAGTGGGGAGGTCGGCCCCACAACCCCAGTCGGTGCTGGCCCTCGACGTGGGTCGCCGCCGCATCGGCCTGGCAGGTTGCGACCGGCTCGGGCTCACGGTTACCCCCCTGCCCCCCCTGGCCCGGGGACGGTTCGCCCACGATCAAGACCACCTGGGCGAGCTGGTGCGCCAAAGGCAGGTCACGGCCCTGGTGGTGGGCCTCCCCCTGGACGACAAGGGTGAGATCACAGCCCAGGCCAGCCACTGCCTGCGCTACGGGCAACGCTTGGCACGCCAGCTGGCCCTGCCCCTTGCCTGGGTGAATGAACACTCCAGCAGCTGGGCTGCCGCCGAGCTCCACGGGCTGCAAGGCGATCGCAGCGGTGCCCTCGACAGCGCCGCCGCAGCCCTGCTACTGCGGCAATGGCTGCAGGAAGGGCCAGAACCGGTGCTGCCGGCGAGCATCCCTTACAGCCAGACTGGGGGCGTTGCTCCATTCTGAGGAGATCCATCCCGAGCACATGACCCCCGATACCCCGTCCAATCCCCCTGCTGATCTGCCCTCAGATGGGCTCGCAGATGTGCCAACGGTGCTCGTGCAGGACAGCCACGGGCGGCAACTGCTCTGCTTTTTGGAGCAGCTGATACCCCTGGACGGCCACGATTACGTCTTGCTCACCCCGGTGGATACCCCGGTCTGCCTGTTCCGCCTTGAGGACGACGAGGAGCCGGAACTGATCGACACCATCGATGCCACCGAGCCGATTCTCTCGGTTGCCGATGTGGTGCTCCAGGAGCACGATCTCACCCTGGTGCGCTCCGCCGTCACCCTGACGGTGAGTGGAGAGCTGGACGAACCTGAGCCCGATGAGCTCGACGACGATGACGACGAGGACGACGATGACGACTCGGAAACCTACGAGCTGCTGGTGAGCTTCCTTGCCGACGAACAGGAATACGGGCTCTACATCCCCCTCGACCCCTTCTTCGTGGTGGCCCGCATGGAGGGGGGTGGCGCCGTACTTGTGGAGGGAGAGGAATTCGAAAGGGTCCAACCCAGGATCGAGGCCGAACTCGATGAACGGGAGGCAGAGGGCTGATGCTGCGCCAGCTGCTGCGCCCCAACTGGCTGCTGGATTGCACCCTGGCCGAGCTGCCCCTACAGGAATTGCTGGACCAGCAGATCCGGGCCCTGGTGCTGGACGTTGACCGCACCCTGCTGCCCCGCCGCCAGGCGGTCTTGCCGGAGAGCGTGCTGCACTGGCTGCAACGGGCCCAGCAGCGCATGCCCATCCACCTGCTCAGCAACAACCCCTCCCGCAAGCGGGTGGGGGCGGTGGCTGAGCAGCTCAACCTGCCCTACACAATTTCGGCTGGTAAGCCCCGCCGCAGGGCCCTGCGGCGGGTTTTGGCCGAGCTGAAACTGCCCCACCACGAAGTCGCCCTGATAGGTGATCGCCTCTTTACCGATGTGATCGCCGGCAACCGGTTGGGGCTGTTCACGGTGTTGGTCAAACCGATCGATCCCCTCGGCCAGCCCTGCCAGCGGGATCGGCTCCAGAAAATCGAGCTACTTCTCGCCCGCCGGCTGGGCACGATCCTGGGCTGATGGCAGCCAGGCATGACTCCGGCCAGCCCTCCCTGCGGCGGGTGATCAAGGTGGGCACGAGCCTGCTGAGGGGCAGCCCTGAGCGGCCCACCTCTGCGGTGATCGCAGATCTGGCGGCCAGCCTCTGCCGCAGGCAACGCAGCGGCGATGCCCTGACCCTGGTGACAAGCGGTGCCGTTGGACTGGGCTGCACGGCCATGGCCCTGCAGCAGCGGCCCAGCGAGGTGGTGGCCCTGCAAGCCGCAGCTGCGGTGGGCCAGGGCCGACTGATGGCCCTTTACCAGGACGCCTTTGCCTTGCGAGGGGTGGCCGTGGCCCAGGTGCTGCTCACCCGCGGCGATCTGGCCTCCCGCCGCCGCTATCAAAACGCCAGCCGCACCCTGGAGCAGCTGCTCGCCTGGGGGGTGGTGCCCGTGGTCAACGAGAACGACACCCTGGCCACCGATGAGCTGCGCTTCGGCGACAACGACACCCTCTCAGCCCTGGTGGCGGTGGCGATCGGCGCCGACGAATTGGTGCTGCTCACCGACGTGGACCGGCTCTACTCGGGTGACCCCCGCACCGATAGGGATGCCCGACCGATCGAGGAGGTGTCAAACCTGGCCGAACTCAACAGCCTGCAGGGGGCAGCCGGCGGTGGTGGCCAGTGGGGCACGGGCGGGATGACCACCAAATTGGCCGCCGCCCGCATTGCCACCTCCAGCGGCATCCGGGTGCGCCTGGCCGATGGCCGCGACCCGGCCGTGCTCGATGCCCTGCTGGCTGGTGAAAGGGTGGGCACCATTTTTCAGCCGAGCCCAACCCCCCTGGCCAACCGCAAGGGCTGGCTTGCCCATGCCCTGCTCCCCAAGGGCACCCTGCATCTGGATGCGGGGGCCGAACGGGCCCTCACCCTTCAGGGCGCCTCCCTGCTGGCCGTAGGAGTGCGGGCAGTCGAAGGGCAGTTCGGCCGGCGGGAGGCGGTGCGGCTGGTGGCCAGTGATGGCCGGGAGCTCGGGCGGGGCCTGGCCAGCCTGGGCAGCGTCGAGCTGGCGGAGTTGATCGGCTGTGCCGGCGTGGAGGTGGTGCATCGCGATCAGCTGGTGCTCACCGGCTGCTAGGCGCGACCTACGATCCGGCCAGGCCATAGACCTGGGAATGCGTTTCAGCGAACTGCTCGGCCGCCTGGGCGAGGTTACCGGTGCGAGTCCACGCCACCTGGCCAGTGACCCTGCCATCCACGGCGGCGCAGCCCTAGACCAAGCCGGGACCGGGCAGCTGGCTTTTCTCGAGCCCGGCAACGCCCTGGCGGCGGCCCTGGCCGATACCGGCGCGAGCGCAGTGTTGATACCGGCCCGCGGCGAGGGGGCGCAAGCGCTGCAGCAGCTGGCAAGCGAGCGGGGCCTGGCCTGGGTTGCCCTGGCCGATCCCCGCCTTGGCTTCGCCGAGGCGCTCGAAGTGCTCCACCCGCGCCGGCGCCCTGCCCCTGGCATCCACCCCAGCGCCGTGATCGACCCCGGCGCCGTTGTTGGCATGGGCTGCCATGTGGGCCCCCTCGTGGTGATTGGTGCTGATGTGCAGATTGGAGCCAGCTGCACCATCCATGCCGGTGTGGTGATCTACGCCGACGTCCAGATCGGCCCGGACTGTGAACTCCACTCCGGCGCCGTGCTCCATCCCGGCAGCCGCCTGGCCGGGGCCTGCGTGGTCCACTCCAATGCGGTAATTGGCAGCGAGGGCTTTGGCTTTGTGCCCACCGCCGGCGGCTGGCGCAAGATGCCCCAGACCGGCCTTGTGGTGCTTGAGGAAGGGGTGGAAGTGGGCTGCGGCAGCACCATCGACCGCCCTGCGGTGGGCGAAACCCGCATCGGCGCGGGCAGCAAAATCGACAACCTGGTCCACATCGGCCACGGCGTCAGCCTGGGCAGCGGCTGTGCCCTGGCTGCCCAGGTGGGCATCGCCGGCGGCGCGAAGCTGGGCAAAGGGGTGATCCTGGCGGGCCAGGTGGGCCTGGCCAACAGGGCCGTGATGGGGGATGGCTCAATTGCCTCCTCCAAGTCGGGCATCCACGGCGAGGTGGCTGCCGGGGAAGTGGTCAGCGGTTATCCGGCCATCCCCAATCGCCTCTGGCTGCGCTGTTCCGCCACCTTCAACAAGTTGCCGGAGCTGGCTAAAGCCCTGCGCCAGCTGGAGAAGCGCCGCGAACCCGAACCGCCTAATCCCCAACCTGCCAAGCCCTAGCCTCGCGCCTGACAGCTCAGCCACCATGACCTCCAGCCACCGGATCACCCTGCTGCCAGGCGACGGCATCGGCCCGGAGATCACAGCGGTGACGCGCCAACTGCTCAATGCAGTCAGTGCCCGCCATGGCTTTGAGCTGGTTTACGACGAGCAGCCGATGGGCGGCAGCGCCATCGATGCCACCGGGGTGCCCCTACCTGAGAGCACCCTGGCAGCCTGCCGGCAAAGCGAGGCGGTGCTGCTGGCCGCGATCGGTTCGCCCCAATACGACAACCTGCCCCGGGAGCTGCGACCGGAAACGGGACTGCTGGGCCTGCGCTCAGGACTGGGCCTGTTTGCAAACCTGAGACCGGTGAAGATCTTCCCGGCCCTGATCGATGCCTCCAGCCTCAAACCCGAGGTGATTGCCGGGGTGGATCTGCTGGTTGTGCGGGAGCTCACCGGCGGGGTCTATTTCGGCACACCGAGGGGTCGGGTGGAGGCTGACGGCCGGGTGCGGGCCTTCAACACCATGGCCTACTTCGACGACGAAATCGACCGTATCGCCAAGGTGGCCTTCGATCTGGCCGCAGCGCGGAGCGGCAGGCTCTGCAGCGTCGACAAAGCCAACGTGCTCGATGTCAGCCAGCTCTGGCGGGATCGGGTCAACGCCATGGCCGGCGGCTACCCCGCAGTGGAGCTAAGCCATATGTATGTCGACAACGCGGCGATGCAACTGGTGCGCAACCCCCGTCAGTTCGACGTGCTGCTGACCAGCAACCTGTTCGGTGACATTCTCAGCGACGAGGCGGCCATGCTCACCGGCTCCATCGGCATGCTCCCCTCTGCCTCCCTGGGCAGCAGCGGCCCCGGCCTGTTTGAGCCGATCCACGGGTCAGCTCCCGACATCGCCGGCCAGGACAGGGCCAACCCCCTGGCGATGGTGCTCAGCGCCGCCATGCTGCTGCGGCTGGGCCTACGCCAGGAGGAGGCGGCCACCGCCCTGGAGAGCGCCGTGGATCGGGTGCTGGCGGCAGGCTTCCGCACCGGTGACCTGATGGCCGCAGGTTGCACCCAGCTGGGCTGCCGCGCCATGGGCGACCAGCTGCTGGCAGCCCTGGAAGCCTGAACCACGGCTGGTAACGGTCCGGCAGGGATTGGCCTTAGAGGTCCACCTACCTGCCAAAATTGCAGCCGTTTTCTCCCCTCGCGCATGTCGAAGCGTCACCCGGTTGTTTCTGTCACCGGCTCTTCCGGCGCTGGGACCAGCACTGTCAAGCGAGCCTTCGAGTACATCTTCAAGCGCGAGGGCATCACCCCTGCCGTGGTGGAGGGCGACAGCTACCACCGCTACGAGCGGGCAGCGATGAAGGAAGCGATGGCTGCCGCCGTTGCCAATGGAGAGAACTTCTCCCACTTCGGCCCAGCGGCAAACCGCTTCGACAAACTCGAGGAGCTGTTCCGCACCTACGGGGAAACCGGCGGCGGCCAGAAGCGTTACTACCTTCACTCGGCGGAGGAAGCGGCAGACCACAACGGCCGCTTGGGCACAAACCTTGAACCTGGCCAGTTCACCCCCTGGGAACCTATTCCTGCCGGCACCGACCTGCTCTTCTATGAAGGACTGCACGGGGGCGTGGTGGGCGAGGGCTACAACCTGCGCAATCTGGCGGATCTGCTGATCGGCGTGGTGCCGATCGTCAACCTGGAGTGGATTCAGAAGATCGCCCGCGACAACCAGGAGCGGGGCTACTCGGCCGAGGCCACGGTGGATACGATCCTGCGCCGCATGCCCGATTACATCAATCACATCTGTCCCCAGTTCAGCCTCACCGACATCAACTTCCAGCGGGTGCCCACGGTGGATACCTCGAACCCCTTCTTCATCCAGACCATTCCCACCCCGGATGAAAGCTTCGTGATCATCCACTTCCGCAAGGTGGCCCGCGACAAGTGGGGGATCGATTTCCCCTACCTGCTCGACATGATCCACGACTCGTTCATGTCAACCCCCACCTCGATTGTGGTGAATGGCGGCAAAATGGGTTTTGCAATGGAGCTGATTCTCACTCCGATCATCCATCGGATGATCGAAGAAAAGAAGAAGCTGGCCTGATTGCAGCCGTACCCCTTACTCTGGGTTCGCAATACGACTTGGTGAGGCCGATTTCCGTCTCCCCGTCCACGCCGATTCCCCCCTCGTTTCTGATCTCAGGGGCCCCCACCAAGGTGGCCCCTGTCTTGCGCCTTGATCAGATCAATAGTCAGATGGTCATTCAGGCCGCCCGCAGGGTTCTGTTTGAGGCCCTTGACCACTGCGCGCCGGCTGCAGATGTCTGTGGTGTGGTGCTCAAGGCCAACCCTGCCAATTTTCAAGGTCGGATTGTTCAAGCCATGCCGGTGCTCCTGCCAGACGAGCAGTTTGTACCGATCGACCTGATCCGGGCCCGGCGCAGCCGCAGTGGCCCATCCCGGCTGCGCTTTCCCCGCACCACCCCCTCCCCGACAACCGTCTGAGTTCCGCTTGAGCGTCCCAGCGCCACTGCTCGCCAGCTTCCCGAACCTGCCAATTGGGGTCGCGCTGATCGGAGCCTGTTTCGGCAGCTTCCTGAATCTGGTTGCCTGGCGACTGCCGCGTGAGGAATCGATCCTGCTGCCGCCCAGCCACTGCCCCCGGTGCGGCAGCCGTTTGCGCTGGTATGAGGATGTGCCCGTGCTGGGATGGCTATGGCTGAGGGGCCGCTGCGGCCACTGCGGCGCCCCGATCGCGATTCGCTATCCGCTGGTAGAGCTGCTCAGCGCCGGGCTCTGGGTGGCCTGCCTGCAGGCAACCCCGGCAGCGATGGGCCCCCGGCCCCTGGCCTGGCTGGTGGTGCTGGCTGGCTGGCTGCTGCTCAGCTGGCTGCTGCCCTTGCTGCTGATCGACCTCGATTACCTCTGGCTGCCCGAGCCCCTCTGCCGGATAGGCCTGCTACTGGGCCTGGGGATGACGGCAATAATTGGTTTTCAGCAGGGCGAAGCCGTGGGCCGGGCCCTGCTGTTCCACCACCTCCTGGCTGCCGGGGTTGCCCTGGTGGGGTTTGAAGGCGTCAGCGCCCTGGCCGAGAGGCTCATCGGCAAGCCCGCCCTGGGGCTGGGCGACGCCAAGCTCGCTGCCCTGCTGGGAGCGTGGCTGGGGCTCACCGGCCTGGGCATAACTGTGGTGCTGGCAGTGTTCGGCGGTGCCGTGATTGGCAGCATCGGCCGCCTCAGCGGGCGGCTGGGCAGGCACCAGCCCTTTCCCTTCGGACCATTTCTGGCAGCTGGTGGGGCCGCCGTCTGGCTATGGGGCCATGACTTTTGGCTGCCACTCCTTGGGCTGGTGGGCCGGGCGCCTTAAATGGATTCAGCCGCCGGGCCCTGTCGCCTTGAGATCGCATGTCGCTTTTCGACTGGTTCGCGGATCGCCAGAAAAATGCCCCCACCGTGCGGGTCACCCAGGACGTGGAAGAGGGCGATGGGCTGTGGAGCAAGTGCCCCGAATGCGGCCTAGTGGTCTACCGCAAAGATCTGGTGGCCAATGCCAGCGTCTGCAAGGGGTGCGGCCACCACAACAGGATTGACAGTGAGGAGCGCATCGCCCTGATCGCCGACCCCGGCAGCTTCGAACCGCTAGATAGCTGCCTGGCCCCCACCGATCCATTGGTCTTCAAGGATCGGCGCAGCTACACAGATCGGCTGCGGGACAGCCAGCAGAGCACCGGACTGCTGGATGCCGTCGTCACCGGCCTCTGCCGCACCAGCGGCTTGCCCCTGGCCCTGGGGGTGATGGACTTCAGCTTCATGGGCGGCTCGATGGGCTCGGTGGTGGGCGAGAAGCTCACCCGCCTGATCGAAACCGCCACTGCCCGCCGCTACCCGGTGCTGATCGTGTGTGCCTCCGGCGGCGCCCGCATGCAGGAGGGCATGCTCAGCTTGATGCAGATGGCCAAGATCTCCGGTGCCCTGGAACGCCACCGCCAGGCCGAATTGCTCTACCTGCCCCTGCTGACCTACCCCACCACAGGGGGTGTGACGGCCAGCTTTGCCATGCTGGGCGATCTAATATTGGCCGAACCCAAGGCCCTGATCGGCTTTGCTGGCAGGCGGGTGATTGAGCAGACCCTGCGCGAAAAACTCCCCGAAGGCTTTCAAACCGCTGAATACCTGCGCGAGCATGGCTTTGTCGATGCCATCGTGGATCGCACCCGCCTCAAGCCCACCCTGGCAAGCCTGCTCAAGCTGCACGGCTGCCGCGAAACGGTGGCGGCGTGAGGCAGATCATGGGCAGAAATCTGGGCAAATTCTTAAGCAGAAATCTGGGCAGGCTGGCTTCAATTCTGCTGCTGCTGCTGATAGTTATCAGCGGCGCCGGTTCGGCAGCCTTTGCCGGCCCGGTTGACTGGCACGAGGTGGCGAGCAGCGATGAGGGGCGCCAGTGGTGGGATGGGGGCAGCCTGCGCCGTAGCCGCGAGGGCAACGTGTCGGTGCTGACCCGGTTCCAAGCCCCCACCACGGAGGAGAAGCCCCGTCCTAGCAACGATCTCTATGTGATGGAACTCGATTGCGACCAGGCCCTATTCCGCGACACCTCGATCAACGGCCTGCCCCAGTTCGGGGCCCAGTGGCAGCCCACCGCCGGGGACAACCTGATCACCAGGGTGGTAACTGAGGTGTGCGCAGTTGCCGGTGAGACCCTGCCATGACCAGCCCATTGCGGGTGGCCATCGCCGGCCTGGGGATCGGTGAAAAGGTCCACCTGCCCGCCCTGCGGGCCTGTGCCGGCACCACTCCGGTAGCGCTCTGGCATCCCCGGCCCGAACGGTTGGAGGCCGCCTGCCGCAGCGCCGAACTGCCCGGCTACGGCGACTTCGATGCCCTGCTGGCCGATCCGGCGGTAGAGGCCCTGGTGATCGCCACCCCGCCGGCGCCCCGCTTCGAGCTGGCCGAGAGGGCCCTTCATGCCGGCAAGCACCTGCTGCTGGAAAAGCCGGTGGCCCTCTGCGCCGAGCAGGTGGAAGAGCTGCAAAGGCTGGCTCTGCAGCGGGGGCTGACGGTGGCAGTTGATTTCGAATACCGGGCGGTGCCCCTCTTCCAGCAGCTTGCCGCCCTTGTTGCCAATGGCGACCTGGGGGAACTGCTGCTTGTCAAATTCGACTGGCTGATGTCTAGCCGCGCCGACCCCACCAGGCCCTGGAACTGGTATTCCCAGGCCGCTGCAGGCGGCGGCGTGCTGGGGGCCCTGGGCACCCATGCCTTTGACATCCTCCATTGGCTGGTGGGACCAAGCCGCTCCCTGCGGGCCCTGCTGAGCACGGCCATTGGCGAAAGGCCCCTGGGAGATGGCAGTGGCCGCCTGGCCGGCGTCGACGCCGAGGACATCGCCCTGGTGCAGCTGGAACTGGAGACCGCCCAGGGTCAGGTAGTACCGGCCCAGTTGAACCTGGCCTCCGTGACCCGCCGGGGGCGGGGCTGCTGGCTCGAGCTCTACGGGCGGGATGGGACCGCCGTACTCGGATCCGACAACCAGGCCGACTACGTCCATGGTTTTGGTCTGTGGCACTCCCGCGGAGGGGAGCCGCTCAGGCCCCTGGAAGCTGAAGCCCAATGGGGGTTTGGTCGCACCTGGGCCGACGGGAGGATCGCCCCGGTGCTGCGGCTGCACAGCTGGTGGAGTGAGGCGGTGCGCGAGGGACGCCCGATGGTGCCCGGCCTGGGCGAAGCGGTGAGTAGCCAGCGCTGTTGCGATTGGGCCCGCCATGGCCAGCCCGGGGGCATCCCCTAGACTCCCAGCCAGTTCCCTACTCCGATCCGAGAGGTTTTTTCCCATGGCGCTCGTTCCGCTTCGGCTGCTGCTCGACCATGCCGCTGAGAACGGCTATGGCATTCCTGCCTTCAACGTCAACAACCTCGAGCAGGTGCAATCGATCATGGAGGCGGCCAGTGAAACCGACTCTCCGGTGATCCTGCAGGCCTCCCGCGGAGCGCGCCAGTATGCCGGTGAAAATTTCCTGCGCCACCTGATCCTGGCTGCGGTTGAAACCTATCCGGACATCCCGGTGGTGATGCACCAGGACCACGGCAACAGTCCTGCCACCTGCTTCGGCGCCGCCGCCAACGGCTTCACCTCGGTGATGATGGACGGCTCGCTGATGGCTGATGCCAAGAGCCCTGCCAGCTACGAGTACAACGTGGCCGTCACCAAGGAAGTGGTTGACGTGGCCCACGCCATCGGCGTGAGTGTGGAGGGCGAACTGGGTTGCCTCGGTTCCCTGGAAACCGGCATGGGTGAGGCCGAGGACGGCCACGGCTTTGAGGGCAAGCTCGACCACAGCCAGCTGCTCACCGATCCGGCCGAGGCCGCCGACTTCGTCGCCAAAACCAAAGTCGACGCATTGGCGATCGCCATCGGCACCAGCCACGGCGCCTACAAGTTCACCCGCAAGCCCACCGGTGAAGTGCTGGCCATCAGCCGCATCGCCGAGATCCACAAAGCCATCCCCAACACCCACCTGGTGATGCACGGCTCCTCCTCGGTACCCCAGGAGTGGCTGGACATGATCAATAAGTACGGCGGCGCCATCCCCGAGACCTACGGCGTGCCCGTGGAGGAAATCCAGGAGGGCATCCGCAACGGCGTGCGCAAGGTGAACATCGACACCGACAACCGGCTGGCCTTCACCGCAGCTGTTCGGGAAGCGGCCTTCAAGGATCCCACCAACTTTGATCCCCGCCACTTCAACAAGCCTGCCCGCCAGTACATGAAGCAGGTGTGCCTGGATCGCTACCAGCAGTTCTGGTGTGCCGGCAACGCCAGCAAGATCAAGCAGCGCGACATCAACTACTACGCCGGCCTCTACGCCAAGGGCGAACTGGACCCCAAAACTGCCGTGGCTGCTTGAGTCGACAAGCCAGGATCAATCATGGGGGGCTGGAGCCCCCCTTTTTATGATGGCGGTGGTACTGCACGACAGGTTCCTTTAAGGGTGATCCCTGCGTCACTCGAGCTCCAGAGTTCCCAGGGTTTTCTGACGACGCTGCTGATCCTTGGCCTGGAAAGCGGCCATGCAATCGCCCGACGGAACCAGCAGGCAACTGACGTAGCCAGAAGCTTCTATCAGGGCTGCCCGCAACGCCTTGGCAGCTGGAGTGCGGCTTGCCGTTGTTGAATTGTTGGAGAAATTGAACGTGCCAGCAGCGGCAGTGGCGGCATAGCCGCCTGAGCTCATTGGCACCGTAGCGCCCAGAATCACAGCCGCAGGCAGCAAGCTGCCCCCGCTGGACTTCTGCTCGATGGTGTTCGTAGCGCGACCCTCAACCGTGCGAGAACCGACAATCTCACCGGTGGTGCTATCGACGACACGAATATCAATGGCGACGTAGTCCTTCGTAACGGTGTTCTGCTTGGCTCCACCGAACCCAAGAAAACCCATGCCACTGCCTTTGCTTTCCAGATCGGTTGCGGTGTCGTAGGACGTCACCGTGCCGAGCACGATGTACCTGGCCCCGGTCATCTGGCCCTTCTTTGCTGCCGTTGGGCTGGCCTTACGGACGATGCCAAGTTCGGCGAGTTCCTGCTCGGAGAGAACCTGGCCAAGCTGGCGCCGCTCTACCACCTTGATCTCACCGGTGGCCGCCAGCTCATTGGCCAGGGCGCTGGAGAGATCCTGGGCCACGGGTCCCTGCCACCACCAGGTACCGGTCACGTTGTTTTTGAAGTCAGGAACGGACACCGTTGGCACGCCAACCCGCTGCTGGCCGAAAGCTGGACCGATCGGACTGAAGCTGGTGGAGGCCGCCAAAACAACCGCGGTGAGCGTCCGACCGGCAAGGCGCTGAATTCTTTTTGCCATTGGGGGATGCCATAAAGGTTGCAGAGCATCATTCTGAACGAGTCCCTCTGCCCAGAGACGCCATGCTCCGGAGCTTCACGGCGGAGCGAGGGCTGGAAGGAGTTCAGCTGGACTGGTTGGCGCTGAATTGTTGACCGCAGCCAGGGAGCGGCGGTCATCCAGGAGGGCCTCTATAGCCTTCTCAAGGCTGGTCTCCATCGCCACCCGGCTGCCATCACTCACCACCACCCGGGTGAGGGTGGGCAGGCCGCCATTGCGGGCCTTGAGGTAGACGGGCTCTACATAGAGGAGGGCTTTGCCCAAGGGCACCACCAGCAGGTTGCCCTGGATCACCTCCGAGCCGGCCCGGTCCCAGAGGCCGAACTGTTGACTGATGCTCGGGTTCTGGTTGATCAGGGCCTGGATCTGCTCGGGGCCGAAGATCGGCGTTTGGGTGGGGAAGCGCAGCAAAACCAGTTCGCCGTAGTTGGGGTCGTCACTGCGGGCCGCCACCCAGGCGGCGAGATTTGGGCGCGCCAGGGGGGTGAGCGGTTGCAACAGCAGAAATTCCGGCGGATGGTCTGGGGTCAGCTGGGCGCTGACGTGATACGGCTTCACCGGAATCTGATTACGGCCATAGAGCTCATTCGGCACCTGCCACACGTCATCCCCGCTGTAGAAAACCCGAGGATCGGTGACGTGATATCTGAGCAGCTGGGCCGTCTGCAACTCAAACTGCCATTGGGGGTAGCGGATATGGGCCCGCAGGGCAGCAGGCATGGCCGACATCGGCGCGAACAGATCGGGAAAAAGACGCTGCCAGCCAGCCATGATCGGATCGCTGCTGGAGGCGACATACATCACCACGGTGCCGTTGTAGGCATCGACAACCGCCTTAACCGAATTGCGCAGATAGCGGATCTCAGGCTCACCCGGCACCGCCGCGCTGTAGGGATAGCTGCGGCTGCTGGTAAACCCCTCCACCAGCCAGTACTGGTGCTGGGTGCGAGGGAAGGGGCCGTTCTGGCCCAGCTGGACCGATACCAGCACCGGATCTCCCTCAAATCGCACGAAGGGCGCCAGGGTGCGCAACCTCTCCCTCACCTCCCTCCGCAGCAGCAACCGGGTAGCAGGGGTGATTGCACCCTGCACCAGCAACTTCGGCTCACCCAGGTAGAGGGCAGCGGCCAGGCGTCCCCAGGCTGAGCCGATCGGCACACCGGCCTTACCTGAGTAATGGGTGTAGAGATTTTCGTCTCCCTGGGGATAGTCAAATTCCTGCACCTTGGTGGGAGCTAGGGCATAGGGCGACTTGAGAGCTCCGAAATAGAGACTGGGTTGGCCGATTGGAATGCCGGCCCTCACCTGGGCAGAGCTGATGCCCAACTTGGCATTGCCCTGCACCCGGGTGGAGGCTCCCAGATCGCTGATGAAGAAGTCGGGCAAGCCATCGGGGCTGCTCGTGTTTACCGGCGAAACCGTGAAGCCATATCCATGGGTGAACACCAGATGGGTATTGAGCCAGGTGCGGGCCGCCGGGGGCAGGGAGGCCTGATCCAGCTCCCTAGCCGAGATCATCACCAACTGGCGGCGATCCCTGCCCGCATTGGCTGACAGGCTGTAGCGGTCGACCGCAGCCCCTGAAAAGCGGTAATAGACCCTCAGCTGCTGCAGCTGGCGGTTGGTCGATAGCAGGGGCTGGCTATCCCAGAGACGGATGTTGCGCAGAGTCGCCTGGCCGGCGATGACATCGGCACGGCTGAGGCGGTTGCGAGGCCTCACGTTGCGACTTCTGATGTCATCGAGCTGAAAGGCGGCCCTGGTGGCCGCGATCGAGCGAGCCAGGTAGGGGGTCTCCAGCTGGAGTTCCCGGGGGCGCACCAGCATCAACTGGAAAAGTGGAGTCAGCAGGGCCTCGAGCAGGGGCACCACGAGCAGGGCTGCGGATACTGCCGCCAGCAGGGGGCCACGTAGACCCTTGCGGGGCAGCGGCAACAGCAGGGCCACGGCGGTCAGCAGGGCCACGACGACGGCCGTGGTGCGCAGGGGGAGCACAAAGTGAACATCCAACCAGCCGGCCCCGGGCACACTGCCAGCGGTGCTCAGCAGCAACTGGTGCCGCCCCAGTAAGAAACCAAAGGAAACCAGAAGGGCCAGCAGGGCCAGGGGTGCGCGCAGCCTCACCAGTTGGGTGGCGGTGAAGCCGTGGAAGCGCCCATCGCTGAGCTGGGGCGGGCGGGCCAGGATCCCCCATAGCCCCGCCGCCAGATGGCAGCTCAGCAGGGCCAGCAGCAGGGTGAGCCCAAAGGCCAGAGCGGGAAAGCGCACCAGTGCAAAACTGATGTCGGCATCAAGCAGGGGCTCCCTAATGCCGCTATCTGGAGCCAACAGAGCCAGCGACCACACCCCCCAGGCCCGGCCCATGGCGGTGGCTGCAGCCAGGGAAGCCATCCCCGCCACCAACCGGGGCGCAAAGCTGGGGCGCAGTAGCAACGCCCCCAGCAAGGCCGCCAACAACAGCAGCAAAGGGAAGGGCAGGCCATCGAGCATGGCGAGCCCATGCAACCGGCTGGTGTCAAAAGGATTGCGAACCAATCGCTCCGCCAAATTGAGCAGCAGGGCCAGGGGCAGCAGCTGGATCGTGGCCAGGAGCCCAAGGCTGAGGCCATAGGCGAGCGGCGCAAGCCCAAAACGGCGGGGCTCGGCAGGTGCCGATCCCTGTCGCCAGAAGCTGGTAATCCAGCGCTGCAGGGCCAGGCCCAAGGCCAGCCCTAGCAGGGAGAAGCCAATCTGCAGCAACCAGCGGCGAAGCAGCACCCCACCCCTGGAAAATTGCTCAAACCACTGCCATTCCACCCAGAGGCGGGACACCAGGATCAAAACTGCGGCAAGCAGGGCCAACCCAAGGGGCACGCTGACGAGCAGCAAGAAGGCAGACGGCGACGCTCGCCTTGACATCAGCAATCGGCTTACTTGCTGAGGCTAGGAAGCCCTGGCCCAACAGCAAGCCACCAGCGCCAGGAAATATCCGACATCGGTGATCGGGATTAATCAGTAGCCCCATCTGGCGCTGTTAGCCTCTTTACACTGCTGGGCGTGCCCGTGACTGCCACCCTCTCCCGCTCAACCTTCACCGGACTGCGCTGTAAAGAATGCGGCCACCCCTATGAGGCCAGCGCCCGCCACGTCTGTGAAGACGTCTGTTTCGGGCCCCTGGAGGTCGTCTACGACTACGAAGCCATCAAGAATCGGGTGAGCCGCGCCACCATTGAGGCTGGGCCCACCTCCATCTGGCGCTATCGCGAATTCCTGCCGATCGAGGGGGATCCCATTGACGTGGGCACGGGTTTTACCCCCCTGCTCAAGGCGGGCAACCTGGCCCGGCGGCTGGGCCTCAAAAGCCTCCATATCAAGAACGACGGCGTCAACATGCCGACGCTCTCCTTTAAAGACCGGGTGGTGAGTGTGGCGCTCACCAGGGCCCGCGAGCTCGGGTTCACCACGGTGAGCTGCGCCTCCACCGGCAACCTGGCCAACTCCACCGCCGCCATCGCCGCCCACGCCGGCCTGGAGTGCTGCGTGTTCATCCCCAGTGACCTGGAGTTGGGCAAGGTACTCGGCACGTTGGTCTACAACCCAACCCTCATGGCGGTGCATGGCAACTACGACCAGGTCAACCGCCTCTGCTCGGAAGTAGCCAACACCTTCGGCTGGGGCTTCGTCAACATCAACCTGCGCCCCTACTACTCCGAGGGCTCCAAGACCCTGGGCTATGAGGTGATTGAACAGCTGGGCTGGCAACTGCCCGACCACATCGTGGCGCCCCTGGCCTCGGGCTCCCTGTTCACCAAAATCCGCAAGGGCTTTGATGAATTCATCAAGGTGGGCCTGGTGGAAGAAAAGGCCGTGCGTTTCAGCGGCGCCCAGGCCGAAGGCTGCAGCCCGATCGCCCAGGCCTTCGCCGCCGGCCGCGACTTCATCACCCCGGTTAAGCCCAATACGATCGCCAAATCAATTGCCATTGGCAATCCCGCCGATGGCCCCTACGCCATTGATATCGCCAACAAAACCGGCGGCACCATCGCCGCCGTGAGTGATGCCGAGATCATCGACGGCATCAAGCTGCTGGCAGAAACCGAGGGAGTTTTCACCGAAACAGCTGGCGGCACCACAATTGCGGTGCTCAAGAAACTGGTGGAGCTCGGCAAGATCAACCCGGAGGAAACCACTGTTGCCTACATCACCGGCAATGGGCTCAAGACAACAGAGGCCATTGCCGACTCCATCGGCGCCCCATACACGATCGAGGCCCAGCTCGACAGCTTCAAATCCGCCTGGGCCCAGGCCCAGGCAGACCGCCCCAGCTGACCCTTTTCCATACCCGCCCAATCTCCGCCATGGCCGTTCAGGTTCTAATCCCCACCCCCCTGCAGAAATTCACCAACAACGAGGCCAGCGTTGATCTGGAAGCCAGAAGCGTGGACGGCCTGATCGACGCCCTTGAGCTGCATTATCCAGGCATCAAGGGCCGCCTCTGTGATGAGGCCGGCAAGCTGCGTCGTTTTCTCAATGTCTATGTAAATAGCGAGGACATCCGTTTCCTCGACCACCAGGCCACGCCCCTCAAGGACGGAGATGAGGTGAGCATCGTGCCAGCAGTTGCCGGCGGATGAGCCCAGAATGGGGCCAGAGATTCACTTCCGCCCCAGCCCCAACCCATGAACCAGGCTCAGACTCAACCTGGCGATTGCACCGGCCAGGCCGACTGGCAGACCAAGGCCCTGCTGTTCGACTACCGCCAGGCTGCCAATCCGGTGCGTAGGGGTCTCACCGAACCAATTGGCTACCACCAATGGAGTGCAGCCCTGCACCAGTCGGGTGGCACGGCCGTTCTACCTCTGGACCTGAGTGGGGAGCTGGGCTGCAATGGCCCGGCCACCAGCCCAGCCCTGGCGGCCCATTTCCTGCGGATCCTTCCAGGAGAGGGGCTTAAGGCTGCTGCCAATGCCACCAGCTCACTCTTTTTTGTGCTCCAGGGCAAGGGGGAGCTGCGCTGGGAAGGCCAGAGGCTGAATTGGGGAGCGGGCGACCTACTGGTGCTCCCCGCCGGTGAGACCCCACTTTTGCAGGCTGAGCAAACCAGCGTTCTCTACTGGGTGCATGACGGGCCTCTGTTGGATTTTCTCGGCGTAACTGCCACAAGCACCCGCTTCGATCCCACCCATTACCCCGCAGCCCTGCTGGAGAAGGAGCTCGCCCAACTTCTGGCCGACCCCAGTTCCGCCCGCAGCAACAGACTCAGCCTGCTGCTGGCCAACAGGGACTTGCCCCAGAGCCGAACGGTCACCCACACCCTCTGGGCCATGCTCGGAGTCGTGCCCGCCGGGGTAATTCAGCCTCCCCACCGGCACCAGTCGGTGGCCCTCGATCTGATCATCGATTGTGACCCCGGCTGCCACACCCTGGTGGGCACCGAAATCGACGCCAAAGGCCAGATTGTCAATCCCCAGCGCATCGAGTGGGAATCGGGTGGAGCCTTCATCACCCCCCCTGGCCATTGGCATGCCCACGTCAATACCAGCGGTCGCCAGGCCCGCCTGCTGCCCATTCAGGATTCGGGCCTACACACCTACCTGCGTAGCCTGGACATCCGCTTTGCCGGTGGGCTCCAAACTGGCGATTGAAGCGACGGCCTCTGGGCTGGTGCCATCGGCCCTGGCAACGATGGCCCTGAATGTATCCCCCTCAATCGTTTCATCCCGGATCAGCAGCTCCACCAGTTCGTCGATAAGGGGTCGGCGGGGCTCCAGCAATGCCACCGCATGCTCAAGGGCTGTAGCTGCAAGCTCCCTAACCAAAACATCGATGCGGTTACCTGTTTCCCGGGAGTACGGGGGCTCGGAGCGCAACCAGTCGCGGCCCAGGAATACCTCCGTACCGTCGCCCTCGAGGGCCACCGGTCCGAGGCTGGAGAAGCCGTAGCGGGTGACCATTTCGCGGCTGATGCGGGTAACCAGGTCCAGGTCACCGCTGGCCCCCTGGGTAATCTCCCCCGCACCAAACACCACCAACTCGGCTGCCCGGCCGCCAAGGGCGACCACCAGTCGGGCTCGCAGGTAGGCCTTGCTGATCAACCCGGAATCCAGGATCTCCTCATCGGGCACCATCCGGGCAAAACCACCTACACCGCCAGCTCTGGGCAACAAGGTGACCTTGTCGAGGGGGTCGGCATGGGGCACCAGGGTGGCCAGCAGGGCATGGCCCACCTCGTGATAGGAGATCAGTCGCTTCTTGGCGCTGTCCTGCAGGGGGGCGGCGGCCAGGCCCATGGTGATCCGCTCAAGGGCCCCAGCCATTGCCCCATCATCAATCTCAGCCAGGTGATGGCGGGCCGTGAGGATGGCGGCCTCGTTGAGCAGGTTTGCCAAATCTGCGCCGGAGAAGCCAGGCGTGCGACTGGCCCAGGCCGAAAGAGAAACCGCTGCTGCCAGGGGTCTGCTGCGGGCATGCACCGCCAGAATGGCCTCCCGGCCGCGGCGGTCAGGCAGGTCAATAGTGATGCGGCGGTCGAAGCGCCCCGGCCGCATCAGGGCCGTATCCAACACATCTGGGCGGTTGGTGGCCGCCAGCAGAATCACGCCGGAATTGTCTGCAAAGCCGTCCATCTCGGTGAGCAGCTGGTTGAGGGTCTGCTCCCGCTCATCGTTCCCGCCGCCAATGCCAGCCCCCCGTTGACGACCGACCGCATCAATTTCATCGATAAAAATGATGCAGGGGGCCTTGGTCTTGGCCTTACGGAACAGATCCCGCACCCGGCTGGCCCCCACCCCCACAAACATCTCGACGAACTCAGACGCCGCCATCGAGAAAAAGGGAACTCCCGCTTCCCCGGCAATGGCCCGAGCCAGGAGGGTCTTACCGGTGCCGGGGGGGCCGATCAGTAGTACACCCTTGGGAATTTTGGCACCGACGGCGGTGAACCGCTCCGGCTCCTTCAGAAAGGTGACCACCTCCTGGAGCTCCTCCTTGGCTTCGGCGATGCCGGCCACATCCTCAAAGCGCACTGTTACTTCACCCTCGGCCTGCAACCTGGGCTTGCTGCTGCCGAATCCCATGGCCCGGTTGGCCACCTGGGCAGAGCGGCGGATCAAAAGGGCCAGCCCCCCCAGCAGCAGCAGCACCAGCAGGCCGTTTGCCACCAGGCCAGCAGCGGCGCCATCGGAGCGGTCATCCCGCACCGTCAGGGGCACCTTGGCTGCTTCGGCCGTACGCAGTAGCAGCTGGTCATTGCTGAAGACCGGAACGGTCGCCTGTCGGCCATCGTCAAATCGGACCCGGACCTCCCTTTGGCGCAGGGACAGCTCCAGGTCTTTGACCCGTCCAGCGCGCAGATCGCCCAGCAGCTGGCTGTAGGAAGGGCTTGGCTTCCCTGGGGCGAGAGGGCTCAGCTGGAGAGGTGGCCTGTCCGCAGGGAGGCTGGCGCTCACAGAGTTGATACTTTGGGATCAGCTTAGCCATTTGACGAAAGGGCAGTCAGCAGCGGAGGATCTTCGTTTGGCCGACGGTGCGCGGGAATGGCTGTTCCAAAGAAGAAAAAATCCAAGGGCAAACGCAACCAGCGCCATGCCACCTGGAAAGGGAAAGCTGCAGCGGCAGCTCGCAATGCCCTCTCGATCGGCAAAGCCGTGCTAAGTGGCCGCGCCCAAGGCTTTATTTATCCCGTTGCTGAAGAGACCGACGCCGACGAGAGCTGACCATCGAGAGCTGACCTTCAGCTGGGCCCGGATCCAGCCAGCCAACGGCGGCGGCCGTCGAGGGTTGCGTAACCGGTGGCCAGCTTAATCAGGGGATCCTGGTATAAATCCGGTGGCAGGGATTCGAGGCTGGAGCGCACAATTCGGTCGAGCTCCCCTGCCGGCAGCCAGCCTTCCCCCCGTCGCCGCTGGCGTGCTTCGGCCTGGAATCGCCAGCGCCTCGGCATGGTCCAGCTCTGGGGCCTGAGCAGCCAGAGCTGGTCAAACCTTTGCCAGAGGGGTTGGTAGGCCTCCAGGGCCCGGTCCCAGCGGGACCGCCTGCTGCCAGGGTTTTGGCTGGCCAGGGGCTGGCAACCGAGCAACCAGCCTTCCAGCAGCAGCACATCGGCCTCCATGAGCCTGTCGCCGCATCGGTCGCCCTGGCCAGCCCGTAGGGCCTTGTCAAAGCGAGGCAGTCGAAGTTTTCCGCCCCGCTGCCAGTTGTCCACACAGGCCTGGGCCAGCTGGGTGTCATGGCAGCCGGGGAGTACCCGCGAGACGCCAAAAGGATTGCCTGCCAAGGCCCGTAAGCGCTGCTCCCAGGGCAGGTAGAAATCATCGATGGAGCAAACGGCCAGGGTCAGCCCCTGGACTGTGGCCCTTTGCTGCAGAAGGCTGCCAAGGGTGGTTTTGCCGGCCCCAACAGGGCCGTTGAGGGCCACGACGGCTCTCTGCGCGCTGGACCCCAGGGCTACCAACTGGGCCAGCAGGGGGGCCACAAAGTGCTGCTCAAGGCCCGGATCGGTTGCCATCAAGTGCCGAGTTTGAAGGCTTCCAGCACCACTGCGTACACCGCACCAATGCGCAGGTTGTCTAGCACCACCCAGCCCAGCCCGGGCTGGGTGGGGGCCAGCCGGCCGCGCAGCCGCACGAGCAGTTCCACTATCACCAGCATCAGCACCACAGCCAGGGGGCGACCACCTGGAAACCCCAATAAAAAGTAAGCGGTGACATTGCTGCCGCCGTAGAAGCCCAGCAGCAAGGCCAAAAGCACGGTGCTGCGGTAGCGCCAACTGCCGCGCATGTTGCCCAACAGCAGGGCAGCGAGCCGCTCAAGGGCCCGGTTGAAGCGGGTGCGCTGGAGGGGCAGGCGCGTCACGGCAGGGTGGCCTCCAGCAGCTCATGCAGATAGGAGAGCGTTATCTGGCTGCCCTGGCAAGCGGGTCCCCGCAACACCTTTACCTGGGGGCCCAGTTCACTTACCACTGCCCGGGCCCGGGCAAAACGCTCCGGAGCCTCAGCAGCGCCGTAGTGGCTGGCCGTGACCAGACAGGCCAATCCGGCCCCATCGGCGGCAGCCAGGCCATGGCCTGAATCCTCCAGGGCCAGCCCCCGCTCGGCGCCAAGCCCCAACTGCCGCAGGGCTAGCAGGTAGGCCTCGCAATCGGGTTTCTTGCGGGCCACATCTTCACCGCACACCCAGAAGCTGAAGCAGTCGGCCAGGCCGCCCAGAACGTGCTCAGAGAGGGCGGCGACGGCCCGGCGGCCGCTGGTGGTGACGATGACCTGGGCTACCCCGGCTGCAGCTGCCTCCCGGATCAGCTCGGCCACCCCAGGCCTGAGGCCCAGCTCGCCTGAGGCCAGAAGCGATGCGTAGTGCTCCTGCTTGCGGGCCTGCAGATCAGCTACCAGGGCAGGGTCGGCGGGGTGGCCCTGCCACTGCTGGAGGGCAACGGCGAGCCGTTCCTGACCGCCGCTGATGGCCAGTAGCTCGCCATAGCGAGCGCTATCCCAGTGCAGGGGCACACCTGCAGCGGCAAAAGCCCGGTTAAACGCCCGGCGATGGCCTTCCCTTTCGGTCTCAGCCAGGGTGCCATCCACATCCCATAACAGGGCCCCCAAGGCCATCGAGCCGAAACGCGTGACGAAGGCAGGTTAGGGGGAGTGCATGGCGGCGTCTTGGCCAGCACAATGGCATCAACTTGGAAATTGTCGTTGCTGCCAGCCCTAGATGAGCAACGCTGGCATCTGCCTGCCCCGCTGGCCCCTGGATGTCTGAGCCAGGAGCCGGCTGCAAACCCCCTGCCTGAGGCCCTATTGGCGGTTCTGGGGCGACGGGGCTTCACCAGTCCAGGGCAGATCGGGGCCCTGCTCGATCCGCCCGCCGCTCCGGCCGCCGGTCGCCACTTCGCCGATCTGGCCAAGGCCGTGGCCCGGCTCAAAAGGGCCTGCGGCCAGGGCGAGCAAGTGGCAATTTGCGGGGATTACGACGCCGACGGCATGACCAGCACGGCCCTGCTGGTGGGGGTGCTCCAAAGACTGGGAGCCCGGCCGATCGCCGCCATCCCCAGCCGCATGGATGACGGCTACGGCCTGAACGCCGCAATGGTCGAGCGCTTGGCCGAGCAGGGTGTGGCCCTGCTGGTGACGGTGGACAACGGCGTCTCGGCCCTCGAGGCCCTGGAGCGGGCCGAGGCCCTCGGCATCGAGGCGATCATCACCGACCACCACGCGATTCCAGATCCCCTGCCGCCCCACCTGGCCCTGCTCCATCCCCAGCGAACCCCGGCGGACTCCCCCTATCGGGGCCTGGCCGGGGTTGGCCTGGCCTACGTGCTCGCCTCGGCCCTTTGCAAGAGCCTGCGTCGGGCCGATGGCCTGAAGATTGCGCTCGACTTGTTCTGCATCGGCACCATCGCCGACATGGCGCCCCTGGTGGGGGTCAACCGGCGCTGGTTGATCGATGGCTTGCCCGAACTGGGTCGCAGCCCCCTGGTCGGCCTGCAGGCTCTCCAACAGCTGGCGGGTCTCGACGATGGGCCCTTGAACGCCCAGGCGGTGGGCTTCCAGATCGCCCCTCGCATCAATGCCGTGGGCCGGCTGGGCGATCCCCAGCTGGTGGTGGAGCTCCTCACCACGGAGGATCCGGATCGGGCCCTGGCCCTGGCCCGCGAGTGTGAAGCCCTCAACCGGCAACGACGCGAGCTCTGCAGCGCCATTGAGGCCGAGGCCCTGGCCCTGCTGGAGGCAGATGGTCCACGCCGGCCGGCCTTCCTGCTGCTGGCCCAGAACCATTGGCACCACGGGGTGATCGGCATTGTCGCCGCCAGGCTGGTGGAGCGATTTGGCCTGCCCGCCGCCCTGCTGGCTGGGGAGGGCAATGGTCGCCTGCGGGCCTCGGTGCGGGCCCCGCGAGGCTTTGCGGTGGACCAAGCCCTGCAGCACTGTGCGCCCCTACTGGAGCGATTTGGCGGCCATCCCGCAGCGGGGGGATTCACGGTGCGGGCTGATCAGGTGGCGGCCCTGCATGCCGAACTGGAGGGACTCGCCCAGAGCTGGCTGCAACAGAGCGGCAGGGGCACCCCGGTGGAACCGGAAGCCCTGCTGGGCCTGGGCCAGGTTGACCGCGATTTCCTGGGCCAACTGCAACGGCTGGAGCCCTTCGGTATCGGCCATCCAGATCCGGTGTTCTGGAGCCAGGGCTGCCAGGTTGCCTCCCAGAAGCTCTTGCGGGGCGGCCACCTCCAGCTGGAGTTGGTGCAGGGCGAGCATCGCCTACGGGCCATGGGCTGGCGCTGGCAGGGCCCAGCCAACCTGCCGGCCAGGGTGGATGCGGCCTACCGGCTCAGGCTGGATCACTGGCAGGGCCAGGAGCGCCTGCAGCTGGAGCTGGTGGGCCTGCGGCCCAGTGCCAGCGAAGCTAACTGCGAGGGGGAAGTGGTGTTGCGGCGCCGCGACCGCACCTACTGGTGCCGGCGAGCAGGGTCCGGCCTGGTGGTGCGCAACGCGGCCGGTCACGAACTCAGCAGCGAAGAGGCCGCCAGCCATGACCACCCCTACGTCCGCGCCCTGATCCAGGATGCGGCCATCGCCCTGGGCCTGGTCGCATGAGCGGACCAACCCTGCAGCTGAGGGGTCTCCAGCTGGCTGGTCTGCTGCTGCTTGGCCTACTGGTGGGGCTGGCCTGCTGGCCCCTCAACCTGATGGACCACGCCCAGGACCTGCTGTTGCACCAGTTGCCGGGTTTCAGTGGCGACTCCTGGACGCTCCGCACCCTGGCGATCGCCCTGGCACCCATTGGGGTGATGCCCCTGCTGCTGCTGCTCCAGTCAGGGAGGCTGGCCCGCGGGGCCGGCTCCGGCATTCCCCAGACCCTCGAAAGCATCGAGAACCCCAGCCAGGCCCCCCTGCTGATGGCACCCTTTGCCACGGTGGCTCGCCTGGCCCTCTGGAGTGCCGCCAGCCTGGCCCTGATGCCCCTGGGTAGGGAGGGCCCGGTAGTGCAGGTGGGCGCTGCGGTGGCCCACGCCATGCGGCGCCGCTTCCCCAACCTGCTGGCTGGGATCAGCCCCTCTTCGTTAATGGCAATCGGAGCCGGCGCCGGCTTGGCGGGCGGGTTCAACAGCCCCTTGATGGGCACGGTGTTCGTGTTCGAGGAGCTCACCGGCCGCTTCCAACCGTCGGTGATCTGGCCTGCGGCTGTGGTGTGCAGCGCCGCTGCCCTGGTCAGCAATCTTGACGGGATCCCGCTGTTCACCCTGGGTATGGTTCAGACACTCAGACCGGAATGGCAGCAATTGCTCTGGGCCCTGCCCCTCGGTGTGGGCGGCGGACTGCTTGGTGGTCTATTCAGCAGAATCCTCTGGCAGGGCACCACCCTTCTGCGCCCGCGACTGCGCAAGCGGCCCCTTGCCTGGGGGCTGGGGCTCGGCCTGGCCCTTGGCTTGTTGGCGCTGGCAAGTGGTGGCTGGAGTGGCGGCGCCGGCGAAGCCCTGATGGTTCAACTGCTTGATGGCCAGGGCATCCTGCCGGTTCCAGGCTCTCCGCTCAGCATCGTCGGCTGGCTACTGATGCTGCTGGCCCGGATCGGGCCGCCCGTGCTGGCCTTGGCGGCTGGGATCCCTGGGGGCCTGATCGATCCAGCCTTTGCCATCGGGGCCCTATTCGGCAGCGGCACCATGGAGCTCCTAGGCGCCGATGCCCAGCTTGGCCTGGCCTTGGGAATGGCCTCTGGACTGGCTGGCGCCACCCAGCTCCCCCTGATGACCGTACTGTTTGCACTGCGCATGGCCGGCGACCAGCAGTGGCTCGTTGGCATCCTCCTGAGCGCAGTGATCGGAGCAGCCATTGGCCGCAAGATTCAGCCGGAGCCGATCTATCACGCCCTATGGCAATCGGGCCGAAGCCCAGATCAACTGCCCGATCAGAGGGCGCCGCGGCGGTAGAAAAGAACGAAGATCACGGCAGGCCCCGCCAGGGTGATCAGGGCCAGGGCGGCGAAATTGGCGATCAGGTGGAAGTCGATACCCATGGAAATAACTGCGCTGGAGCGGATCTCAACCACCTTAGACGTGGTAGTCACCGGCCGGCTGGCCCCTGGCCCCACTGTCAAGGCTTGTCACAGCGATTGCTTGTCACAGCAGGGTGGGATGGCCTAGCTATGGCCGATGGGTCACAAAAGGGATGGGGCAAATCAGGGGAGAGGGGAGTTGGAGCTGCATCAGTGGCTGTGGAGCCTGCTGCCGCCTGGACCCCAGCCAGCGCCAGGAGGCCATCGCCGCCCTCAGCCCCAGCCAGCAGGAGCAGTATCTGGCGATGGTGGGGGCTGACGGCTGGTGTATTCACTACAACACCGGGTCTCGCAACTGCCGCATCTACGTCGATCGACCGGATTTCTGCGACGTGGCCAACCTGGTCAAGTTGTTTGGCTCAGCCGGGGATCCCGGAGCTGGCGACAGGCTGGCGATCGCCTGCTGCAAGCAGCAGATCCGCAGTGAATACGGCGGCCGTGGCAGGGTGATGGGGCGCTTTCTTCGCGCCATTCGAGTCGATTGATGAGCAACGAATACGAGCCCGAATCGGCGGGCGAGCTCGCGGGTGAATTGGAAATCGATTCTGGGCAGGCTTCCGCAGAGCTAGAGGAGCTGGCGTCACCAAACCACGCCGGGAGCTGGGGAGCCGCCTTTGCCAGCACCTTCACGACGGTTTTTCTGGCCGAGCTCGGCGACAAAACCCAACTGGCAGCCCTGCTGCTCTCGGCCCAGTCAGGTCGGCCTGGGGTGGTCTTCATTGGCGCCTCCCTGGCCCTGATCTGCTCGAGCCTGGTGGGAGTGCTGCTCGGACGCTGGCTCGCCCGGCTGATGGCTCCCCAACAACTGGAGCGCCTGGCCGGAATCCTGATGGTGGCGCTGGGCCTCTGGCTTGGCCGGCAGGCGGTGCTGGGCTTGGTGCCAGCCACCCCGGACCTGCCCCTCAATTGATAGGCCCGTAGCGATGACCCTTGCCCTGCTTGCCTCCACCTTCGTCACCGTGTTCCTGGCCGAACTGGGGGACAAGACACAGCTGGCCATCGTCAGCCTCAGCGGCACCTCCACCCGGCCGGGGGCGGTGTTTGCCGGCAGTTCGGCAGCCCTGGTACTAGCCAGCCTGCTCGGCGCGGCAGCGGGGGGCTCGCTGTCTGCGGTGATCCCCACCAATGCCCTGCAATTGGCCGCCTCAGTTGGTTTTCTGGTGATTGGCGTGCAACTGATCCGGCGCTCAGGAAAACTCGAAAGCGCAGATCAGCCAGCCGACTAAGATCACGACATCAGGCCACGGTGGCCGTGGGCATCGCTCCGAGCCCAGCCCGCCATCAACCAGCCCGATCCTCCAGCCCGATCAGCTGCCTCCCCATCCACCACCGGCCCATATCCGGGTAATACCTGTGGTGGCCCCGCCAACCAACACTCCCTCCAATGAAGTTCACGGTCGCCGACCTGCTCGACCAACTTCCAGCCGATGAAGCCCTGCCGCTGCCAAAGCTGGAAAAAGCCCTGGGGCTGAGCCAGCAAGCTGAGAAGTTGCAGCTCCAGATCGGCCTGCAAGGCCTCAGCAAGCTTGGCCTGATCACCCTGCAGGAATCAGGTGTCGTCCGGCTCCAGGATCCCGAGCTGATTCCTGCCAGGTTGCGCTGCAGCAGCAAGGGCTTTTGCTTTGCCCTGCGGGAAGACGGCGGCGAGGACATCTATATCCGCGATCACCAGCTCAACCACGCCTGGAACGGCGATCGGGTGCTGGTCAAGGTGACCCGAGAAGGGGGCCGCCGCCGATCCCCAGAGGGCGGTGTAAAGTGCATTCTTGAACGCCATACCCCGTCCCTGCTGGCCCAGGTGGAACAGCTGGAGGACAGGTTGGTGGCCACCCCCCTGGACGACCGGCTGCTGACCGCCGTGGAATTGCCCGGCAGCGATGCCAGCTATCTTGATAGCGAGCAGAACTCGGTGGTCGAGGTGCTGGTGGATCGCTACCCCGTGGGCCAGTTCGGCCCCCAGGGCCATGTGGCCCGGAGCCTGGCGGTCAATGGGGGCGAAGCCGCCGATCTCGACCTACTGCTCACCAAACACCGGCTCCACACCAGGACCCAGGCACCGCGGGCCACCCTCAAGGCCCTGGTGGCCAAAGACCGCACGGACCTCACTGACCAGCAGACCCTGCTACTGGATCCCTGGACAGGTAAGGAGGCCCCCGGCCTGCCAGCCCTGGGCCTGGAGCAAAGGGAAGGGGGCTGGACCCTGTGGCTGCACAGCCCGGCCATCAGCGAGCGCTACACCCCGGGCGGCGCCCTCGACATCTGGCTGCGGGAGCAGGCCGATGCCCTCTGCGTGGGGCGGGAATGGCTGCCCCTGCTCAGCCCTGCCCTGGCTAAGGCCAGCGCCTTCAAGGTGGGCGAAGCCCAGGCGGCCCTCTCGGTAGCCCTGGAGCTCAACTCTGCAGGCCAGTTGGAGCACTACCGCTTCAGCCGCAGCATGATCAAACCGGTTGCCAGTGCGGCCGCCGACGCCCTCAATGCCCTGGCCGAGCGCAAACCCAAAAGTCGCACCCTGCCGGCGGCCCTCAAAGGCCTCAAGGACCAACTGCCCCTGTTGGAACAGCTGGTTGCCCTGACAGCTCTGCTGCGTCAAGCGCGCCAGGCCAACGGCTCTCTGGACCTGAACCTCCCCCAGCCCGCCATTGACAGCCTGGGGGATCTGGCCGTGCCGGGGCCGGATCTGCCCCTGGAGGGATGGCTGGTGACCCTGGCGGACCACCACCCGATCGCCCTGCTGCGCGAAGCGGTGTTGGTGGCGGAACGGGCCCTCGGCCAGCATCTGGCCGGACTGGGCCTGCCGGCGATCTACAGCACCAACGCCAGTGCCGATGCCAGCGACCTCAACGACGTGGCCCGCTCCGCCCTGGCCCTTGACATCCCCCTGGAACTGGGCGATGAAGGCAATGCCAGCGCCGCCGAACTGGCTGGGGCATTTGCGGGCATAGACCGCAGCCGGTCCCTGCAACAGCAGCTCAAGGCGATCCTCAAACCGATGCTGCTCAGCGATGGGCCTGGTGTCCACGCCCTGACGGGGCTGGTGCACGGGGATAGCGCCATTGCTCCCTGGTGTTGCCCGACTCTCCACTACGCCGATCTATGGAACCAGCAGCAGCTGGTGCTGCTGCTCACCGAGGGCAAGGACAGGCCCAGCGTGCGCCACAAAACAAGTGTTGACCTTGCCTCCGATGGCTGCCTGGGCAGCATAGACTGGCCCCTGCTGGCCCCAAGCCAGCTCAGCCCTTACCAGAAGGTGCTGGAGCATGGGCTGGTGCAGCGATTGATCGGCAGGCGGCGCTTCCTGAGCGAGCTCCAGGCAGACCTGCTGGCCATGCTCCAGGCCCGCCAGGCCGAACCGCTGGTGGGCCAGGTGCTTCCCGGAGTGATCAGCGGGGTGCAGAGCTATGGCTTCTTCGTGGAGGTGCCTCCTTCCCAGGTGGAGGGGCTAGTGCATGTGAGCTCGCTGAAGGACGATTGGTACGAATACCGCTCCCGCCAGAACCGCCTGGTGGGTCGCAAGAACCGTCGCACCTACATGTTGGGGGACCAGGTGGAGGTGGAGATCCAGAAGGTGGATGTGCTGCGCCATCAGATCGACCTGGCGGTGGTGCTGCCAGAGGGGGAGGAGCCCTACCCAGACGGGCAGGACGAAGCCAGCCGGTACGTAGACAACCGGGGAGAAGACAGCCGTGACGATGGGCCAGATCCATTTGCGCCGATAGCGGTTTTGGAAGAGGCCTGAGCATGGACGCCGCAGCCAGCAGTGCTCCCGTGGTGCTGGCGGTATCTGGCGCCTCGGCCCAGCCCCTGGCCCAGCGGGCCCTGCAACTGCTGCTCGAAGCAGGCGAGGCGGTGGAGCTGGTGGCCTCCCGCGGCGCCATCGGCGTGTGGCAGGCGGAGCTGGGCCTGCGGGTGCCCTCCGAGCCCGTCGCCCAGGAGCGTTTCTGGCGGGAGCGCACCGGCACCAGCACAGGCCAGCTGCGCTGCCACCGCTGGAATGACCAGGCCGCCGGCATCGCCAGCGGCAGCTATCGCACTCGGGGGATGGTGATCCTGCCAGCCTCGATGGGCACCGTGGGGCGAATCGCCTCTGGGGTGGCCCTCGATTTGCTTGAGCGGGCCGCCGATGTCCACCTCAAGGAGGGCAGGCCCCTGGTGATCTGCCCGCGGGAGACCCCCTGGAACCTGATCCACCTGCGCAACCTCACCGCCCTCGCCGAAGCGGGCGCCCGCATCGCCCCGCCGGTGCCTGCCTGGTACCACCAGCCCCAGACCATTGACGACATGGTCGATTTCCTGGTGATCCGCGTCTTCGATGTTCTGGGCTACGAACTCGGCAGCATGCGCCGTTGGCAGGGGCCACCCCACCAGCCAGGATCTCCAGACGCCCCCTCCGCCTGATTCGGTTCCTGTTTGTTGGCCCTGCTGCAACGCCTGCTGCTGCTTCCCCTGCTGGCCCCGCTGCTGATGGTCTTGTTGGTGGGCGCCCTCAATCCCAGGCCCAGCCTCTCCCTGCGCCTGCTGATCTGGACTTCCCCCACCCTGCCGATCGGCGTCTGGATCGCCCTTGCTGGCGGCGGCGGCGCTGGCCTCAGTGCCGCTGCAGCCGCCCTGGCCCTTGGCACGGGAGCGGGCACCCCGAGCCGCAAGGGTGGTCGCCCGGCCCCCGAGCGGCCGCAGACCCAGGCGAATGGGCCGGGTGCCCAACCAGCCTCGGCAGCCGGACCGCCGCGCCCACCGGGGGAACCAGCCCCCACCGTAGCAGTGCCGTTCCGGGTGATCCGCAAGGGTCGCAGCAACGCCAATCCGGAACCCGTTGGGACCCAGGCAAGGGCCGTGGGCGATGGTTGGGACTCAAGCAGCAATGACGACTGGTGAGCTGGTGGTGCAGGGCCATACCAGACCTGCGTAAGGTTGGGTGAGATGCCGCAAGGGGCCTGCACCGGTGAGCGAATCCGCCCAACCTGCCACCAATGGGGAATCCCGGCCTGCCGCCGCCGCCAAGGCCAAGCCGCCGAGCCCGGAAGACCAGCCCTTTGACAGCTTCATACCCAAGCTGCTCATGCCTGCATTGGCAGCAGAAATCCAGGGCTATGGCGGCCCCTCGCCGGAACTGGTCTTCGAGCAGGGCCCGATGCCGGTGGTGGGCTCAGAGTGCTGGATGGTTAAGGGCGAGCTGCCCGGCCAGCGACGCTTCTGGCTCTGCTTCACGGCAGCCAGCATCAATTCCGCCAAAACGGTGGCGGTGGCAGAGGGGGGCAGTGAACCCAGCCTGCTCGAGTCGTTCCTGATTGATGAGAAGAAGATGACGCTGGCGCTGCTGGTCTCGCGCCTGGTCCAGCGTCTCAACGGCCAGAAATGGCTCGGCCCGAACTGACGACCAAGCCCCCTACGATGCAAGTACAGCCGTAAGCCGCAACGCCAGATGGTGCCTCCCGCCGCGATTGCCACTTCCCCAGCCACCCAAGAAGCACCGACTATCAAGGATCCGGTCAGGGACACGATCCTGACCCCCCGCTTCTACACCACGGATTTCGACGCCATGGCGGCGATGGATCTGCAGCCCAACGTGTTGGAGCTGGAGGCCATCTGCGAGGAGTTCCGCAAGGACTACAACCGCCACCATTTCGTGCGCAACGACGAATTCGACGGGGCGGCAGCCAAACTCGACCCCAAAACCCGCCAGGTGTTTGTTGAGTTTCTTGAGCAGAGCTGCACCTCGGAATTTTCCGGCTTCCTGCTCTACAAGGAGCTGAGCCGCCGGATCAAAAGCAAAAACCCCCTGTTGGCCGAATGCTTCGCCCACATGGCCAGGGATGAGGCCCGCCATGCCGGCTTCCTGAACAAGGCAATGGGGGATTTCGGGCTGCAGCTCGATCTGGGCTTTCTCACGGCTAATAAGGCCTACACCTTCTTCAAGCCCAAGTTCATCTTTTACGCCACCTACCTGAGCGAAAAGATCGGTTACTGGCGTTACATCGCTATTTATCGCCACCTAGAGCAACATCCTGAAAGCAAGATCTTCCCGATCTTCAACTTCTTCGAAAACTGGTGTCAGGACGAAAACCGCCATGGCGACTTCTTTGACGCCCTGATGAAGGCCCAACCAGCCACGGTGCGTGGCCTCACGGCCCGTCTGTGGTGTCGCTTTTTCCTGTTGGCCGTCTTTGCCACCATGTACGTGCGCGACGTAGCTCGCAAGGAGTTCTACGAAGCCCTTGGCCTCGATGCCCGCGCCTACGACAAGGTTGTGATTGCCAAGACCAACGAGACCTCAGCCCGGGTCTTCCCCGTGGTACTCAACGTCGACCATCCCAAGTTCTATTTACGATTAGAGCGGCTGGTGAGCAACAACGCCGGACTGAGCGCAGTCGATGCCAGCTCAGCGCCGGCGCCCCTGAAGCTGCTGCGCAAGCTGCCCTTGTGGATCGCCAATGGAGCTGAAATGGCCAAGCTCTACCTGATGGCCCCAATCCGCAGCGAGCACTTCCAGGCCGCTGTGCGCTGAGCCCAGCCTGACCGGGCTCCTACCCGGAGCCCACACCTCCTGCCCCGCCCCCTCGCCGATCTGCCTTGGTTGCCTCCACTCCCGTTTCGGGCGCAAACCCCGCTTGCTTTGACAGCAGCTGGCTGCCGCGGCTCGAATCCCTGCTGGCCGCCGGTCGGGGGGCCGGCGCCGACCTGGTGGAGATTTTCCTAGAGCGCACCGACCATCTGGGCGTTTTGGCCGAGCAGGAGGCAATCACCAATGTCAGCCCATCCTTCGGCATGGGAGCTGGAATTCGGGTATTCCGCGGCAAGCGCGACGGCTTTGTCAGCACCAACGACCTGAGCGCCCAGGGCCTGCTCCAAGGCCTGGATCAGGCCCTGGGCATGCTCGGCCTGATGCTCAGCAGCGCCCCATCAAGCGTTCCATCGAAGGGTTTCGAGGGCCTGGGTGCCCTCAGAGACTTCAGCGCAGTCAAGGGCGACTGGCTGGAACGCTGCCCTTCCCTGGCTGAAGCCACGGCGAAACTGCTGGAGGGCACCTCCAGGCTGGCCAAACATGGAGAGCACCTGCAGGCCCGCCGGGGCAGCTATTCCCGCGACTGGCAGAGCGTGCTGGTGGCCGCCAGCGACGGCACCTTTGCCCGCGACATCCGCCTACACCAGTCTTTGGGTCTAAACGTGCTCGCTGCCGACGGCGACCACCGCGCCGGCCTGGGCCGCCGCTACGGCACCTCCGATCGGCCCGACGACCTGCGCGACTGGGACGCCGATGCTGCAGCCCAGGATGTTTGCACCAGCGTGGGCACCATGCTCTACGCCGACTACGTGGAGGCCGGCCAGATGCCGGCGGTGCTCGCCAACCGCTTCGGCGGTGTGATTTTTCATGAGGCGTGCGGCCACCTGCTCGAAACCACCCAGGTGGAGCGGGGCACCACCCCCTTTGCCGACATGGTGGGCGAATCAATCGCCCATGAAGCCGTTACCGCCATCGATGAGGGCCTCAGTGATGGTGCTTTCGGCTCCCTCTCGATGGATGACGAAGGTATGGAGCCCCAGCGGACGGTGCTGATCGAAAGGGGTGTGTTGAAGGGTTTCCTGAGCGACCGCGCCGGCGAGCTGCGCACCGGCCATGGCCGCACCGGCAGCGGTCGCCGCCAGAGCCATGCCTTTGCCGCCGCCAGCCGCATGCGCAATACCTTTATCGCCGCAGGCCCCCACACCCCCGACCAGTTGATCGCCTCGGTTGACAAGGGGCTGTATTGCAAATCAATGGGCGGGGGCAGTGTGGGCCCCACGGGCCAGTTCAACTTCGCCGTCGAGGAGGGCTACCTGATCGAGAACGGCCAACTCACTAAGCCGGTGAAGGGAGCCACCCTGATTGGCGAAGCCAAGGAGGTGATGCCGCGCATCTCGATGTGTGCTAATGATCTGGAGCTGGCCGCCGGGTTCTGCGGCTCGGTCAGCGGCAGTATCAACGTAACCGTGGGCCAACCCCACATCAAGGTGGAATCAATCACCGTCGGGGGGCGCTGACCATGGCTGACAACCGCCTCAACCCCGAAGCCCTCAGCGCCAGGCTCCAGCAGCTGGCCCAGGCCGCCGCCATTCACCAATGGGACCTGGGGGCCTCCTGCAGCACCGACACCTCCGTGCAGGTTGACCGCGGTGAAGCCAAACTGATGAAAGGTGCCCAGCGCAGCGCCATCACCGTGCGGGTGTGGAACGACAAAGGCCTGGTGGGGATCACCAGCACCTCGGATCTCAGCGACGCTGGCCTGGAGAGGGCCCTAGGCGGCGCCCACGCCGCCAGCGCATTTGGCAACTCCGAGGAAACCCCCGCCTTCTCCCCCCTTGCCACCGCACCCCTGGTCAGCCTGGATCAGCCCCTGCGCGAGCCCCAGCCGATCCTCACCCTGCTGGAGAGCCTCAAGGAAGCCGAGCGCCAACTGCTCGACCGCCATGGCGCCATCGGTACGGTGCCCTACAACGGCCTGGCCCAGCGCAGCAGTGAGCGCCTCTACCTCAACAGTGATGGGGCCCGCCGGCACCAGTTGCTCACCACCGCCAGCATCTACCTCTATGCCAGGGCAGAAGAGGCTGGCCGCAAACCCCGCAGCTCCGGCGCCGTACGGATGGCCTTCGGCACCTCCGACCTCGACATCGCTGGCTGCATAGAAGAGGCGGCCGAGCGCACCATCGCCCACCTCGACTACGCCCCGATCGAAACCGGCTCCTACACCTGCGTGTTCAGCCCGGAGGCCTTCCTCGACCTGATCGGCGCCTTCAGCAGTTTGTTCAACGCCAGATCGGTGCTCGATGGGGTCAGCCTCAGCCAGCGCGACTCCCTCGGCCAGAGCCTGGCGGTGCCCTTCCTGAGCATTCGGGACAACGGCCTGCACCCCGGCAATATCGGCGCCTCGCTGTTTGATGGTGAGGGAACGCCGACCGCCCCGCTTGAATTGGTGGAGGGCGGCATTCTCCGCAACTTCCTGCACTCGGAGGCCACGGCCCGGGCCTTTGGGGTGCACCCCACTGGCCACGCCGGTATGGGGGCCAAGGTGTCTGTAGGCCCCGACTGGTTTGAGATCGGGCCTACCCCCGGCAGCGGCGGCGGCCAGCAGGGTCTGGATCGTTTCATCCATGGGGGCCCCTTGGTGGTGATCGATTCCCTCTCTGCTCTGCATGCCGGTGTCAAGGCGAGCCAGGGCTCCTTCTCCCTGCCCTTCGACGGCTGGCTGCTGGCCGGCGGGGTCAGCCGCTCCATCGAAGCAGCCACCGTGGCAGGCGACATCCGCAAGCTGCTCCGGGAAATCATTGGCTTTGAGGGTGAGGCCAAGGTGACCCCCGATGGTCTCTGCCCCTACGTGTGGGTTGAGGGCCTCTCGATCACCGGCGAGGCGTGAAGATCCTGTTCTGGGGAACGCCGGCCTACGCCGTGCCCAGCCTGGAGGCCCTTGTGGCTGCCGGTCATGCGGTGGTGGGGGTCGTGAGCCAGCCGGATCGCCGCCGCGGCCGCGGCAAGGAGCTGCAGCCCAGCGCCGTCAAGGCCCGGGCCCTGGAGTTGGGTCTGCCGGTTTTCACGCCCGAGCGGATCCGGCGCGAGCCCGAGCTCCAGGCCCAGCTTGGGGCCCTCGGCGCCGATTTGTCCGTGGTAGTGGCGTTCGGCCAAATTCTGCCGCCGGAGGTGCTGGCCCAGCCGCCCCTGGGCTGCTGGAACGCCCATGGCTCCCTGCTGCCGCGCTGGCGGGGAGCGGCCCCAATTCAGTGGTGCCTGCTCGAGGGCGACACCGAAACCGGGGTGGGGATCATGGCCATGGAGGCAGGGCTCGACACCGGGCCGGTCTTACTGGAGCGCTCCCTGACCATTGGCCCGCTGGAGAACGCCCGGCAGCTGGCGCAGCGGCTGGCCATGCTCAGCGCCGAGCTGCTGGTCGAGGCCTTGCCCCGCATCGAGGCTGCCGGAACGGGCCCGGAAGCTGAACGGCTGGCCCGGCTGGGGGTTCGTCCCCAGGGGGAAGCGGGGCTCAGCCTGGCCCGCTTGCTGACCAAAGCCGACGCGGTAATTGACTGGAGCGCAGCAGCGGTGGCGATCCACCGGCGCGTGATGGGCCTGTACCCCAATGCCCACACCAGCTGGCGGGGCAAACGGCTGAAGTTGCTGGCCAGCGAACCCCTGGTGGCCGGATTTGAAGGGATAAAGCTTGAGGGGGCAATACCTGGCACAGTCCTGGCAATCGAGCCCGGGGTAGGCCTGGTGGTAGCTACTGGTGCCGGCCCGTTGCTGGTGCGGGAAGCCCAGTTGGAAGGCCGCGCCCCCGCCCTGGGCCAGGCCCTGATCCAACAGTTGGGCGCTGGGCCCGGCGACCGGTTCGGCAGCGCAGCGGGTTTGCTAGGTGGGGCTAACCCTGCTTGAGCTCGAGCGCCTCCTTGCGGTGCAGGGCATGCAGGCCCTCCAACTGGTTGTGCACGGAAACCAGCTGGTCGCGAATGTGTTGGCTGTTTTCGATGCGGCCCAGGGAGAGCAGCATCGACTCAATCTGGCTCTTGCAATCGATCAACACGCGGCATTGCGGAGATCCGGGCTCGTAGGGCATTGCTCAACTCTCAACACGCCCATCGCAGCGGAGCAGAGCCGCCGCTGATGTGTCGGTTGTTGCTGTTCGCGAAGCCGGGCTTCAGCGATCGGAGCCGGAGGGTCGTCGCCCCCCCCGGGGGCGGGCGCCATGGGGGGCAGGGGAGCGGCGCCCCCCCTTACCGCGGCCGCCACTTAGATCGAGGGGAGCGGCCGAGAGCACCTTGGGTTCAAAACCGAGCACCTCCTGACGCGGCAGGCTCAGCCCGATCACCCGCTCAATCGCGCGCAGCAACTCACTTTCTTCAGCAGCCACCAGGGAGATCGCGTGGCCGTTATGGCCGGCCCGACCGGTGCGGCCGATGCGATGCACGTAATCCTCCGCCTGGTTCGGCAGGTCGAGGTTGACCACGTGGGGCAGCTGGTGGATGTCGATGCCCCGGGCAGCAAGGTCGGTGGCCACCAGCACGCGCAGGGCACCGGCTTTGAAATCGGCCAGGGCCCTGGTGCGGGCCCCCTGGCTCTTGTTGCCGTGGATGGCGGCGGCGGTAATACCTTCGCGAATGAGCCGGTCTGCCATGCGGTTGGCGCCGTGCTTGGTACGGGAAAACACCAGCACTTGCTGCCAGTCATTGCTGCGAATCAGGTGGCTGAGCAGATCCCCCTTGCGGTCCATGTCGCAGGGATGGAGCAGGTGCTCAACGGTGGGGGCCGCCTGGTTTGCCGGGGTGGCCTGGAGCTGGACGGGATTATGCAGCAGCCCCGTGGCCAGACGCCGGATGTCGCCGGAAAAAGTGGCTGAAAACAGCAGGTTTTGACGCTTGGCTGGCAGCAGAGCCAGGATTTTCTGGATGTCGCGGATGAAGCCCATGTCGAGCATCCGGTCGGCCTCATCGAGAACCAGGATCTCAACCCGATCGAGCCGCAGAGCTTTCTGCTGGTAGAGATCCATCAGCCGGCCCGGGGTGGCCACGAGGATGTCGGCCCCCCTCTGCAGACGACTGATCTGGGGGTTCACCTTGACCCCGCCAAACACCACGTCACTGCGCAGGTCGAGGTAGCGGCCATAGGCCCGCACGCTCTCTCCCACCTGGGCCGCCAGCTCACGGGTGGGGGTGAGCACCAAAGAGCGCACGATGCCAGCGCGGGCGGGGGGGCCGTGGCGCAGCCGCTCCAGCATCGGCAGGGTGAAGCCTGCGGTTTTGCCGGTGCCGGTCTGGGCCGCAGCCATCACATCGTGGCCGGCCAGCACGGCTGGTATGCACTGGCTCTGGATCGGCGAAGGACTGGTGTAGCCCTTCTCAGCCACCGCCTTGAGCAGGGGTTCGCCCAGGCCGAAGTAATCGAAGGAAGCAGTCAAGGCCTCAGCAGAGATCTTGAAATCTGGTGAAGTCTTGGGAGATGGGATGGATTGGGTAATCGCCGCAGAAGCGTTGTCAGCCCAGCCTAGGAGCCGTTGGTTAGGGGATCAGGGAGGGTGATCAGGAGGGCGATCTCTCTGGCGGTAATGGGCGCAGAGCTCGCAGGGCCCATCGGGCAGCACGGCGCAGCGCAGCAGGGGAGTTCGGGCGTTGTAGCGGCAACTGGGATCGCCAATCACCCACTGGTTGTGCCACCAGCGAGCATCGCCTGGTTGGCGTTGGGGCTTCACCTGCAGCGCCACGCTGGCGAGCTGGTATTTACCGTTGCGCAACTGGTAGCAATGGCGGCGCTGCAGAACCAAAAAGCTGCGACCAGAACTTTCCAGCCAGCGGCCTGGATGGGGCACATCACCGATTTCGTCTACTTCAAGGGCGTCGAGCAATCGATCGGTGTCGATCTGCCGCAGCTCCACCCTCATGAAACGGGGGGCTGGTCCGCCGGGACCTGGCGAACGGAAAAGCCCCAGGCAAACAGGCCAGCCACCAGAAGCAGCAGCAGCCACTCCGGCGGCACTACCTGGGGCAGCCCTAGGCGCAGTAGTAAACGAATCCCCACCAGTCCAACCGCCAGATAACCAGCCGTCTCAAGGTGCTGGAAGACAGCCAGCCAACGGATGAAGAGTTCAGCCGTGAGCCGCAGGGCAATCACCCCAATTACCCCGCCAGCCATCACCAGAACCAGCCGATCCGTCACCGCCACAGCGGCAGCCACGCTGTCGAGGGAGAAGGCCAGATCGGTGAGGGCAAGCGTCAGGACAACCGAGCCCAGGCCTGAATGGTGGAGGGATCCTTGGGGCGATGGCGCTTGTTGGTCTGGATCTGGGTCCTGCCCTTCGGCATTGGAATCGTCTGCCGGGTTTGAGAAGACCAGCACCAGATGGCTGCCAGAGAGCCAGAGAAGGTAGCCGGCGGCCGCGAGCTGCAGGGGCCAGAAATTGAGCACCCACCGGGCGGCAACGATCAGACCTAGGCGGAACGCCAGGGCCAGTCCCAGCCCTAGGTTGAGCGCCTGGCGCTGGCGGGCCGGATCATCCAGGCCCCGGGCAATGGCGGCCAGGGCAATGGCGTTGTCAGCAGACAAAACGGCCTCGAGCGCCACAAGCAAGGGCAACAGCAGCAGTACCTCGCCCCACTGGTCCGCCTGCTTGAGCAGGGGTTGAATTGATTGGATCGACTCCGCTTCCACGGGCTGCAGCGGGCCAGGATGGTGGGAATTCTAGAAAGTCGGGTTGGCCAGTTCGGGGGATGAAGAGGTGCCAGAGGGAAAGCTGGATGGTCAGCTGAGCTGGCAGCTGGAGGTGCAGCTAGTTCATGTCGAGGCGGGCAGCCGTATCGTGCTGGTGCAGCTCAGGCGGGCGGGGCAGATCCTCGATTCGGCCCTCGGCGAAGCAGCCACGGCCGAGCTGGCAGAGGATCGGGCCCGCCAACGGCTGCAGGGCCGCCCCCAGCCCCAGATCGAGTTGGAGGCAATGGAATCGCTGGCTAGGGAAAAGGTAGCCAGGGGTCCAGTGGCCAGGCAAAAGGCCCCAGCTCCCATTGCGACCCCAGCCCCCCTGCCCCTGCCTTCACCAACACAGCCTTCACAACCCGAATCTTGGCAGCCCCCAGCCCAGCCGCCGGAGGAGCCCCAGGTGGATCCGGAGGACTGGTCAACTGAATTGGCCCAACTCGAGCTGGAGCTGCAGCGACTCGGCTGGGATCGGGACCAGGAGGCGGTGTACCTGCAGCGGGTTTTCGGCAACCCCAACCGCAACCGCCTTACCAACTACGCCGATCTGCAGGCCTACCTGGCAGCACTGCAGGGATTCAGCCCAGGCACCCAGGCCAGCAGCGCTCCGGCACCCCTGAGGCGGCGCGAACTGCTGAGCCAGTGCGACCAACTGCTGGCCCAGCTGCAATGGGAACCTGGCCAGGGCCGGGCTTTGCTGGAGCGGCACTTTTCCCTCACCAGCCGCCAGCAGCTCAGTGATGCCCAGCTACTGCAGTTCAACATGCTGCTGGAGGACCTCAGCAGTGATCTCAGCAGTGGGCTTGCACCAACTGGACCCCCAGGGTGAGGCGATCCTGGTTGGCAAAGGCCTCCCTTTCGAGCTGACGCACCCGCTCTGGGGCCGTGCGATAGATCGGTTCATTCAGCACCGTCGAGAGATGGCCAGGTAGCAGGGTTGGCAGGCCAAGCAAGAGGGGGTCCGAACCCAGGCCCTGGTTGCTGCAGCTCTGGGCCACGTGGATCGCCTCATGGTTGAGCACCTTGGCAAACTCCAGCGTGCCCTTGCTCACCACAGTGGGCTGGATGCGCAGGGTGCGGGCTTGCGGGTCCCATTCAGCGGCAGCGCCGCTCTTGTGGGGGACAGAGAGGTTCACCCGCACACCGACCTGTTCCAGGGCCTGCAGGAGCTGGGCGATCGCCTGCCTTTCCCGCTCGAAGCTGGGCGGATTGGCGATCAGGGCGCGGATCGACTCCAGGTTGAGTGGCGGCTCGCCTGCCCGGCGCTTGTAGACATAGCGGTAGCCGCCGTTGGCCAGGGGTTCGGCGCGCGGGGTCCACTGCCGGTCGGCCTCGGCCAGCTGGCTGAGCAGCAGCTGCTGGTCTGGCGAGGAACCTAGCGGGGATCTGGGCGGGGGACCGGGGGCACCAACCGGCCTAATCGCCGCAGGCGCTGGTGTTCGCGAGGCTAGGGGCTGGTTGCCGCGAGGCAACACCATCAGGGCTACCCCTGCCCCCAGCAACAGGGCACCGAAGAGAGGGAGCACTCCCTCAACGGCCCCCTTTTCGGTGGGTGGGCCGTTATCAGCGCAGAGCTGGCAGTGCCTACGAGCCATTAGCTCGAAGGGAGATTTGCTTTTCCGGGAATGCTCCAACAGTCGCGGAGATCAGGTAGAGCTTGATCAGCCACAGCAAAGAAATCGCTCTCGCGGAACACATCCCTTTCGCAGGCCCGGCCGCGTTGGATGGCGTCGGCGATCCGCTCAGGCCCCCCCGGCACTTCAAGGGCATGGTAGGAGCCCGGCGGCACCACCAGACTGGGCAGCAGCCCCGTCTGAAAGATGCTCACGGCACCGATAAAGCCAAGGGTGGCCCCGGGCAAGGTGCTGGCGGCGGCCTGGAACGCGGTCACCTCCATTTCACCCATCGGAGTGGTGTCGAAATCCGCCAGCACATGGATCCAGTCGTGATGGGCCAGGGCCGCGTTAGCGGCACCCGGTTCCCCCGGGAAACCGAAGCCGCGCTCCCGGTAGAAATCCCAGAGGCTGCGGCCAATGCTGCCGGCAGGGCACTGCTCCAGGGCGCGCCAGCGGGCCGCCTCGATGGGATCGGGCTCCACGGTGAGGGCGTAGGCCTGCTCGCCATGGCGGGCCAGCAGGCCCTCGAAGGCTGGGCTGAGAATGTCCTGCTCACCGATCCAGTTGTAACGGTAGAAGTCGTGCAGGGCCTGGGCGGAGGCATGGGCCGCCAGGTCGCGGGCAAGCCGAAGACTGCGGTCTTCCACCCCCAGGACGCCGGCCCAGTGCCCAATGGAGGCCTCGAGCGCCGCAGGGATGGAATCGCAGAGCATCTCCAGGGTCACCATCAACTCCACTAACTCCAGCCGCTGCTCGGCAGTGGGCAGGGCCTCGGCCACGGCTTCGGGGGAGAGGCCCGCCAAGTGATCGAAATCGGCCTCGTAGCCGAGGAGCTGGTGGAACAGCACGCCCAGGAAGCGGGGCTGAAGAGGGGTCTGCCAGCCGTCGCCCCTGCAGGCGCCCACCAGGGCAGCTGCTTGCAGCGGGGCCTGATCGACCGTGCTGTGGATCAGAAACATGGCCGCCACGGTGGGTTCGCCATTTCAGTATGGGCAGTTGCGAAGATCGGAGCTAGCTGCTGCCAGATCCGCCCATGCCCCTCACCGCCATGGTGCGCCAGCTGCAGCAGGCAGCCCTCACCGGCGAGGTGCTGGCACGGCTGGCGCGGCCCGAGCGATTGAGGCTGGCCGGGGGCGGTCGGGCCGCCCGGGCACTGATCAGCAGCGCCATGGCCCGTGCCACGGGGGCGCCGCTGCTGGTGATCGTGCCGACCCTTGAGGAGGCGGGCCGCTGGGCGGCGTTGCTGGAGCTGATGGGTTGGTCTAGCTGCCAGCTCTACCCCACCAGCGAGGCCAGCCCATACGAGCCCTTCGATCCCACCAGCGAGATCACCTGGGGCCAGCTGCAGGTGCTCAGCGAGCTGGTCGATAGGCCAGCAGGAGGCCTCGCCATCGTGGCCACCGAGCGGGCCCTGCAGCCCCACCTGCCCCCGCCCCAGGCCCTGCGGGCCCAATGTCTGAGTTTGCGCAAGGGCGAAACCATCAGCCTCGAGCAGCTGGGCGAAACCCTGAGCCGCCTTGGTTACGAGCGGGTGCCCACGATCGAGCAGGAGGGCAGCTGGAGTCGCCGCGGCGACATCGTCGATGTCTTCCCGGTGAGCAGCGAACTCCCCGTGAGGCTGGAGTTTTTTGGCGAGGAGCTCGACAAGCTGCGGGAATTTGACCCCGCATCCCAACGCTCCCTCGATCCCATCGAGGTGGTGCGCCTGACCCCCAGCGGCTACGGCCCCCTGGTTGCCGAGGCGCTGCGCCAGGCGATGCCTGATGGGCTGGAGCTGCTGCTCAAGCCGGAGGCCCTCGACCAGCTGCTGGAGGGCGGCACTCCCGAGGGGATGCGCCGGTTGATGGGCCTGGCCTGGGACGAGCCGGCCTCTCTGCTCGATTACCTCGGCGCCGACACCCTGGTGGCTGTCGATGGCAGGAGCCAGTGTCTCTCCCATGCCCAGCAGTGGTTTGACCACGCCGCCGGACACCACGCTGAGGTCTGCGGCGAGCTGGGGGGCGCGCTGCCAGGGGTGCTGCATCGGGAGCCAGCCGGCGCCCTCCAACAGGCGGAAGCCTTCAGGGGCTTTGATCTGGCCGAGCTGCTGGAAACCGACAGCCACCCCAACAGCTTTGATCTGGCCGCCCGCTCGGTGCCTGCCTACCCGAACGCCTTTGGCAAGTTGGCCGCCCTGGTGAAGGGCTTTGTGGCTGAGAAAGCCACGGTATGGCTGATCTCTGCCCAGCCCTCGCGGGCGGTGGCCCTGCTGGAGGAGCACGACTGCATCACCCGCTTTGTGCCCAATCCCTCCGACTTCCCAGCCATCGATCGACTGGTGGAGCAGGCCACGCCGGTGGCCCTGAAAAATCGAAGCACCGCCGAACTGGAGGGGCTCCAGCTGCCGGCCTGGAAGTTGGTGCTGATCACCGATAGGGAATTTTTTGGCCAACATGCCCTCACCGCCAGCGGCTATGTGCGCCGCCGCCGCAAGGCAGCCAGCCGCACGGTCGACCCGGGCAAGATGCAGCCGGGGGATTTCGTGGTGCACCGCAACCACGGCATCGGCAAGTTTCTCAAGCTCGAAAAACTGGCGATCAGCGACGAATCGCGGGATTACCTGGTGGTGCAATACGCCGACGGCCTGCTGCGGGTGGCTGCCGACCAGTTGGGCAGTCTTGGCCGCTACCGCGCCAGCACCGACGCCCCGCCTGAGCTCAACCGCATGGGCGGTACGGCCTGGGCCAAAGCCAAGGAACGGGCCATCAAGGCCGTGCGCAAAGTGGCGGTGGATCTGGTGAAGCTCTATGCGGAGCGTCACCAGGCCCCGGGCTTCGCCTACCCGGCCGATGGCCCCTGGCAACAGGAGCTGGAGGATTCCTTCCCCTATGACCCCACCCCAGACCAGACCAAGGCCATTGCCGATGTGAAGCGGGACATGGAACAACCCCAGCCCATGGATCGGCTGGTGTGTGGCGATGTGGGCTTCGGCAAAACGGAGGTGGCGATCCGGGCGATTTTCAAGGCGGTGACGGCGGGCAAGCAGGTGGCCATGCTTGCCCCCACCACGGTTTTGGCCCAACAGCACTGGCGCACCCTGAGCGAACGCTTTGCGCCCTATCCCCTCAAAGTGAGCCTGCTCAACCGCTTCCGCACCGCAAGCGAACGCAAGACCATCCTCGAAGGACTCAGCACAGGCAATGTGGACGTGGTGGTGGGCACCCACCAGCTGCTCTCCAAGGGCACGGGCTTCAAGCAGCTGGGCCTGCTGGTGGTGGATGAGGAACAGCGCTTCGGCGTCAACCAGAAGGAAAAGATCAAGGCCCTGCGCAAGGACGTGGACGTGTTGACCCTGTCGGCAACGCCCATTCCGCGCACGCTCTACATGAGCCTTTCGGGGGTGCGGGAGATGAGCCTGATCACCACGCCGCCACCGCTGCGCCGCCCGATCAAAACCCACCTGGCCGCCCTCGATGAGGAGGCAGTGCGCAGCGCGATCCGGCAGGAGCTGGACCGGGGCGGGCAGATCTTTTACGTGGTGCCCAGGGTGGAGGGGATCGAGGAGGTGGCCGACCAGCTGCGGGTCATGGTTCCGGGCCTGCGGCTACTGGTGGCCCACGGCCAGATGGCCGAGGGGGAACTGGAGAGCGCCATGGTGGCCTTCAATGCCGGCGAGGCCGACCTGATGCTCTGCACCACGATCGTGGAGAGCGGCCTGGACATCCCACGGGTGAACACGATCCTGATCGAGGACGCCCACAAATTTGGCCTGGCCCAGCTGTACCAGCTGCGGGGCCGGGTGGGCCGCAGCGGTATCCAGGCCCATGCCTGGCTGTTCTATCCGGGCGATGCCTCCCTGAGTGAGGCGGCGCGGCAGCGGCTGCGGGCAATCCAGGAGTTTGCCCAGCTGGGCAGTGGCTACCAGCTGGCCATGCGCGACATGGAGATCCGCGGCGTGGGCAACCTGCTGGGGGTGGAGCAGAGCGGCCAGATGGAGGCGATCGGCTTTGACCTCTACATGGAGATGCTGCAGGAATGCCTCGCCGAGATCCAGGGCCAGGACATCCCCAAGGTGGAAGACACCCAGATCGATCTGCCGATCACCGCCTTCATCCCCGGCGACTGGATCACCGAGAACGACGAGAAGATGGCGGCCTACCGGGCCGCTGCCGACTGCAGTGGCGCTGCCGCCCTGGTTGAACTGGCAGCTGGCTGGGTGGACCGCTACGGACCCATTCCGGCGCCGGTGCAATCGCTGCTGCAGCTGATGGAGTTGAAGCTGGTGGCCAGGCGCTGCGGCTTCTCGCGGATCAAGCCGGAGAAGCCCAACATCTGCCTGGAAACGCCCATGGAGGAGCCCGCCTTCCGCCTGCTGCGCCAGGGGCTGCCCCAGCATCTCCATGGCCGCCTGGTATTTCAGGCCAGCAGTGGCAGCACCGCCAAGGTGCTGGCTCGGGGCCTGGGGGTGCTGCCCGCCGAGAAGCAGCTGAAGGAGCTGATGGGCTGGCTGAACCAGATGGCCGCCCAGCTCCCCGGAGCCGATGGTCTCAGCGAAGCCCAGCGGGCCGAGCAGCTCAGGGCCCAGAACGAGGCGGTCTTAGCGGTGTGAGACCTGCCGGGAAGAGGGTAGTCAATTTGACGGAAATCGCAGCCGCGAAAACTTACGCCCGGCCTCGATGGCCCTTCGCTCAATTGCAACTGCTGAATCCAACCAACCCCCACGCTCCACAAACAGCAGAATAGCTCGGGTGGTGACCTTGAGACAACCGGGCAGCAGTAAAAACGTGGCGCGGGAGATCTTGTGGTCTTCGAAGAGAAACACGCCCCGCCTGGGAGGCTCTTCCATCACCAAAGCCTGCATCGTTTCCTGAATCGCCATCTCACCCAGGTTGCGTTGGCGACGCCCTGCCGCCCTGCGGCACACCTCCCTTGACCACACAGGAATGCACTGATCCTTCACCCAGGCTCCGATCTGCTGGCTTGTGGGCGAATGGCTGCGGGTGAGCTCCTCCAGCACCATGTCCACCATTGCCCGGCATCAGGAATCAGAAAAGGGGCGTCCCCCATCAGACCAGCTGCTGCAGGGCGCTCACCATGGCTTCAGTGGCCTGATCGGCGAGGCGCGGCAGCGGCAAGTGGGCCTGGGCCATCAACAGGAACAGGTCTTCCTCGTGTTCGAGATGGAGCTGCTCCATCACTTCGAGGTCGCTCATGCGGCCGAGGGCAAACCCCAGCAGCAACGCGGCATTGCGGTTGCCATGCCGCTCGGCCAGCTCGCAGGTTTCCACCAAATAGCGCAGCTCCGCATTGAGCAGGGCGCTGATCGAGGTGTCGTGCTAAGCCGCCAAAACCTTGGCCCGGCGCAGAAGATCGCGGTGCCAATCCAAGGAACTCACCAACCGCAGGCAGTGGCCCGGGGCGTCTTGAAGGATGGGCTCCACCTGCACGCCCAGGTCCCGCAAAAATCCGTTACATTAATGAGAAGTTGTGTGAAGAGGACCCATGGGCGAAGTTATCGAAGCATCTTCGGGCTTCGCTGGCGGCCTGGGTGGTGGTCTCAGCCTGGTATCTGGGGTAGTGAGCCTGCTGGCCCTAGCCGTATACGCCTTGCTGCAGGGCGACACGGGCAACAACAACGACGATGACGATTCCAGCCCCGGCGGCGGTCTGATGCAGCCGGTGGCCTGAGCAGGCCAGCGTTACTGGCTGCCCTGTTGCTCTAGGTAGGCCCGCGGCACCAGCACCAGAAATAGCCACCACCACACCAGTACCGCCGCTGCCACAGGGGCGGTTATCCACCAACGCTGGAGCAGAAACCAGCTGCCCGTCGGCAGGGTAATGCCAGTCAGCATGATGGACCAGGGCTGGCACCACCAGGGCTTTTCATTCCAGATCGATGGCTGGGAGCTCAAGGCTTAGTGCTCGAACCCAGGGCAGCTGGCAGGTTGGCGCTGCCTGGTTTGTATGCCTGGGAGGGGCCGCTGGCGCTGCGGAGTCGCTTGACCAGGGTTGTCTCGGCTATCCGGTATTGGCTGTCCTTCTTGGTGCCCAGGTCTTCGAGCTTGAGCTTTTGGGCCTCCAGCTCGCTCATCTTGGCCTGCACATCGGGATCAATCCCGTGCTTGTGGATGTCCCGGCCACTGGGAGTGAGGTATTTGGCGATAGTCACTGTCATGCCAGAGCCATCGGAGAGGCCCCGCACCGACTGCACCAGACCTTTACCAAAGGTCTTCTGACCCACCAGGACGGCCCGCTGGTTGTCCTGAAGGGCACCGGAGAGAATTTCACTGGCACTGGCGGAGCCTTCATTGACAAGCACCACCAGGGGCTTGGCCGTAAGGGCGCGACCATTGGCCCGCTTCACGTCCTGAATGCCGTCGCGGGTCTTGGTGGAGACGATCGTGCCCTCATTGAGCCACTGGCGGGCGATCTCCACGCTGGCCATCAGCAGGCCGCCGGGGTTGCTGCGCAGGTCCAACACATAGCCCTGGGCCCCCTTCTCCTCGAGGTCCTTTACCGCCAGGCGCATGTCCTTGGTGGCGGTGGCATTGAACTGGCGCAGGCGGATGTAACCCACCTTGACGCCATCTGGGCTGGTATTGATCTGATGATCTACGGCGTGGAGCTCGATGCGTTCGCGGGTAAGGGGCACCTGCAGGCTCTGACCCTTGCGCTGCAGGGTGAGGGTTACGGAGGTACCAGCCTGGCCGCGGATCAACTTGACCGCATCTTCGGTACTCATGCCCTTGGTGCTCTTGCCATCTATGGCCGTGATCACATCCTTGGGCTGCACGCCGGCCCGAGAAGCAGGTGAACCATCAATGGGGGAAACCACCACCAGGTTTTTGGTTTCCTTATCGAGGCTCAGCTGGATGCCCACCCCGGATAGTTCCCCGGAGGTGTCGATCTGCATCTCCTTGAATTCGCGCGGATCCAGAAAGCGGGTGTAGGGATCGTCGAGGCTAGCGAGCATGCCCCGAATTGATTCATAGGCTTCCTTGGAGCTGCCGTAGCTCTTGGCGAGCACATCGCGGCGCAGCTGGCGCCATTGCTCCGGCTTGTATTTGCCGTTGATGTCCAGGTAGTCGCGGAAGACGATCTGCCAGGTCTGGTCGATCACCTCCTTGGGACTGTCGCTGATCCGCGACGAAGCTCCCGGAGATGTCACCACTTCCCTGGCCACGACCGCGGTGGCAGCACAGGCACCAATGCCTACCAGCACAAGCAAACTGGTGCGGGGGCTGGCCATCTGTAAGAGCGGAACAGGCCGGGTAAAGACGCTTTCAAACTAGCGCCGGCAACCGACCTCAGGGCTCCACCCAGCGACCATCCTCCCGAATCAAAGCAATCAGGGCCCCGACCCCCTCCGCTTCCGGCACCCGCCGAATCTCCTGGCGGCCCCGGTAGAGGGAAATGGTGCCGGGGATCTTACCCACATAGCCGTAGTCGGCATCGGCCATTTCGCCTGGCCCATTGACAATGCAGCCCATCACGGCGATGTCCAGACCGGTGAGGTGGGAAGTGGCGTTGCGCACCTTGTGCAGCACCTCCTCGAGGTTGAACAGGGTGCGGCCGCAGCTGGGACAGGCCACGTATTCCACCATCGTCTTGCGCAGGCCCAGGGCCTGCAAAATCGAATAGCAGACAGGAATCTCCTTCTCCGGTGCCTCGGTAAGCGAAACCCGGATCGTGTCGCCCAGGCCCTCGGCCAGCAAGGGCGCAATGCCGGCGGTGCTCTTGATGCGGCCATAGTCGCCATCGCCCGCCTCGGTGACGCCCAGGTGCAGGGGGTAGGGAAAGCCCTCGGCGTCCATGCGGTCCGCCATCATCCGGTAGGCGGCCATCATCACTGGGGCCCGAGAAGCCTTCATCGAAACCACGATGTTGTGGAAGTCGAGGCGGTCGCAGATGCGGATGAATTCCAGGGCGCTCTCCACCATGCCCAGGGGCGTGTCGCCGTAGCAAAACAGCATCCGCTCGGCCAGGGAGCCATGGTTGACGCCAATGCGCAGGGCCTTGTCCTGCTGCTTGAGCAGCTGCACCAGCGGCTCAAACGTTTCAGAGATGCGCTCACCGATGGCGGCGACCTCCTCGGGGCTGAATTCGGTGCGATTGGGGTCGGGCTTATCGAACACAAACAAGCCGGGATTGATCCGCACTTTGTCGACGTGCTGGGCCACCTCCAGGGCAATCTTCATGCCGTTGTGGTGCACATCCGCTACGAGGGGCACCGGCTGGTAGGTGTCTTCTAGGCGCTGGCGGATTTCCTTTACCGCCTTGGCGTGGGCCAGGGACGGCACCGTGAGGCGCACGATTTCACAGCCGACTTCATGCAGCCGCCGGATACCGGCCGTAGCCCCTTCGATATCGAGGGTGTCCTCGTTGATCATCGACTGCACCACCACCGGATGGTCGCTGCCGATCCAGATGTTTCCCACCCGCACGCTGCGGGTCTGGCGCCGGTGAATCAGGGTGTCGTAGCGGGCGACGGTGTCGTAGCGAGACGGGGCGGTGGTCATCGCGGGGCAGGGGCGCGTGGCCAAAGCCTGTCACAAAGCCAGCTCAAGCGGCGAGGGTGTCAAATGCAATGAGCAGTTGGGCAAGGCGGGGGGGCAAGAAAAGGATGGCCGCCGATCCTTTCAAGGGGCCAGCAGGGATCGGCGAACCTCCTGGAAGTCGGCTGCAGTGAGCGCGCGGGGCGAGCCCTCGGCCTGCGAGTTAAAGCGCATTAGATAGGAGGGATGCAGGACGGGCATCAGGCGCCGGCCCCGCAAAATTTCGATCTCGCTGGCGCGCCACTGGCCCCGCAGGTTGGTGATGCCGCCCCTAATACCCAGCACCCCCTCCAGGGCCGAGGCCCCCACCAGCAGGATCACGGCCGGATTCACCAAAGCGATCTGCCGATCGAGCCAGGGGCGGCAGGCCGCCAGCTCCGCCGCCGTGGGTCGGCGGTTCTGCGGCGGGCGGCACTTGACCACATTGGCCACGTAGGCGTCTCGGTTGCTGTCGATGCCAGCGGCAGCCAGCAGCTGGTCTAGCAGCTGGCCGGAGCGACCCACAAAGGGCAAGCCAGTGCTGTCTTCCTGAGCGCCGGGGCCCTCGCCGATCAGCATCAGCCGGGCGGCGGGATTGCCCCGGCTCACCACTACCTGCTGCCTCTCTACGGCCAGGCCACAGCGGCGACAGGCGGCGCAGGCTTCAGTGAGTTGCTGCAGGGCTGGGGCCAGTTCAAGCGAGGCTGCCATCTCTATGGAGCAGGGGGTGGGTTTTATGCCCGTTGCGTTTCGTGCCCGGCTGAACCCTAGGCGGGAAATCGGTAGGGCAAGATGTCCGCCACAGCTGATGCCGCGCGTCCCGATGCCGGACACAGGGATGATCGCCGCGCCTTGCACCACTCCGATTCTTTCAGCCCGGGCCCGGGCCCTCAAGCCCTCCCTCACCCTGGCCATCTCCGCCCGGGCCAAGGCCCTCCGGGCAGCGGGCAAGGACGTCTGCAGCCTCAGCGCCGGCGAACCGGATTTCGACACCCCGGCCTTCATCCGCCAGGCCGCTGCCGACGCCCTGGAGGCCGGCCACACCCGCTACGGCCCCGCTGCCGGTGAGCCCGCCCTGCGCTCCGCCATCGCCGCCAAGCTCTGCAGCGAAAATCAGTTGGCCATCAGCCCCGAGCAGGTGCTGGTGACCAACGGCGGCAAACAGGCTCTGTACAACCTGTTTCAGGTGCTGCTCGGCCCCGGCGATGAGCTGCTGCTGCCCTCGCCCTACTGGCTCAGCTACCCGGAGATGGCCCAGCTGGCTGGGGCTTCGGTGGCCCTGATCCCCTGTTCCCCAGCCCAGGGGTTCCGCCTCGATCCAGCCCAGCTGGAGGCAGCCATCACCCCGGCCAGCAAATTGCTGGTACTTAACAGCCCCGGCAATCCCACAGGCATGGTGCTGAGCCGGCCGGAACTCGAGGCGATTGCCGCGGTGCTGCGCCGCCACCCCCAAGTGGCGGTGGTGTGCGATGAGATCTATGAATTCCTACTGGCGCCAGGCCACAGCCACCACAGCCTGGCCGCCGTAGCCCCCGACCTGGCCGGGCGGGTATTTACGGTCAACGGTTTCGCCAAGGGCTGGGCGATGACCGGCTGGCGCGTGGGCTGGCTGGCCGGCCCCAGCACGGTGGTGGCGGCCGCCAGTGCCCTGCAGAGCCAGAGCACAAGCAACGTCTGCAGCTTTGCCCAGTTTGGTGCCCTGGCGGCGATCAACGGCCCGCGGGATTGCGTGCGGGCCATGGCAGCCAAATTTGACGAGCGCCGCAACCTGCTCGCGGCAGGCCTGACAGGTATGGATGGGGTCAAGCTCGAGCCGCCCCAGGGTGCCTTCTACGCCTTTCCCGATGTGAGCGCCCATGGGCTCGACTCGATGACCTTCTGCAATCGCCTGCTCGATGAGGTGGGGCTGGCGGTTGTACCTGGCGTGGCCTTTGGGGAAGATCGCTGCATCCGCCTCTCCTGCGCAGCCAATCCCTCCACCCTGGCCGATGGGCTTGAAAGGTTGAAGCGCTTCCTTGCAGCCCTCTAAAAAACACCAGCCCAATTCCCAGCCCAAGCCAGTAGATCCGCGATGACCAGCCGAAAACGTTTTCTGACCCTCCTGGCTGGCTTCTGTCTGGCGCTTGTGCCGGCGGCCCTGGTGCAGCAGGCCAACTCCAAACCTGAGCTGCGCATCGGCGCCATCCCCGACCAGAACCCCGAAAAACTCAATCGCCTCTACTCCCTGGTGGCCAACGAGCTCAGCCAGCAACTAGGCGTAAAGGTTACCTACGTGCCCGTAACCGACTACACGGCCGCCGTCAGTGCATTCCGCACCGGAAGCCTGGATCTGGTCTGGTTTGGCGGGCTCACCGGCGTGCAGGCCAGCCTGCAGAAAGCAGGGGCCCAGATGCTGGCCCAGCGAGACATCGATGCCCAGTTCTACAGCGTGTTCATTGCCAACACCCGCAGTGGCCTCAAGCCGATCCAGAACCAGAAGGGCCTGGTGGCACTCAGAAACACGCGCTTCACCTTCGGCTCGGAGAGTTCCACCTCTGGCCGGCTGATGCCCGAATACTTTCTCCGCCAGGCTGGCGTCAACCTCGACGACTTCGCCGGTGGCGCCCCAGGCTTCAGCGGCAGCCACGACGCCACAATTGCTCTGGTGCAAAGCGGGGCCTACGACGCCGGCGCGGTTAATGAGCAGGTATGGAAGAGCAGCCTGCGCAGCGGCAAGGCAAACCGGGCCAAGGTGGTGCAGATCTGGCGCACCCCCAGCTACCCCGACTACCTGTGGCTAGGCCAGCCCAACCTCAACCAACGCTTCGGCAAGGGCTTCAGCACCAAACTGCAGCAGGCGATTCTCAGTTGGCGCTCCAGTGATCCCGAGCAGAAACAGATCTTGAACCTGTTTGGGACCCAGCAGTTCACCACCGTGAACCCGGCTGAATACAAGAAGATCGAGCAGGTGGGCCGCCAGATCGGCAAAATTCGTTGATCGGATCCAAAATCAGTTGCCAGGGGGGATGGGGTCCATGGTTTGGTTGATCGATCTGGTGTTGGTGCTGGCAGGGCTGACGCTCTGGAGCAGGGCCAGTACGGAATCCGATGAGGCCTGGTCGCTATTTCTGCACAGCATCGCCTTTCTGGATCTGGGCTTCATCGCCTTCGGCAATGGCCAGCTGCTGATTGAGATCCCCCTGCTGGCGCTGGCCCTGGTGCTGCCTTCAGCCGCCAGGCTGGAACAGCGCCGCCGCTGATCTGGCCATGAACTCCCGAGGCCCTGACCTAATTGAGATGTCCCTGGTGGCGCTGATCCTCGCCCTGATCGTCTACCGCCTCACCCTGGCCTGAAGGCGCGCTCAGGTTGGGATGGCAGGTTCATGTAAGTAGCAGGTGGTCTACAAACTGGAGCCAGGTGAGGCCATCGGCAGAGTGGCTGAAGAGATAGGACTCCTCCTCAGCATTAAGGGGACGTTCGCCCACACTGGCCAGCAGACGCCTGAGTTCGGCCGGATCAAGCCTGTCATCGCCGTTGGCATCGACTGGCAGCAGATAGTTGAGCAGGCGAGCCTCGCCAAGGCGCAAGCGCTGCAGGCGAAGCATCAGCTCACCAAACTCCTCGGCATCCACCCGGCCATCCCCATCCAGGTCCATGGCCTGCAGCACACTTGCCAACTGGGCTGCCAGCACTCCAGCCTCTCCGGCTTGCTGGGGATCAATCCCCAGACCATCGAGCAGCTCCGCCGCACTGATATCGCCATTGCCGTCTTGATCGAGTCGCTGAAACAAGGCCGACATTTGTTGCCGCAGCAGCGCCGGAACCCGTCCAGCCAAAAAAGCGCGGCGCTGGCCGCTGATTGCCAGGTGCAGGTTTTGACGAAAATCGGCAAGCAGGGTGCGGGCCAACACATAGCGCTGGCGATGCTCCTCCGGAGTCAAGATGGCGTGCAGCGAAACCGGAATCAGGGCCGGCAAGGCACGACGCACCAGCAGCTGAATCACCCAGGTGGCAAGCACAAAAGCCAAGGTGAGCGAAGGCCAGCCCTGGGCTGGAGTGAGGCCCCAGCCAAACTGGAACAGACTCGCCAGAGCCGCCCCTCCCAGACCCACCGCCAAGCTGGCCCAGCTGGGGGCGTAAAAAATCCCACCCAAGGCAATCGCCACCAGCAAGCCGTTGTATCCCCAGAGGCCCTGGGCGATCGCGCCCAAAGGGACATCGAGCAGAAGGCCGGTTGCCATGCCAGCTAGGGCACCAAGTAAACCCAGGCCTGCGGCAAGGGGGCTGGCGAGGGCTGTAGCAATTAACACCAGCAAGCCACTCCAGGGGTTTGGGCAGAGAAAAACCTGACCCGCGGATCGAAGCAGCCCATGGGCGAGGGCCTGGGAGGTGCTGGCCAGCTCGGGCATCGGGGTCGGTTCGGCCAGCGCCAATGCCGCCGCCGGCGCAAGCGAAGCCAACCCCAGCAAGCCCCAACTAACAAGAATGAAAGGCAGGGTGAGTGGTGGTAGCCCCAGGGAACGGTTGATTCCCCTGCCCAGCCCCTCAAGCAGCAAGGTGGTCAGCGCCCCACCAAGCAGCACCAAAACAGCCCAAATCAAGCTGGACAAGGGGCGATCGAACTGGGCGAGATTGGCGACGGCGCAGCCCACCAGGGCGCCGTTGAAGCCGTAGATCCCCTCGCTCCGCAACCCCTCAGCCAAGCCGAGAAGCCGAGCTGTGCAATGGGAAGCTGCGGTACCCAGCAGGGCCAAGAGGGCACACCATGGCGACTGCACCAGGAAGGCGAGAAGCAACACCAGACCGCTGAGGGGATTGTTGATGAAGATCACCTGGGCAAAGCCACGCAAACACGCCAGCAGCGAAACCAGGCCGGGGTTGAGTCGTGCTACTGGGCGATGCAGCTGATGCAGGGTGCCCATAGTGGGCAACAGCCGTTGAAGCCTGGAGGGCAGGTCAACAGCAGGCTCGAGCAAATCTCTAAGCAGCTCAAAAGCCGATTTCTCAGGCCTGTCCATCGGCCTAGAGACGGGCGTCGAGCACCTCTAACACCTCCTGATAAAGGCTCAGTGACACTTCAGCCAAGGTATTTAGAGTATCTAGATGGGGATTGATCTCGCAGATTTCCCAGCAGCAGACCCTGGGGTCTGCCAGTAGGCACCGGGTGAGCTGGCGAGCCTCATCAACCCAAATGCCACCAGGCACGGGCGTGCCGGTGCCCTTACAGATAGTGGAGTCCATGGAATCCACATCAAAGCTTACATAGGGCTTGCTGAGGAACCGATATCCATTGCGCCGCAGTTGATTCCAGGGATGGTCTCACGTTAAAATGAGCCTAATGGAGCCATTCCTGGCTTAGAACAATCTGCTGACACGCCAATGTACGTTTTTCAGCACGCAGGTCAGCTATCGATCGAGGAGTTTTACACGCCCTTCGGCGGCAAACTAGATCCTAATAATCGCTGGCTTCTGCTTCGTAACCTGATTCCATGGATGCCGCTGGAAAGCCAGTATGCACCCCAATTCAGTGCCAAGACAGGAGCACCGGCCAAGCCGTTTCAGATGGCGTTCGGTGCGCTGTACATCCAGCAACGCCTGGGAGTGACAGACCGCGAAACAGTTCAGCTGATCACGGAATCACCGTATCTACAATTTTTCATTGGCTTGAGTGCATACCAGGCAATGCCCCCGTTTGATCCATCGATGATGGTGCATTTTCGTAAGCGCATTGGCCCTGATCTGATCAAGATCTGCAATGACATGACCAAGGCCAATGGCATTGCGATGATTAAAGAGATGCTGGTTTCGGCGGAGGAGGATGATAGTGAACAAGAAGAGGAGCAACAGCTTGCTGCCATCGACGAAGCGCTAGGGGTGAAGCCTGCAACGTTGGATCCTGAAAGTAACTGGGGTACTCTGATTCTTGATGCAACCTGCGTGCCTGATGACATTCCCTACCCAGTAGATCTGAGGTTGCTCAACGAAGCGAGAGAGGCCACTGAGAAGATCATCGACGAACTGTTCAAGCAGTTGCAGGGAAAGATCAATCGTAAACCCCGCTGCAACCGGGATAAAGCTCGGAATCGGTTTCTGGCGATCATCAAGAAGAAAAAGCCCAAATGCGCCGAGATCCGTGAAGTCAAGCGCTTTCAGCTCAACGAGATCCGGAGAAACCTCAGAGCAATTGATCAGATGATCCATTGCGGTGCCATGCTTTTGGAGCTTGGAACCCAGCTCTACCGCAAGCTGCTGATCACCAGTGAACTGTACCGGCAGCAGCAGGAGATGTATGACGCTGATAGCCGGCGCATCGACGATCGGATTGTCAATTTGTCAAAACCACACGTGCGGCCGATCGTGAGGGGCAAGGCGGGAAGGCGAACAGAGTTCGGTGCGAAGATCTCAATATCAGATGATAATGGCTTTGTCGATGTGGATCGAATCAGCTGGGACAACTACAATGAAGCCAACGACCTGATCGCACGTACCAAGCAATACAAGGAAGAGCGAGGGTACTATCCAGCACGAATCTGTGCCGATTCAATCTATATGACATTAGGCAACAAGAAGTTCTGCGCAGAAAATAACATCAGACTCAGTGGCCGTCCACGCAAGAAGCAGGTAGAGGCCGAGGTGCAGACAGCAGAGCAACAAGAGCTTTTTAAATCAGACTTGAGAAAGCGTTCCGTGATCGAGGGAAGAATCGGAACGAGCAAACGGAAATATGGACTGGATCGGATCATGACCAAGCTGATTGAAACATCAAGAACGGTGATCACGATGGCGTTCTTTGTGATGAATGCCGAGAAGGTTCTCAGGCTACTGCGCCTCTTATTATCTATTCTTGTCTCTGTGTACATCCTGATGCTCTATTTGCTCGCCTCCTGGCGCCGTCCAGCGCTTCTGTGGGCTGCTTAGTCAGCTTCTAGGAGTAAAATTGAGGTCACCAGCGCTTGGCGCTGCAGGCTGAGTCGCGGCCCTTGGCGCGGACGAAAAACCCGCGAATGAAATTCAGCAAGCCCTACATAGATCAAATCGACCTGACTGAGATGGTCTAGGCAGCGCTGGGATGCCTGCTCTGGTCCGAATCGCCGAACATCATCCGTCGTAATGATCGGTATGGAGAAATGCTCAATCGTGATATTTTCCGCCGGCTCCGTATCACGAACTGCCACATAAATCAGGTCTTCAAGAATGATCGACGGCGATCCTGTGCCATTGAGATATTGGAGCTCCTTCCAAAGCAACCTGGTCGTGGAATCGGGCTCGTTGATGGCCTCAATGGTGTTGTCGTGAGCCGAGGCAATGGCCAAAGGCATGCCGTGCATGTTGCCGGAGGGCGTGGTGTACGGGGAATGGATATCGGCATGGGCATCGATCCACACCACACCTAGGCGCCGCTCGGGATGGGCCCGGCGAATGCCGGCGATGGTGGAGGCAGCCGTGGAGTGATCACCAGCGATCACGATTGGGAACAGCCCGCGCTCCAGGCTGGAGGCCACCAAGGCGGCCGCGTCCCGCATCACGCCGGCAATCGTCTCGATATGGCGTGCGTGGGGGGTGGAGGTGGCGGGGCCCAGCTCCGCGGCTCGGGCGCCTGGCCTGGTCTGACCCTTTATTTCCTCAATTAAACGATCGCTGATTTGGCGTAGCTCCTGCTGACGGGCAGCGGCCTGCTTGAGCAAATCAATGCCAGAACCTGCTCCAGGCGTGCCAGCACCGAGGTCGCAGTCGACCTCTACCAAGGCAACCCTGGAGCGGCTGGAGGCGTTTACATACTGAGCCAGGGTCTTTTTGAGTCGCTTCAGATCTGCCAGCGACAGCTCGATCACCGCATCGGCTTCGAGTAGCTGCAGAAATTCTTCAACGCTGATGCAGTTGTCGCCATCTCGATCGAGGGCTGCCAGCAACCGCTCTGCCGCTGGCAGATCTGCGCAGGCGGGCGCCAGGGCCGCGAGCAGCACCTCCAGCTCCCGGAAATTGAGGCTGCCACTGCCATCGCTATCTATTAACTCAAAGATCTCGCGCAGGCATGAGGCAACGGCCAAACCCTGCCGGCCTTGGGCCCAGCGGCTGAAGGCGGCCAGCTCCACCTCGCCATCGCAGCCAACCAGATCACGCAGAGCTTGGCGATCTTCAATGGCAATCACTCCAGCCATGCTGGCAAGAACATGCTCCACTTCATCGGCAGATATTTTCCCATCGCCGTCTTGATCAAATAGACCAAAAATACCGACAAATTCATCTGAACGAGAGGATATTGACACTATTAAAGAATCAAAATGAATGGACAGGAGGCCAGAATTAACCCCAGAAATCCTGCCTCAAACCCTACACAAAGGGCAATTCAAGACCTCAGCAAGCGTGCCCATTGCTACTGAAATCAGAAAGTTTTCGGTTTGTAGGGGCCTAGTCTCGAGGCTGCTGCCGCCCAGTTCGCCGTGGAGTTCAAGGGATCCCTGGACGAGCTCAAGGAGTTGGTTGCCCAACTCGGGGTGCCGTGTCAATGGCAACACAAGGGGGCTTTTGAGCTGGCCGTTTTTGAAGATGGCGTCAGCAATCTGAAACTCAACTGGTGGCCCCGGGATGGAATCCTGCGATTGGTGGGAGATCCGGAGGTTCGCGACAGCCTGCAGGCAAAACTGCAAGAGATGCTCAGCCGGCAAGCCTAAAAGCCAGATCACCAGATGAACCAGGCCCGCATGTGACGTCCCTACTGATCCTCCAAGACATCACCGTCAAGGGCCGCAGTCAACCTCGCCTGGATCGGGTGTCGCTGCAGCTGGAGCCGGGGGAACGGGTCGCCCTGCTGGGCCCCAGCGGTGCCGGCAAGAGCACCCTGCTGGCGGTGGCCAATGGCCTGCTGGCCCCCGACCAGGGCAACGTGCGGTGGCAGGGGGAACCCCGGGGCCGGACAGTCCGCGCCCGGCGGCGCCAGCAGGCACGCATCGGCACCCTTTGGCAGGACCTGCGCCTGATCGAGGAGCTCACGGTGCAGCAAAACCTCAACGCCGCCCGGCTGGCGGTATGGGGCTGGCCGCGGGCCCTGCTCAACCTGTTGCTGCCCTTGGAAACCGCAGCCTGCGCGGCGGTGCTGCAACGGCTCGATCTAGATCCGGCCCTGCTTAACCAGCCCGTCTCGGCCCTCTCCGGGGGCCAGCGCCAACGGGTGGCCCTCGCCAGGCTGCTGCGGCAGGAGCCTTTACTGCTGCTCGCCGATGAACCCCTGGCCAGCCTGGATCCACGCCTGGCCGCCGATCTGCTGGCCCTGCTGCTGGAGCTGGCGAGCCCGCCAAGGGCCCTACTGCTCAGCCTGCACCGCCCCGACCTACTGGTCGGTTTCGACCGGGTCGTGGGGCTGCGGGCCGGCCAGCTGGTATTTGACCAGCCCGGCTCCAGTCTCGAGACAAGCCAGCTCAAGGCGCTCTACGCCGGTGCCGAGAGGCCATGAGGCCCGCGGCGCCGCTGTGGGTCCTGCTGCCCGCCCTGGTGCTCCTGCCGGTGCTGGCCCTGCTGCCCGGGATCAGCCATGGCGGCGGCTGGGAGCTGGTGGGCCAGTTTGCCGCCGCCGCCCTGCAGCCATCCCTGGAGCCGCTCGTGGTGGGATCGGTGCTGGGGGGCCTGGGCGTTACGGCGGGCATCGCCCTGCTGGGCTGGGCCGCCAGCCTGGCCCTGGGACTGTTGCTCGGCATCGCCAGCTCCCGGGTGGTGTGGCAAACCTGCTACGGCAGCGCCGCTCCAGCCAGCTGGATCCGTCGCCTACTGGCCCTGCCTCGCTCCATTCATGAACTGCTCTGGGGACTGCTGCTGCTGCAGGTGGTCGGACTCCAGCCGGTGGTGGCGGTGGTGGCGATCGCCATTCCCTTCGGGGCCCTGGTGGCCCGGGTGGTGAGCGACCTGCTCGATGCCCTGCCAACCGCCAACCTGGAGGCCCTGCGCTGTGGCGGCGTAGCCGGACCGGCAGCTCTGGTTACCGCCCTGGGGCCACCGCTGCTGCCCCAGGTGATCAGCTACAGCGGCTACCGGCTCGAATGTGCCCTGCGCAGCGCCACCATGCTGGGGGTATTCGGTCTGGGGGGCCTGGGCACCGAGCTGCGCCTCACCCTGCAGTCGCTGGCCTTCAGGGAACTCTGGACCGGCCTGTGGCTCCTGCTGGCGGTGATGCTTCTGCTGGAGACCCTGGTGGGCTGGCTGCGGCGCCGCTGGGCCATGCCGGTGCGGCTGGGACTCAACCAGCGGGGCGTGGGCCGGCAGGGCCAGGAGATCCTGGCGGTTGGCCTGGTGCTGCTGCCTACCCTGGGCCTGGTGGCCTGGCAGCTTGGGATCGACCCCGCCGGCCTGCTGCGCTGGCAGGGCCTGCCCCCCCTGGGCCCGGCCGACTGGGGGGCGATGCTGGCCCTGCCCTGGGCGAGCCTGGTTGGCAGCACCCTGCTGCTCACCCTGCTGGCCGCAGCCCTGGCCGTGGGTCTGGCGCCATTGATGCTGCTGGTCGTGCAGCCCTGTCGGCCCCTGCTGGCTTTGGTGCAAGGGCTGTGGGCCCTGGGGAGGCTCTGGCCGCCACCGCTGACAGCCCTGTTGCTGCTGTTTGTACTGCAGCCCGGGCTGGTCACCGGCGCCCTGGCCCTGGGGTTCCACAACCTCGCCATTCTGGGCCGACTCTTGCTGGAGGCAGCCGAAACCAGCGGAGCCCCCCAGCAGCAGGCCCTGCTGGCGGCGGGGGCAGGGCCCCGGCTGGCCCTGCTCTACGGCCGCTTCAGCTCTCTGGCCCGCCCCTACCTGGCCTATGGCGCCTACCGGAGCGATGTGATTCTGCGCGAATCGGTGGTGGTGGGCCTGGTGGGGGCCACGGGCCTGGGCAGCCAACTGCTGGAGTCCCTCAGTTCCTTTGCCGGTGACGAGCTGCTAGCTCTGGTGCTGGTCTATGCAGCGCTGACCCTGCTGGGGGAAGATCTCAGCGACCGCGCACGCCTCTGGCTTCTGGAGACCCCCCATGGTGATGGCCCACCCCAGGAAGCTGGTGGCGCTTGGCGATAGCGGCATCTTCGGCTGGGGAGACCCGCTGGAGGGGGGCTGGTGCGAGCGATTGCGGCGCCACTGGATGGAGCTGCCCGGCGGCCCGGTGCTCTACAACCTGGGCGTGCGCGGCGACGGGCTGGAGCGGCTGGCGGCCCGGCTGAAGGCCGAGGTGGGCTGCCGCGGCGAGCTAAGGCGCCAGCAACCCCAGGGGATCCTGCTGGGAGTAGGCCTGAACGACACCGCCCGGGTGGGGCGAGCCAATGGCCGGCCCCAGCTCGACGGGGAGGGATTCCTATTTGGCCTGCAGCAGTTGCTGCACCAGGCCAAGGCGATCGCACCCGTGCACGTGATTGGCCTCACCCCGGTGGACGAGGCGGCCATGCCCTACGCAGGGGTGCTCTGGTATCGGCTGGACGACATCCGCCGCTATGAGGGTTTGCTGGAGGAGGCCTGCCTGGAAGCGGATGTGCCTTTCCTGCCCCTGCTGGAGGGGCTGCTGGCAGACCCCGACTGGCCCCAGTGGCTGGCCGGCGATGGCCTGCACTTCAACAGCGAGGGGCACCGGCAGGTCTACCGCCGGGTCAGTAGCTGGCCGGCCCTGTTGGCCTGGGCCGACCTGGTGCCCCTGGCGGGCCTAACGCCGATGGGGTGAGCGGTAAATCCCCCAGGGGGGTGGTCCCGGTTCCCCCGCTGGGGGGAGCTGGGCGGGGCCCTGCCGCGGCGACGGTGGAAACACCGACATCCCGATGCCCATGTCCACCTGTCAGATCCACGAGCGCAACCGCAGCTGGCTGGAAGCCATGGCCGCCAGCCCCGACGCAAACACCCGCCTGCGCTGGCGTAACGCCCTGGTGGAAGTGAACCTTGGCCTGGTGCGGATGGTGGCCCAGCGCCAGAGCCTGCGCAGTGGCCAACCCTTCGATGAGCTGGTGTCGGCCGGCAACTTGGGCCTGATCAGGGCAGTGGAGGCCTTTGATCTGCGCCAGCGCTGCAACCTCAGCAGCTTTGCCGTTCCCTACATCAAAGGGGCGATGTTGCACGACGTGCGAGACAACGGCCAGCCCCTGCGTACCCCCCGGCGACTGCGGGAATTGCAGCAGCGGGCCAGGCGCCTGCAGGAGCAGCGGCGCAGCAGGGGCCAGGCACCCCTGGCAAACGAAGCCCTGGCCGCGGAGCTGGGCTGCCGCAGCGGCCAACTAGAGGAGGCAGCCGCGGTTCAGCGGGCGCTGCAGGTGTGCAGCCTCGATGCCCCACTTGGCGGTGAAGACGCTGGAGAGCCCAGCTGCCTGCTCGATCAGCTGGCAGCCCAGGGCGCTCCAAGCTGGGCAACCGCCGAGGCAGGGGATCCTGGCGATGTCCCCCAGGGGCCTCAGCAGTGGTTGCTGACGCAACTGGAGCAACTCGACACCCAGGACAAACGCCTGCTGGAGGGCCACTGGTTCGAAGGGCGGAGCTGGAAAGAACTGGCACTGGAGCTGCGCCTGAGCTGCCGCCAGACCCAGCAGCGGGGCGAAACCCTGCTGGGCTGGCTTCAGGCGGCCGCGGGCCAGATCCCAGCCAGCGCCTCTGAAAGCGCCATCCAAAGCGCCATTGCCAGCAAGGCGGCAATGGCCGTCTGAATCCCATTGACCAGCTCATTGCTCAGCCAGAGCCAACGCTGCTGGGCGGTGGCCCCAATCAGGCTCTCAAGCAGGGTCGCCACCAACCCCACCAGGGTCACCAGCAACCAGGTGGAAGCATCAGACAACAATCCCAGGGCCAGCATCAGCAGGGCCATCAGGGCACTGCCGACCAGGCTGGCGGCGGTGCCCTCGAGGCTGATCGCCCCCTCGCTGCCGGGGGGGACCGGGCGAAGGGTGGTGATCAACACGGTGTGGCGGCCCCAGCGCTTGCCGATCTCACTGCCGAAGGTGTCCGCCAATTTGGCCGCGAAGCTGGCGGCAAAGCCGATCAGCAGCAGGGGCTGCCAAGCCGGCGGTGCCAGGGTGGCAGCCATCGCCAGCAGGGTGCCGGTGGCGGCCGAGCCCCAGACGTTCTCGGGGCCGCGGGCCCCGCCGCGGGCCTCCGCCAGACCGCGGGCCAATTTGGCGCGAAACCCCAGGCGGGTCACCGCCGACCCCAGCACCAGGTAGAGCACCACCGCCAGCCAGCCCGGTGGCCCAAGGCAGCCCCACAGCAGGGTGCCGAGGCAGCCGGCATGGACCCAGCCGGCTCGGGTCAGCACCGGCAGTCGCTGGGCCAGGGCAATCAGCCCGGCGTTGAGGGCCAGGGCACCTAACCAGTGGCCCCAGCTCTGGGGGGCAACCAGGGCCAACTCAGAAATGGGCACGCAGGGGCGATCGCATAGCCAAAGTGTGTTGGACTGCCAAGGTGCTGGTGGATCGGGGAAAGTGGCCGGCCATAATCGTTGCAGAACGCTGCTGCAGCAATGTTGTTCAACCGCAAGCCCGCTTTTTTTCTAGACCTGGGCAGTGAGGGTGCGACCCCGGCCAAGGTGGCGATCGCCGAGCCCAAACCCAGCGCTGCCAAGGCGGCTGAGGGCAAATTAGCGGCGGTTCTAGCTTCAAATCCGGCCCCGGCCCCGGCCCCTGCAGCCCAGCCCAGCAGCCAGCCCAGCCTCACCACCGCAGAGGCGATCGCCGCCGAGCTGCGCGCTGCCCAGGAAGCCCTGCCCGCTCCGAGCCTGGCCACCTTCGCCCCGGAGTGCCTCAATCCCGCCAATGCCCTGCCCAACCGGCGGCGGCTGGCTGGAGCCAACCTGGCCGGTTACAAGGCGATGGCCGCCGGCATGTTTCGCAACTAGGAGACCAGGCTCTGGCGCCAATGGCTGAGCAGGGCGGCGGCCGCCACGGCGGCGGTGCTGCAACGCAGGATCGTCGGCCCCAGGCTCACCGGCTGCCAGCCCTGCTCCAGCGCCAGCCCCTCCTCCGCCGGGCTCCAGCCACCCTCAGGGCCGATCGCCACCACCAGCCCCTCGCCGGCACTGGCGGGCCCTGGGGCGAGGGGCACCAGGAGCTCCTGCAGTAGGGGGAGGCCCAGCTTGCGGCTGCTGGCCAGCAGGCCCCGGCCGGCACCATGGGGCGGCGGCAGCCCCAGCAGCGCGGTGGCAGCCACTGGGGAGCGCAGCTCGGGCTGCCAGAGGCGCTCACACTGCTCCACAGCCTCCCGCAGGATGGCGGCCCCGCGCTCTGGCCTGGGCCCATCAGGCCCGACACTGCGCTCTGCCCGCAGGGGCAAGATGCGATCTATCCCCAGTTCCACCACCATCCGCAGCAGCACATCGGCGTCCCGGCGGGGCAGGGCCAGGGCCAACTCCAGCAGGGGGGCGGGTTTCTTTTGCTGCTGCAGCGGGGTCTGCAGCGGTTGCTCGAGCACGGCCCCATCTACTTGGCTGAGCTTGGCGCTCCAGAGGCGGCCGGCCCCATCCACCAGGTCAAAGCGATCCCCCGGGCGCAAGCGCAATACCCGGCCCAGGTAGTGGGCCTCGCCGGGCTCGAGGGCCACTTCCTGGGCCGCCAGCCGCTCGGGGGGAATCAACAGCCGCCGCAATTCCCGTGCCACAGCTTCGCCTAGTCGTCGATGGCGTCGAGGCCGGCGAACATCGCCTCGGGCTGCTCCTCAATCGGCCAGTCATCGTTGAGACCACCAATCAGCAGCTCCTCGAGTTCGAGCACGTCGTTGTTGAGTTGGCCCAGGGCATTGATCAGCACATCGAGGGCGATGGCATCACTGGTGCCCAGATCAACCCAGCAGCGTGCCCACTCCTCCTGGTATTCGATCGGGCCCATGTTGTGCATCAGGGCCGGCAGGGCCGCCGCTGCCCCTTCGTGGCTGTAGTCCATCCAGCCAAGTTCGGCCCCCTCCTCGTGGGCCTGGAGGTTTTCGGCATTGAAGCCACCCAGCTTGCCGAGAAAAAACCAGCTGTCGAAGGCGGTTTCCAGGTAACCCCGCTCGCCGGCACCCACCGGGTGGGGGAAGCGCATCCAGATCCAGCAGTTGAAGGGATTGAACTCGCGGAAGCGCACCTCCATGGCAAGGGGAAAAGGCGAGAAAACTGCCCCCATCAAACACGCCCGCCGGCATGCTGGGTCGATGCTTGAACTGCGCAACCTCTGCTATCAGGCGGCCACGGCCGACCAGCCAGTGTTGCGCGGGGTCAGCCTGCAGCTGGCGGTGGGGCAGCCAGCCCTGGTGGCCGGCAGCAGTGGCAGTGGCAAGACCACCCTGCTCGAACTGATAGGTGGCCTGGCCGAACCCAGCAGCGGCCAGGTGCTGTGGGAGGGGGAAGCCCTCAATGCACGCCAGCGACGCTGGCTCTGTGGGCTGGTATTTCAATTCCCGGAGCGCCACTTCCTCGGGCTGAGCGTGGGCCAGGAGCTCAAACTCGGCCAGCGGCGACTCACCGCTGAGGAGGCTGAAAAAACCCTGGAGCAGGTGGGCTTAGGGGGGCTTTCGCTGCAGCAGCCGCCTGAGCAACTCAGCGGCGGCCAGCAGCGGCGGCTGGCTCTGGCGGTGCAGCTGCTGCGCAACCCCAGGGTGCTGCTGCTGGATGAACCCACCGCAGGCCTCGACTGGGCGGTGCGGGGCGAAATCCTCCAGTTGCTGGCAGGCCTCGCCCGGGAGAGGGCCGTGCTGGTGGTGACCCATGAACCCGAGTTGTTCGGGGGGGTGATCAACGGCGGCTGGCAGCTGGAGCAGGGCGTGCTGGAGCCGCTCTGCCGGATTCCTACGATGGCTCCATCCCCGGGAGGCAAGCCTTGAGCGACCAGCTGCTGCGGGCTACCGCCGCCGGAGGCGGCATCCGGCTGGTGGCGGTGAGCAGCGGCCACACCAGTCGCATCGCCCGCGAGCGCCATGGGCTCTCCTACCTCACCAGTGCCCTGCTGGGCCGGGCCATGACGGCCGGGCTCCTGCTGGCCAGCTCAATGAAGGTGGCCCATGGCCGCGTCAACCTGCGCATCCAGTCGGATGGCCCATTGCGGGGGCTGATGGTGGACGCAGGCCGCAACGGCACCGTGCGCGGCTATGTGGGCAACCCGGCCCTGGAACTGGACCCGGTGACGGGCCCCGACGGCCTGGCCCACTTCGACTTCCGCAGCGCCTGCGGCACCGGTTACCTGCACGTGGTGCGCGACCTGGGCGAGGGCGAACCATTCAGCTCCACGGTAGAACTGGTGAGCGGCGGCATCGGCGACGATCTCGCCTCCTACCTGCTGCACTCCGAGCAGACCCCCTCAGCGGTGTTCGTCGGCGAGCAGATCGACAGCAACGGCGTGCGCTGCTGCGGCGGCGTGCTGGTTCAGGTGCTGCCTAAGGCGGCGCACGAGCCGGCCCTGGTGGCCCTGCTCGAGGAGCGCTGCCGGGAGGTGCGCCACTTCAGTCAGCGGCTGGCGGAGTGCCAGGGCAATCTGCAGGGCCTGCTGGAAGCGATCTTTCCCGACCTCGACCCCCAGCCCCTCAACGCCGCCACTGGCTGCACGCCGGTACGGTTCCACTGCCGCTGCAGCCGCGAGCGCAGCGTCAGCGCCCTGAAACTGCTGGGCCGCGATGAGCTCAGCGAGATGCTGGCGGAGGACGGCCGGGCCGAACTCACCTGCCACTTCTGCAGCGCCGTCTACGCGGTAGAAGGCGCTGAACTCAGCAAACTGATCGCCGAATTGGCCTAGCTCAACCCAGCCAAAGGGCCCCTAGCAGCAACACCAGGAGGGCCGGCAGGCTCTGCAGCTGCAGTGGGCTCAAGGGGAGACCCAGGGGCAGGCTGGCCGGCAGGGCGGCGGTGAGAATCGCGCCGAGCAGCAGGCCCAGGCAAAGCAGCCCAAATCCCCAGCCAACGGCAGCCAGGAAGCGCCGATGGCGCCACTGCAGGTTGATCACGGCCATGGCCGTGGCCAAGGCCAGCACGAGATCGGCAGGGAAGCTGGGTACCAGCAGCAACAGCAGCAGCAGGACCCCGGCGCTGGCTAACGGAAACCAGAGCTCCCGGCCACTTGCCAGGGCCAGGCCTGGCAGGGCCAGCCTGGGGGCGGCCATCCGGGGCAACTGCAGCTGGGGCAGGGAGGGCACGGCCAGGCGCGGGGGTGGTGGCGCCACCTGTTCGCGCTGGGAGGCCGTCTTGGCGGCCGTGCTCACCCGACCCTGTTGGCGGGCCTTGAGCCTCTCCATCAATACGGAGTCGTAGGCGGCCTCAATCCGGGAGCGGGCCATGGAGTCATCGCCCACCTCATCGAGTCGGGCCAGCTTGGCTGCCTGCACCTCGTCGAAGCTCGCATCGGCAGCAACGCCCAGCCGCTCGTAGGGGCCGGAGGGTTCGGCGGCCGGGGTGGGCTGATCGGAGCGTTGGGACATAACAGGCCTGGGGAATGGTCAGAACGTTCCCGGTAGGAAGCGTATCGAGGCCTGGCTAAAACAGGGGTTCACTGCAGTAAAACCCCGCCTCCTGTTGCAGCTTGCGGCGGCAGCGTTCGGCCTCCTCAGCGCCCAGTCGCTTGCGGTGCTTGAGCAGGGGCAGCTGGGGCGGCATGTGGCTGCCTTCCCGCATCTCCACCGTGGTGGCGCCGATGGGCCCCTGGGCCGGCAGGAAATTAACGTAATCGCAGCCCCCGTCCGGGCGGGGACGCACCAGCCAGAGTGGCTTCGGCATCGCTGTGATGGTTCGTTACTTTTTATTCTGGCGCGCGCGGCTGCCCTGCGTGGCTAGAGGGCGATCGGCTCAACCCCACTCACCACCGGGGCCACACCGCTGAGCTCCAGGTCTGGGTGGTCGTCGCGAAGCTGGCCCAGGTTCCAGTCGTTCTTGAACAGCAGCACGGGCCGGTTCCAGGCATCGCGCACGGTCTTGCAGTTGAAGATCCGCCCCACCTGCTCCAGCGCCGGCCAGCCTCCCTGCACCCAGCGGGCAACGCTGAAACCGAGGGGCTCAAGGCGCGTCTGCACGCCATATTCATGTTCGAGGCGGTATTGGACCACCTCGAGCTGCAGCTGGCCCACCGCCGCCAGGATCGGATCGCGCTTGCTCTCGTCGATGTCGTAGAGGATCTGCACTGCCCCCTCCTCCCGCAGTTCATTGACCCCCTTGCGGAAACTCTTGAATGCCGAGGGGTTGGGGTTGCGCAACCAGGCGAACAGTTCGGGGGTGAAGCAGGGAATGCCCTCGTATTCGATGCGGGGGCCCACATAGAGGGTGTCACCGATGGCGAACATGCCTGGGTTGTTGAGGCCGATCACATCGCCGGGGTAGGCGTCGTCCACCACCTCCCTGTCCTGGCCGAAGAGTTTCTGCGGCCGCGACAGGCGGATCGCCCTGCCGGTGCGGGCGTGCTGCACCGTCATGTCCTTCTCAAACTTGCCGGAACACACCCGCACGAAGGCCACCCGGTCGCGGTGGCGGGGGTCCATGTTGGCCTGCAGCTTGAACACAAAACCGCTGAATCCCGGCCGGATCGGCTCGATCACCCCGGCGCTGCTGGGCCGGGCCGCGGGCCGCTGGGCCAGCTCCAGAAAGGCATCAAGGAACGGCCGCACGCCGAAATTGGTCATCGCCGAACCAAAGAAAACAGGAGAAAGTTCACCGCCGTGCACCAGCTCCAGGTCGAGGTCGGCACCGGCCCCCTCCAGCAACTCCAGCTCCTCAAGGGCCTGATCCAACAGCTCCGGCTCCACGGCTCCGGTGTCGCGGGCTTGCTGCACCGAAAGGATTTTCTCCTCACTGGCCCGGCCGCGCTCGGCCCGTTGAAACAGGATCAGGTTGTGGCTGCGCCGATCGATCACACCGCGAAAGCGGTCGCCACTGCCGATCGGCCAGTTGACCGGCCAGCAGGCCAGGCCCAGCTGTTGCTCGATCTCATCGAGCAGCTCGAGGGGCTCCCGCCCCGGCCGGTCCATCTTGTTGATGAAGGTGAAGATCGGGATCTGGCGCATCCGGCAGACCTCGAAGAGCTTGCGGGTCTGGGGTTCGAGGCCCTTGGCGGCGTCCTCGAGCATCACCGCGTTGTCGGCGGCGGCCAGGGTGCGGTAGGTGTCTTCCGAGAAGTCCTGGTGGCCGGGGGTGTCGAGCAGGTTGATCGTGTTGCCCGAATAGTCGAACTGGAGCACGGTGGAGGTGATCGAGATGCCCCGCTGCTTCTCGAGCTCCATCCAGTCGGAGGTCACCTTGCGCTGCTCACCCTTGGCCTTCACCGCCCCGGCCTGTTGAATCGCCCCGCCGTAGAGCAGCAGCTTCTCGGTAAGGGTGGTCTTGCCGGCGTCCGGGTGGGAGATGATCGCAAAATTGCGGCGGCGGGCCACGGCCTCAGCCAGGGCCTGCAGTTCGGGGGAGGTGGTGGTGGTGCTGGTGGTCATCGGCCCAGCCTGACAGGCACATGGTTCCCGACTAACCCAGCCGCCCCCAAACTTCCAGGTAGCGCTCTTGCAGCGGCGCCACCTGGAGCTTGTCCGCCAGTCCGGCCTCCAGCAGCTGCTGCTCCACCTCCTCAAGAGTGAAGGCTGCATGCAGCGAGGCCCGGTAGTCGCGGCGCAACACCTCGGGCGCCCCCTCCGTTTGGGGAACCACCAGCGCCTCCACCGCCTCGACACTGGCAGGGCGGCGTAGGTCTTGGATGTACACAAAGGCCCCCGGGGCAGCCAGCTGGGCCACCACCTGCCAGAGCACCGCCGGATCGTGCAGGTGGTGCAACAGGCTGTTGCCCACCACCATTGAGAAGGCCCCCTCCCACTCGCCCGGATCCACGAGGGGCAACAAGGCCTGCTCAAACATCAATCGGCCGGCCAGCTCCGGTTGGGTAGCTGCCCGCTGGCGGGCCACGGCCAACATCTGCGGCGCCCCATCAAGCCCCAGCACCGCGGCATCGGGCCAGCGCCGGGCCAGGCGGAAAGTGATGTTGCCAGGGCCGCAGCCCAGATCCACCAGCTGCGGGCCGGGATCGCCGCCACAGAGCTCCGCCAGCCGCTCGCACATGGCCTGGTCAGAGTCGTTGAAGTCGGCTGCGGCATAGGAGCGCACCTGCTCGAGGCCATCCATCAACTCGGGCTCAGGGGTTCGCTCCAAAGCCATCCACCCAGCCCAGCACCTACAGGAGCCCAGTGTGGCCGGCCCTGGCAGGCCACCGCCGGTAGTGGCATCGGCCGCTTGCACACCCCATCGGTGGCGTTAAGGTTCGACTCATAGTTGGGCAGTGCCGCCAGTGACCCTCTCCGCTACACCGCCTCCAGCCGCCAGTGAGGCAAGGGATAAAGCCGCGGCTGAGAAGGCTTTTGCCGGTGCTGCCGGCAGCCCGGCCGGAGAGGCCCACGACTTCCCGGCAACCGCCCCGGCGGCCAATCCGGTTTTCTATCGCACCTACAGCCGCAAGACCGAGAGCGGCCGGGAGAGCTGGCACCAGGTGGCCGAGCGCAACCTGGAGGGCTTGCGCCGCCTGGGCGATCTCGATGGGACTGAGGTTTCCCTGCTGCGCCGCATGCAGCAGCAGCAGAAAGCCCTGCCCTCGGGCCGCTGGCTGTGGATCGGCGGCACCGAGTGGATCGAGCAGCAGCAGAACTTCTCCGGTGCCTATAACTGCACCTCCACCAACCTGGTCGATTGGGAAGCCTTCGGGCTGATGATGGACCTGGCGATGATGGGCTGCGGCACCGGCGCCATCATTGAGCCCCACCTGATTAATAGGTTGCCGGCGGTGCGCAACCAGCTGAGCATCACCGGCGTCACCGACATCGGCGCCACGCCCGCGGGCCAGCGCCAGGAACACACCAGCCACAGCATCAGCGGCAACAAAGTGGCGATCAAGGTGGGCGACACCCGCCGCGGCTGGGTGGATAGCTATCAGCTGCTGCTCGACCTCTGCAGCGACGAGCGGTTCGACGCCACCAGCCCGATCGAGATCAGTGTCGATCTCTCCGACGTGCGGCCCGTGGGCGAAACCCTCAAGGGCTTTGGCGGCATGGCCAATCCGGTGAAGCTCAAAGACCTCTACGGCCGCGTAGCCCAGATCCTGGGCAGGGCCCAAGGCCGGCAACTCACCTCGGTGGAGTGCTGCCTGCTGATCGATGAGGCCGCCGTCACGATCGTGGCCGGCAACATCCGCCGCAGTGCCGGCATGCGCCAGTTCTGCGCCGAAGACAATTCCGCCGCTGGCGCCAAGGAAAACCTCTGGCAACAGGATGGCGAGGGCAACTGGAGCATCGACCCCGAGCGCGATGCATTGCGCATGGCCAACCACACCCGGGTCTTCCACAGTCGTCCCGATCGGGCCACGGTGCTGGAGGCAGTCAACAAGCAGTTCCAGAGCGGGGAGGGCGCCATCCAGTTCGCCCCTGAAGCGATCGCCCGCTCCAACGCAGACCTGCTCAGCACCCCGGAGCTGCGGACCGAATTCATCGATATCTACTGCGACCAGGGCCGGGAGCAGGCCGGCCGCTGGCTCACCACCCACCACCCGGAGATCAGCGCCGCCGAGCTAGAGCACCGGCTCTGCCGCTATGGCCTCAATCCCTGCGGCGAAATCCTCGGCGCAGATTTTCACTGCAACCTGGCCGAAATCCACCTCAACCAGATCGATCCGGCCGACCTGACGGGCCAGGAGGAGGCCTTCACCGCCGCCGGGCTGGCGGTGGCCTGCCTGCTCAACCACCGCTTTGAGGTGGAGCGCTATCGCCAGAGTCGGGCCTGGGATCCGATCGTGGGGGTGAGCTTCACGGGCCTATTTGACTTCTTTGTGCACGCCTTCGGCACGCCCTGGCTGAAGTGGTGGGAAGCGGGCCGTCCCGACAGCGAAGCGGGCCTCTCCTACAAGGCCCAGGAGGCCGCCTACCTGGGTCGCTGGAAACAGATTGTCGATACGGCGGTCTGGGACTACTGCGACCGCCACGGCCTGCGCCGCCCCAACCGCTGCACCACCGTGCAGCCTGCAGGCACCAAGAGCCTGCTCACCGGCGCCTCCCCCGGCTGGCACCCCCCCAAAGCCCAGCGCTTCATCCGCCGCATCACCTTCCGCAAGAACGATCCGGTGGCGCTGGCCTGCATGGACTATGGCTACACAATCGTGCCTTCCCAGAGCGACAAGGACGAGCAGGGCCGCCTGCTGAATGACCCATTTGATCCCCGCTGCACCGAATGGCTGGTGGAGATCCCCACCGAGGTGAGCTGGGCCAACATCCCCGGCGCCGATGCGGTGGAGATCAACAACTTCTCCGCCCTGGCCCAGTTTGACTTCTACATGCAGGTGCAGCAGCACTACACCGCCCACAACACCTCAGCAACCGTCGAATTTCGCGAGCACGAGATCGAGCCCCTGGCCGATGCCATCCACCAGGCGATCGCCCAGGGCCAGGGCTACATCTCCGCAGCGCTGCTGGCCCGCTTCGATGCCAACGCCACCTTCCCACGCCTCCCCTTCGAACCGATTGATCAGGCCACCTACCTGCGGATGAATGAGGAGGTATGCGCCCGGAGGCGGGTGGAATGCTTCTTCGAAGCCCTGCAGCGCTACGACCGTGGTGAGCTGGTGGAAGCGGGCCCGGCGGGCTGCGACTCCGACAAATGCTTACTGCCGCTGGCTAAACCCGCCAACTAGGCCAGCCCATGGGATCATGGGGTTGGTTTCGGCACTGCCGCAACCAACCCCTGGAGAGGTGGTCGAGTGGTCGATGGCTCCGGTCTTGAAAACCGGCGAGGTGAAAGCCTCCGTGGGTTCGAATCCCACCCTCTCCGTTGCTTCCTTTGCTGTTAATGAGGCATGCAAGGGAGAGCGCCCACGGTCCTTCATGCTGCCTGGAGGAAGTCTCCCTCCATTTCCATGGTTGCCCGTTTGCGTCTGCTAACACTGCCTGCCCTGTTGATATCCCTGCTCACCCTGGTCTGGGCCCCGGCCGCATGGGCGGAACAGCCTTCCGCTCCATCCAGCCGTTGCAACAACGCCACTCTGAAGGGCACTTACCTCTACAGCTCAGTCGGCATGCTTGATGGCAAGCCCTACGCCGAAGCCGGCCGTGAGGTGTACGACGGCAAAGGTGGCGTCGAACTCACCTACCGTGGGACCGGGGGCGCCACCGGCACGATGCGCACTACCTACAGCGTGAGCCCCGACTGCATCGGGAGGGCTGCCTATCCCTACGGTCAGACCCTGGTGAGCTTCATCAGCCCCGATGGCAGCCGCTTCGCCTACACGATCACCCGCGGCCCTGGAGATCGGCCCACCGTGCTCTCAGGCTGGGAGATCCGCGTCGATCCTTAAGTCCCCGCCATTTCGTCAGATCCTCGCGGTAATGACTGCGCAGCCGCTCTCTTCATTTAATCCCTTGCGGGGCCGCTACTCCACCCCGTAGCGAAAAACACGGCGAACTGGGGTATGGCGGTCAGGGCTGACGCTGTGATGATGGCTTGTGGATTCACCTTGCAGCAACCTGGAAACATCCCTCTCATGCCATGTCCCGTAATCCGACCAACGATTTCATCCAATTCATTACCGGGAGCTCCCTCTTCGGCGGCGGCATCTTTTTACTTGCCAATCAGGTGATGGCCAGCTCAGCCTTCACTTACCGCGGTGGTGGCTGGGGGCGTTACGGCGGCGGTGGCTCCATGGTGCCCTTCGGCACCCCTGGCATGGGACTGCTGATGATCCCACTGGGCATTGGCGTCTGCCTGCTGTTTACCGGGACCTACAAGCGCTGGGCCAACCTCCTTGTCTGCGGATCTGTGGCCGCATTAGGAGTCGGGGTGCTCAACAGCATTCGCCTCACCTTCATACCCACCACCCTCTTGGCCTTGGCCACCTACATCGTGATGATTGCGGCGGGTGGCGGACTGATGTTCCGCAGCCTCGGTGATTACGACGACAAGCGGGATGACGATGACGACGACAAGCCTGGCAAGGGGGGGGGGGACTAATAGGCCTGAAACCAGCCCCCAGAAAACTTTAAGCAACCTCGCACATCACTATCTGCAGCCGTTCTCTTGCGCCCACGGCGTTGGCCTGCAAACGGCCCACCGGCGGATGCGAGCAGGTTTCGGCTGGGATAATGGCTGCCACTGCTGCCTAGCCATGGGCCGACTCCTGCGCACCATTGCTGATGCCGATGTCCAGCCGTGAAGGCAGCCACGGCTCAGCCCTCAGCCTGCTGCTCCTGCTGGGCCTGGCGATCGGTTTACACGTCTACGCCGTACGTGTGAAGGACGTCCAGCCCTCCCGCTATCAGCCGGCGCCCAGCTTGAGTCCCGATGGTTCCGCCCGCGTTGCTGGCTCCCAGTCGAAGCGAATAAAGGAAATGCTTGCAAAATAAATTGCAGTGTTGATCGCCCATTGGTTTTCAATGCCCGAAATACGCCTGGTCCAACCGTGCTGCTGCAGTACAACCCTGACGGCACTCGGTCTGCGCCAACTCAAAACCAAAGTTAGTATTTCAAAAGAGACCATGACGTCTCTAAAACCATACTTGGATAATAATCCAAGTTTTTCAATCCTTACTAATTCTTTCCCTCAGGCAGTCGCAACTCTGGTTGCAAAAACTAGGCGCCATGCTGGTCAAGCCATTCATAAATCACTGGCAGATTGGTCGACCACTTCGCTGCCGCCGATGCTGCTGCGGGCACTAGGTAGCCGGCTCGCCCTCTTTCAGCACAACCGTGACCCGATGGCCTGGGAAAAGCTCTTTGCCGGCTTCCAGGGCCTGGGCCTTATCAGCAGCAAAAACCCCTGGTGAGCTTCATTAGCCCCGACGGCAGGGCAATGGCTTGTCTTGCCAAAACTCGCCCTGAAGGTGGAAGCCGCACCTCCACTCTTTCGCACAAAAAAACAGCTGGGTTCGACGCTGCGGCGCTGACGCTTCATTCAGCAACGTTCATGCCGCTCGTAGTCCTGCGCGGGCCAGCAGCGTGAACCCGGGCACCACCTGGATGGGTTCACCCTTAGGAGTTTCGCGCTCTTCCAGTAGTGCTTCCAGCTGGCGCTGTCGCGCCGCCAGGTAGGCCGTGCCCTGTTTGGGAAACAGCTCCAGCTTGCTGGGCACCGCCGGCGTCCACACCAGGCCCACCGGATGCAGCAGGCCGAGCCATTGCTCGTGGGTCGCTTTGCTGGGGATCCCGGGGGGCATCAGGGAGCCTCCTGAACGAACAGACAACCAGAACGGTTCCATACTGGTGGCACCGCCGTTGGATGGATGGCTGCCATGGCCAAGACCCTAACCCTCAAAAACCTGCCCGACGCGTTGCACGCGCGGCTCAGCGCTGCCGCCAAGCGGCACCGCCGCAGCCTCAACAACGAGGCGATCGTCTGCCTGGAGGCGGGCCTCGGGGCGCCTTCCACATCTGTGGAGGAACAATTGGCAAGGATCAGGGCATTGCGTGAGACCCTCGGACCGCACATCTTTGATCTCGATGAGATTGATGCGTTCAAGCGCGAGGGGCGGCCTTGATTGTTGTCGACACCAATGTGCTCGTCTACCTTCTGCTGCCCTGTCCCAAGACAGAGCTCGCTGAACTGCTTTTGAAGCACCAACCCCAGTGGGCAGCGCCACCACTGTGGCGCAGTGAGTTTCGCAATGTGCTCACGGGTTACCTGCGGAGAGGGCTCCTGCAGCAATCTCGAGCCGTTGCGCTGATGCTGGAGGCCGAAGAAACCCTTTCGGCCCATGAGGAAATGGTCGCCACAGAGAGGGTCCTTCATCTGGTGGGCATCAGCAGCTGCAGCTCCTACGACTGTGAGTTCGTCGCTGCGGCGCAGCAGCTGGAGGTGCCACTGATCACGGAAGATAGGGCCATCCTGCAGGCGTTCCCGGCGATCGCGCAGTCGCTGCATCAGGCCACCTCCTGAGGCTCTGCTCCCAGGCTGTCACTTCGGAGCTGCAGGTCCATGCTGTTGCTTGTGGAGTCTGACGGATGCTGTCTTGCAGGCTCAAGCCACCTAAATTTGGGTTTGGCATTGAGAGATGTCCCCATGACCTTCATCAGCCGTCTTGATTACCCAGCTCGCTCCGCGCACCGCGAGCCTGGGCCGTAGACTGGTACGCACATACCAGTTCAGTCATGGCGCGCAACGTCATCCAGTTCCAGAAAGGCCTTTCACTGCCTGACTTCCAGCGGCTCTACGGCACCGAGGTGCAATGTGAGGCTGCTTTGGAGAAGGCGCGCTGGCCCGGTGGGTTCCGCTGTCCCCGCTGCAATGGCCATGAGCATGGGCTGGTCTATGGCCGCAGGCTCAAGCGCTATCAGTGCCGCAGCTGCGGCCATCAGGCCACGCTCACGGCTGGCACGATCATGCAGGCCACGAAATTGCCTCTGACCACCTGGTTTCTGGCCTTTTACATGATCGGGCAGGCCAAAACAGGGATCTCCTCGCTGGAGCTCAGCCGCCACCTGGGCGTGAACTACGACACCGCCTGGCTGCTGCACCACAAGATTCTGCGGGCGATGGCTGATCGGGAGGAGGCTTACCTGCTGCGGGGAAAAGTCCAGATCGATGATTCCTACCTCGGCGGAGAACTGCCGGGCGGCAAGGCAGGTCGGGGTTCAGAGAACAAGATCCCCATCGTCGCGGCCGTCTCCTTGAATGAGGCGGGCCGGCTGATTCACGCCAGGATCACAGCCGTGAGTGGCTTCAGCTCAGAGGCCATCGCTGAGTGGGCCAAGCGCCATCTGGCGCCCGGCAGTCAGGTGCTCTCCGATGGCCTGGCCTGCTTTCGTGCCGTGACCACGGCAGGCTGCAGCCATCACGCCATCGTCACCGGTGGGAAGCACCCAAACGACTTGCCGCAGTTCCGTTGGATCAACACCGTGCTGGGCAACCTCAAGACCGGCTTCAACGGCACCTTCCACGCTTTCAATTTCGACAAGTACGCCAGGCGCTACCTGGGCGGCTTCTGCTTCCGGTTCAACCGGCGCTTCTCGATGGTTGCGATGACTGATCGCATTGCCAATGCGGTCTGTTGCTGCATGCCCTGCACGGAGCGGGATCTCAGGGTTGCGGAGGCTTATGGGTAATCAAGTCAGCCGTTGCTCCAGCACCAGCTGGAGTCCCTGTCTTCTGACCAGCGCACCCTGCCGGACATCCATCGGTGGGTTGTTGAACAAGAGTGTTGGTTGTTGTTGCCAGTCCAGTGGCCCCACATCCGGCGTCTGGATCAGCTGCCGGTTCCGCATAAAGACCCGTTTGATCGGCTGTTGATCGCTCAGGCTGCTGAGGAAAACCTCACCCTGGTGAGTGTTGATCCCTCGATGCGCGACTCCCCCGTGGCTGTTCTGGGGTGGAGATCGCGCTGTCGGTCATCGGGCGGGTTCGAGCCGGTAGGGATGCACAACCCCGCCCAGCGCCAGCGGGAAATCCTTCACGTTGCGGGTGGCGAGGCTGAAATCGCCGCAGTGGGCTGTGGCCAGGATGATCGCGTCGGGAATCTTGAGGCCGTGCCGCTGGCGCAGCCGCACCGTTTGGGCCGCGATCGCCCCATCCAGCGGCAGGCGCGGGAAGCTCTCCAGCCAGCCCTGCACGCGGCTGGCTTCGCCATTGCGACAGCCCACCAGCACCTCGATCCAGGTGATCACGCTGATGTGGGGCTGCTGTTGCTGCTCCAGCCAGGCCAGAGCCACCGCTTCGCCGCGCAGCACGTCGATCAGGATGTTGGTGTCGAGCAGCAGCATCAATGCTCGCTCCATTCCTGGCGCAGCGCCTCCTGCAGCTCCAGGGCGCCCTCGGATCGGTCGCGCCAGAGGCCGAACACCTCCGCATGGGAAGGCGTCTGCTGCTGCAACCACAGGCGCAGCGCCTGGCGGATCGCCTCGGCCCGCGACATGCCTTGCTGACGGCAGAGCAAATCAAGCTGATCTCGCTCGCGATCAGGCAGGTCCACGATGGTTCGCATGGCCATGCCGCTATCTGATGACGTCATCATATGACTACCTGTTGAGGCCAGACGTAGATCCCCCCGGCCGGCTCCACCCGGTGGGTCTGCAGCGCGAAGGTGCGGAGGATGCGCTCGGGTGACAGGTCGATGTCGATTGTCTGCAGGGGCACCTCCCAGTACTTGCGGTTGTCTTCCAGCTGGCGGCGTTCCTCCTTGTTCCCTCCCAAATCGAGCAGCAGCTGATCGAGGTTCTCGTTGCTGCGGCGCTGCTCCACCCTTAGGTCCAAGCAAGTCAGCGCATACCGGCATCGCCAGGCAGCGGGTTCCTGGCAGATAAGAGATCTAGCTTGTACATCGCTATGCACAAGCTGCATGAAATGCCGCCTGGGCCCGTAGCTGGTGCGCCGTGTGTTGCAGCACCGCCGGCTCACTGCACCGCTTTGGGAGAGCGAGCATCACTGGGCTGGTGAGCGGCTCCCCGGCCTTCACAACTATGGCCATGGTGGCTCTGGATTGTTGTTGTCATGGGGTTGTGCATCCAGGGTCCATCAACTCCTGCGCAGCCGCTGGGCAAGCGTTCCGGTTTGAGTCCATGTGGATCGCTTCTGGACTGATCTGGCTCCTGACTCCCGGGGCAGCTCGGCCATCCCAGCCTTTTGGCCATAAAGACTGATGAGGTGAATAGCTAACTCTTCCTGTTGTGGTTACTTATGGTAGTTTTTTCGCAGCGATTTACACCCTTCCCCATTGCCATTAGAATCGCCATTAGCATCTCCATCGTGGTAGCTGTGCCCCTGGCGTAGCAGCTCTTGAGCCCGGGAATAGGAGCTGATCTCGCTTCTTGGGACGTGGCGGATTTGGCTGATCCTGAAGATCGAGCGCCAGGATGGCGATCGGGATCTGATTCACCCCAGAGGGAAACGTGGACAGGCGGATACGGTCGGCCATGCAGCCAAACGGGGAGCTGACGATGGTGCCGGTGCACTGCCCGCGGGGCTCCGCGTTGTTGTGGCTCGTGCTGTCAGCGAGAACGGCAACATCACGATGGCAATGCTGAAGGCGGCCAAGCTGTTGCAGTTAATGGTGGTGGAGTGCTTGGGCTCACATTCTCCTTGCTGCTAGAGTTATAGTGATCTTGCAAACCATTCAAGGTGACCTATTGCATCGGTTACTGGCTGGAGAAAGGGCTGGTTTTCGCCTCCGACTCCCGCACGAATGCAGGAGTTGATTATATTTCAACTTACAGCAAGATGCATGTATTTCAGCCGGCATCCGACCGGCTGTTCGTGCTTCTGGCTGCTGGCAATCTCGCTACCACCCAGGCAGTGGTGAACCATATCCAGCGGGATCTGGATCAGGAGATTGGCGAGCAGGCCAGCATTAACGAGGATCTGCGTTCCTGTCACTACCTGTTTGAAGCGGCCGCCTATGTCGGCGCGGTGAGCGTGGCGGTGCAGGAGAAACACTGCGCTGCCCTGAAGCAGGCGGGCACCAGCGCAGAGGCCAGCTTCATCCTGGGGGGGCAGATCGGCAGCGAACCTCATGGTCTGTTCATGTTGTATCCACAGGGGAATGCGGTGATGGCCACCTCCCAGACCCCCTATCTACAGATCGGTGAATCCAAATACGGAAAGCCGCCGCTCGACAATGTGGGCAACATCAACTTGTCGCTGGAGGATGCCGCCCGGCTCTGCTTGATTTCGGAAGTGCTCACCTACCGCTCCAACCTCACCGTTGGCCCGCCGTTCGAGCTGGCGATCGTGCCCCGTGATCGGCACACGGTGGCCCATCGCGCCACCTTCGAGGCGGAGGCACCTGAATTGACAGCCATGATCGACACCTGGAGCAGCGCCCAGCGGGAAGCCCTGGACCGGCTGCCGAGCTTCTTCTGGGAAAAGAACCAGGTCCGCGCTTGACGGTGCGTACCTGCCTTCGCCCCCCCGCTGGAGGTTGTCATGCTGACTGGATACAAGCTTCCGATGGTTTCGATGCGCCTGATCCCGCCGATCGTGCTCACCGCGGTGCTGGCCGTCGTCGCCGGCAGCAGCAGCGCTGAGGCCGGTTGCCGCTTTCTGATGCCGCTCGGCGGCGGCGGCGAGCCGGTGGTTGCCAAACGGATCGGCCCTGATCGTCTGCTTGGCAGCACCAACCCCCCGGTTTCAGGAAAGATGTCACCCCTTTGATCCATCCATCCGGGGGCTTGAGGACATGACCAATGCGCCGATACAGCGAGGCCGTTAAGGCTGATGTGAGGAGACGGATGCACCCGCCCCACAGGCAGAGCGTGGCCCGGATTTCAGAGGAGCTGGGCATTCACGTGATGACCCTCTACAAATGGAGGAAGGCCTGGCGGTTGCAGGGAGAGGTGGTGCCGGCATCCGAGAAGGAACCAGAGGGCTGGAACGCCGCCGACAAGTTCACGGTGGTGCTGGAAAGCGCCGGGCTCAATGCCACCGAACTCAGCGCCTACTGCCGCGAGCGGGGCCTGTTCCCTGAGCAGGTGAGCCGTTGGCGGCAGGCGGCCCAGGATGCCAACGCCAAGCCGGTGCTGACGATGGCCGAACAGAAGGAGCTCGAGAAGCTCCGCGCCCAGGACCAGCGGGAGATCAAAGCCCTCAGAAAGGAGCTGCAGCGCAAGGAGAAGGCCATGGCGGAGATGGCGGCTTTGCTGGTGCTGCAAAAAAAGTGGGATGCCTTCTGTTCGGAGGAAGAGGAAGGCTGACCAGCGCCGTGCACCGGCGGAAGGTGATCGAGCTGATCGGGGAGGCCAATGCTGCGGGCGCCGGCCTGGTGAGGGCCTGTGGTGTGATCGGCATCTGCCTGCGCACCCTCAAACGCTGGCGGAAGGCCTTCCTGGGTGATGGGGACGGCGTGGATCGCCGTAAAGGCAGTGCTCGGCTGGTGGGTCACCGCCTGAGCGAGGAAGAGCGCCAGCGAATCCTGCTGACGTGCAACCAGCCGGAGTACGCCGCGCTGCCGCCAGGGCAGATCGTGCCGGCACTGTCCGATCAAAAGCTCTTTATTGGTTCAGAGAGCAGCTTCTATCGGGTGCTGCACCAGGCGGGTCAGTGCCACCGCCGGGGGAGGGCCAGGCTGCCTCAAGAACCGCGCTCGGTGCCGCGCCTCAGGGCGGATGGCCCGAACCAGGTTTGGAGCTGGGACATCAGCTTCCTGCCGACCACGGTGCGGGGTGTGTGGCTCTACCTCTACCTGGTGATCGACGTCTGGAGCCGCAAAGTGGTGGCCTGGGATGTGGCCGAGGTGGAGTCGGCTCAGATCGCCGCGGATCTGGTGCAGCGGGCCTGCCTCAAGGAGCGCTACCACCGCCCCAACGGCTTTGGCCGCCGCCAGTGCCAGCAGCAGCCACTAATCCTCCACGCCGACAACGGCAATGCAATGCGCGGGGCGACGCTGGAATCACGGCTCGAGGAGATGGGCGTGCTCAGATCCTTCTCCCGGCCAAGGGTCTCAAACGACAACCCATACTCGGAATCCCTTTTCCGTACGGTCAAATACCGCCCCGACTACCCCAGCCGGCCCTTTGCCAGCAAGGGCGAGGCCTGTGAATGGGTGGCAGCATTTGTGGATTGGTACAACCACCGGCACCACCACAGCGCGATCAAATTCGTGACGCCCCACCAGCGCCACAGTGGAGCTGCCAAGGCAATTTGCCAGCAGCGCACTGATGTCTACGAGGCCGCCCGCCGTGCCAATCCAACGCGCTGGAGCGGTGCCACCCGCTGCTGGAGTCAACCGGCAGAAGTGTGGATAAACAAGCCAACAGAAGAGCCCGATCCGGTCCTGGCGCTACCCTTAATCAAGGCCGCCTGAATGGCAGCCAAGGAGTGACAACTTTCCTGAAAGTCACCGAACTGGAACACGGATTTCATCGTGGACCGGTACTTCCGCAGCTATCAGTTTTTCTTCACGTCGGCCTCGACCGAGCGTGCCACCTTCCCGGTGGCCGCGTTCATGCGCTTCACCGATGGCACCAGCCTGCAGGTGGTAAACGAAACGCCCACCTTCGAACCCGGAACCGGCCGGAAGTTCGGCCCGTTTCAGGCTGTGCCCGGCAAGCGCACCAATCTGATGAACTTCCGGGTGGGCTCCACCACCAGGCCCGCGGCCGTGGGCTTCAGCTATCGGATCTCCGTGCAGGGTTGCGATTGATGCATCGGATGGCTGAGCCGCGTCAATCTGTGCCCCTACTCATCTGTGCCCCTACTCAGAAGTCCATGGGCCAACCCCCCCCCTAGTTGGTGGCTTTGCAATCGCATTCGGCTTTGCAATCACAGCTTTGCCTGCTGGCACCGCCCTGGCGCAGCAACAGGTACACCCTCTGCCCAAAATTGACATCTGCCCGATGGGGTGGTGTTCATCCGGCAGCTACTGCGTCAAGAGCCGGCGATGACAATGAGCGATGCCCCCCGTCTGGAGCAGCTTGGCCGCTTTCTGTTGCGCGGCCTGCGCATCGGCGCCAGCACGATTTCGATCATCGAGCTGCTGCGCAACGACTGGACCGGCGGCGTCACGGCAGGGGTGGCCTGGCTGGTGTTTCTGCAGGTGGAGCGGCGGCTGCCGCCCCTCAGCCCTGAGCGGCAGGATTGATCACCAGCTCGGCGTAGCCGGTAGCTGCATCGAGCTCGCGCTGGAACTGCCACTCCGGCAGCAGGCCGATCACCAGCTCGGCGGTGCTGCGCACCAGCGAGCCTGCGCAGAGGTGCCCCCCGATCACGGCGCCAAGGCTGTCGGCCACAGCGATGTGCAGATGGGTGCCATCGGGCGAGAGGGTGCCGGCCAGGCTGAGGATCTCCAGCTCGCCACGGATTGCCGTGGCCTCTGACGCCCCTGCCAATCGCAGCTGGGCCTCCGACAGGCTACCGACGGCGCTGATCACAAAGCCGGCCTGCTCCGGCTGTTGGCTCATCCAGGCCTCCAGCGCCCGGCGCAGATCATCGCCAGGCTGCAGCCGCAGCGGCACCACCTTCATGGCTTCGGCCCCTCCACCAGCCCCTGGACCATCACCAGCGCATCGACGTAACCCAATTGCTTGTGGCGGAACGCCCCTGGCAGGGTGCCGACAAGCTGAAACCGATTGCGCTGCCAGCAGCGGATGCCGGCGCTGTTGGTGCTCACCACCAGGTTGAACTGCATCGCCCGGAACCCCAGCCGCCACGCTGCCTGCAGGGAGTGCTGGCAGAGCCGGCTGCCGATTCCCATGCGGCGGCAGTGCTCAGCCACCACATAGCCAGCGTTGGCCACATGGGCGCCGAGGGCGAGGGAGTTGGGCCTCAGGTAATACGTGCCCAGCACGGCCCCGGCCGCATCCACGGCCACCATCACCGCCTGGTTCTGCTCCACCCACGCCAGCTGGGCTTCTGCCTCCGTGATGGCCAGGTCGTGGGGGAAGGTTTCACCAGCGCGGAACATCGGCTCCAGCAGCGCCCACAGCGCCGGCCAGTCGGCGGGCTCATAGGGGCGGATCTGTAGTGGCGAGGAGGGCGCAGGCAGTGCCGATCGGCATCGAGGCGTTGATTGTCTCGCCCCATGCCTGCCGGCGTGGATCCCATGCCCAATAGGAAGGCGCCCCGTGGGGGGCGCCTTAGCACCGGTTGCGGCGGTCACCTCCTCACACCAAGAACTGCCGGTCGGGTGTCTGTGATTCACGCATGACCTGTCTGGGGCCTGGCAGGAAAGGGAAGGATCACGTCTGGGAGAAGAGATGCTCGGGGCTTGACCTTCTCGGTTGTGATCCCGGCTCAGGTTGTGCAGCCCGAGGATTCAACACGCGCAAAACAGAACTGGCATATCGCTCTCTGCGGCTACGGGATGACGCTCGCGTGGTGTCATCGAGTTCACCTGCTGTGTGTCGCATCGTTGGCGCACCTCCGCTGTGGGCACCGGCTCGGGTGATCCCTGGCCGGACTCTCTTGGAGGGCGAGGGTCGGGTTGGCTCCCGAGCCTCCCCTCAGGTTCAAAGTACGCCTTCTGGCCCGTGGTGGGGGCTCGGGTGGAGTTCCTCTTTCCGTACAGCCCATCTAGCCCATCGGAGCTGCAGTACGCCGTGTCCAGTGGTCTTGATGAAGGCCCCTTCATGAAGTCCCATTGCCCCCCGTAAAGACCCATGTCCGGTGGGCGGGAGTTGGTTGCCAGCTCTGCTTTTCCGGCCGATTGTGGCTGCAACGGGATTCGGAGGCTCCACAGATGGAAGACACCCCCCCTGAGCACCAGATAGGAGCGCGCTGACGATCCGGCCCCTGCTCCAACATTCTCGACGGATCTCTGACGTTCCTGGTGTGGCTGTTTCTTCTGAACAGCCCAGGCGCCCTCCATCGCACCGTTCACGGCCCAGCCTCAGGTGCCCCGGAGCCAACGGAACGTCCCACTCGACACCTGGCCCCAGGTGCCAGCGCCGGCAGCTCCGCCCACAACTGAAAACCACCTGATCTGAAAACGATCACGGCTGTTGCCAAGCAAGGCTGTTTCCAGAGAACAGCCCTCGCACAGCTGCGCCCGACTCCCTTGGGACCGCACCACGGCTGAGCAGGCAAATGCCCGGGGCTAACGCTCCGGGCTTTGTTGTGTGAGCTGGCGATCAGCCTGAGAGCTTCGCGACCCCTGCCAGCAGTGCACCAACGGCCGCCGCTGCACCGATCACCTGCAGCACGCTCCAACGCAGCCGCAGCTGGGCAAACAAGGCCGCCGCTACCACCAGCGCCGCCCAGGGATTGAAGGCGCCGGCGGGCCAGAGCACCGGGCCAGCAAAGAACAGCGCCAGGCTGGCGATCACCCCAACAACCACAGCCGTGATGGCGCTCAGTGGAGCCCCAAAGCGCAGGTCGCCTCTTGAGGCCTCCACCAGCGGTGCGCCGGCCAAGATGAAACCAAAGGAAGGCAGGAAGGTGAACCACACCGTCACCAGCACTGCCGCCAGGGCCAGGGGCCAGGGGCTCAAGCCAGCTGCGATGGACTGATTCCAGCCGCCCATGAATCCCACGAAGGCCACCACCATGATCAGAGGCCCTGGGGTGGTCTCGCCCAGGGCTAGGCCGTCGAGCATCTGCGGAGCCGATAGCCAGCCGAACTGCTCCACCGCCCCCTGGGCCACGTAGGGCAGCACGGCATAGGCCCCGCCAAAGCTGAGCAGCGCCACCCGCGTGAAGAAGCGCGCCATCAACGCCAGAGTGCCGCTCCAGCCGCCGGCGATCGCCAGGGCGGCGAGGGGCAGCAGCAGGGCCAGGGCCCAGATCAACAGGGTGAGGTCCAGGCGCCGGCGGGAGAAGCGGGCGTGCTCGGGACTATCCGTGTGGTCGTCGTGCAGGGCATCAGGCCGATTGGCTTCTGCCTTCGCCGCCGCTGATCCATGGATGCCACCACTGAGCAACAGGGCCGGTCGCCAGCGGGCGGCCAGCAGGCCGATCACGCCCGCTGCGATCACTACGAGCGGATAGGGCAGATCCAGCAGGGCCAGGGCCAGGAAACCGGCAATCGCCAGGGCCACCAGCAGGGGCGTGTGCAAGGTGCGGCGGCCGATGCGCCAGGCGGCCATCAGCACGATCGCCAGCACCGCCGGTTTGAGCAAGGCGAACACCGAGGCCAGCAGCGGCAGCTGCCCCCAGAGCGCATAGATGCTGGCCAGGGCCGTGAGCACAAACACCGAGGGGATCACGAATAGCCCCCCGGCGATCAGGCCGCCGGGTACGCCGTGCATCAGCCAGCCCAGGTAGGTGGCCAGCTGCATGGCCTCCGGCCCCGGCAGCAGCATGCAGTAGTTGAGGGCCTGCAGGTAGCGCCGCTCCGAGAGCCAGCGGCGCCGGTCGACCAGCTCGCGATGCAGCAGGGCGATCTGCCCGGCTGGCCCCCCGAAGCTCACCCAGCCCAGCTGGAACCAAAAGCGGGAGGCCTCAGCAAGGCTCACAGGGCTGACGGATCCTGTTGTCACAGGCGTTGACGAGGCGGATTTCATCACAATCAATGCGCAGGGGCCGGCCTGACCCCGTGGCGACTGCGCTGGATCACCTCGCCCGCCTGGAGCAGCAGCGATTCACCGGCCTGAAAGGGCTGCCAGTGCTCGTCGGTGGTGAGCGGCTCAGTGCTGAGAATGGTCACCACATCGTTGGACGGGGTGAGCGCGGAGAAATCCACCTGCAGCGGCGGATCCGCGAGCGTGGCCTTACAGAACGGCGCCCGGCGGGTGAGCCTGTGGAGCCGGCTGGTGGCGGTGACAAACAGCCACTGGCCGTTGCTGATCAGGGCATTAAAGGTGCCCCGCTCGGCCAGTTGGGCGGCGCAGTGGTGCAGTTGCTCAAACACCTCAGCCGCGTTGCTGGAATCGACCCCGCTGGAATGGAGCTGCTCCAGGATCCAGCAAAACGCTGCTTCGCTGTCGGTGCTGCCGAAGGGCCGATTGCGATCGCCCAAGGGAATGGCGCCTTGGAGGTCGCCGTTGTGAGCAAACACCCAGGTCTGCCCGCCCCAGCTGCGAGCAAAGGGATGGCAGTTCTCCAGAGCCACCACGCCGCGGGTGGCCTTGCGGATGTGGGCGATGCTCACGAGGGCCTTGGGTGAGCGTTCGGCCAGTTGATCCGCCAGCAGCGAGAAGGCGGCCGGGGCGTCCTCCCGGATCAGGTTGAGCCCCGAGCCATCAGGGGTGAAGCTGGCCAACCCCCAGCCATCGGCATGTTCGCCGCTAGCCCCACCACGCCGGCTGAGCCCCCGGAAGGAGAAGCCCATGTCGGTGGGGGTATTGGCGTTGAGGGCGAGCAGCTCACAAATGGACGAGTTGGCAGGTGCGCTATCAGCGGGTGTTGGCGAAGAGGCGATCCCAGATGCCGCCGTTGCCAAAGAATTCCTTGTTGACCTGGCTCCAGCCGCCAAAGTCTTTCACCGAAAAGAACGTCTTCACCGGCGCAAAGCGATCCTTCACCCGCGCCCACACCGTGGGGCTGGTGGGCCGGAAACCCTCCTCGGCAAAAACCTGCTGCGCCTCATCGGTAAACAGATAGGCGGCCAGGGCCTCGGCGGCCTTGCGGGTGCCCTTGCGGTCCACATTTTTGTCGACCACCGCCACGGGGCCTTCGATGCGGATGTTCAGCTCCGGCACCACGAAGGGATCCTTGAGGTCGCCAGTTTTGGTGGCCAGGATCGCCTCGTTTTCATAGTTGAGCAGCACGTCGCCCTGGTCGCGTTTGAGGAATACATCTGAGGCTTCGCACGCATCCTTGGGCAGGTTTTCGACGTTCTTGTAGACGCTGGTGACAAAGGCCTCAGCCTGCTGGGGCGTGCCGCCGGCCTGGGTAATGGAACCCCAAAGACCCAGGAAGTTCCAGCGGGCACCGCCGGATGTTTTGGGGTTGGCGGTCACCACCGTGACTCCGGGCTTCACCAGGTCCTTCCAGGTGGTGATCTGCTTGGGATTGCCGGCTCCGGTGAGGAACGCCACAGCCGAGTTGGTGACGATGCCGTTGTTGGGCAGCTCCTGCTCCCAACCGGGCTGAATCGACCCCGACTCCTCCAGCTTGAGCACGTCGGCGGAGAGGGCCAGGGTGACCACATCCGCGTCGAGCCCGTCGATCACCGCCCGGGTCTGGGTGCCCGAGCCGCCGTAGCTGGTCTTGATCTCCAGCTCCTGGCCGGTTTTCTGCTTCCACTGCTCCTCGAAGGTGGGCAGGATCCGGTCGTAGGCCCCTTTGGTGACGGCGTAGCTCACCAGCAGCAGCCGCTGGCGTTCACCCGAGCTGCCGCCCTGGGGTGTTGCCGATGGACCGCCGCAACCGGCCAGGAACACGAGCGAGCCCGTGGTGAAGAGGGCCGCCAGGCACCGCGATTGGATAGTTACGTAAACCGGTAGGAAATATGCAGATACAATACTACGGTGTACCAATCGGGAATTGGGCAAGAAAAAGCCCGGGCCGGCTGGCGCGGGGCTGGAGGGGTGTTCGCGTGTGGATGCTGAGTGGATGGGGGGAGCTGCGCTCAGCGGGAGGCGCGGAAGATCTGGTCCCAGATCGCCCCATCGCGGAAGAATTTGCCGGTCACGGCCGGCCAGCCACCGAAGGCCTCGATCGTGTAGGTCTTCACCACGGGAAACTTGCCGCGGGCGTAGGCCTTGCCCTCGGCCGTGGCAGGCCGGAAGCCGTTATCGGCAAATGCCTTCTGGGCAGCCGGGGTAAAGAGAAACTTGGTAAAGGCCTCGGCCACCTTGCGGCTGCCATTGCGTTCCACGTTCTTGTCAACCACCGCAACCGGCTGGAACGTGAGCACGTTGGGGCTGAAGGTCTTGTAGCCAGCGGTCCACTCGCCCTTGCGTTTGGCCAGAATCGCCTCGGTTTCCCAGTTGAGTAGTACGTCACCCTGCTTGCGCTTGATGAAGAAGTCGGAGGCCTCGCGGGCATCCTTGGGCAGCACCTCGACGTTCTTGTAGACGTCGCGGATGAATTGCCTGGCTTGAGCTTCCGAGCCTCCGGCCTGGGTCACAGCGCCCCAAAGGGCGACGAAGTTCCAGCGGGCACCACCGGAGGTCTTGGGGTTGGCGGTGACCACGTCCACATTAGGCTTGGCGAGGTCTTTCCAGCTGTTGATCTTCTTGGGATTGCAGGGGCGCACAAAGGCCACAACGGTGGAGTGGATGGGCGAGGCTTTGTTCGGAAGACGGCTTTCCCAGCCTGTCTTAATTAGCCCGGCCTGCTCGATCCGGGACACGTCGGCGGCCATGGCCAGATTGACGATGTCGGCATTGAGGCCATCGATCACGGCTCGGGTCTGGGAACCGGAGCCGCCATAGCTGCCCTTGAAGGTGACGGTCTGGCCGGTTTTCTTTTTCCAGTCGTCGGCGAACAGCCGGAAGATCTGGTCGTAGGCGTTTTTGGTAACCGCGTAGGAGACCAGGGTGAGGGTTTGGGGTTTGGCCGGCTGCTGGGCCTGCGCCAACGGAGCATTAAGTGTGTTGGCAGCAGCCACAGCCAGAGGAAGGCAGGCGATGCCGGTAAGCAACAGCTGGCGGCGACTAAGCCGAACAGAAAAGAGCGTCGTATTTACGGCAGACCGATCGGGAACTCGAGAAAGTTACGGCGCGAAGGCTTGTGGCGTTGTGGCTCAGGGCACACGCCCCGTCAGCGCAATTCCCGACCTGTACGCCGTTGTTTGCCTGGCAGAATGGGAAAAGTTCCAAAGCCAGCCATGGTTTTCAGTGCCAAGACGGAGTACGGACTGGTTGCGCTGATCGATCTGGCCGCCGTCTATGCAACGGGTGAGCGCGTGCAGACCGGCGAGATCAGCAGACGGCATGGCATGCCAGAGCGCTACCTGGAGCAGATGCTCACATCCCTGCGTAAAGGGGGGTATCTAATCAGCGTGCGTGGGCCTAGGGGCGGCTACCAGCTGACCCGCTCGCCAGAGCTGATCACTGTCTCCGAGGTAGAGGAATGCCTGGAAGGGGAGTCGCGCGCGGAGCGCCAGGGCGATCGCGACAACGCCGAGTTCCGGGTGCTCGATGGGCTGGCCCAGCGGGCGCAACAGGCTAGAACTGCCGTGCTGGAGGGGACCACGCTGGCCCACCTGCTGCTGGAGCGGGACGGCCTGAGGCAGTCCACGCCAATGTTCTACATCTGAAGTCTCAGGTCGAGACGCATGCGATCTACTCCGTGTGCCCAAAAACACCGGTATGCCCATCGGAAATAAGGCATACTCCTGAGCAGTTGTTCTCCGGCTATGGCCTGCTGTCTGCGAATGCCTTGCTCCCCTCTGAATTCACGCCTCCGCGGCCCCAGTCATCACCCGCCCCATCGCTCGCTCACGCCATGACTTCTTCTCTGCTCAAGCGCCCTTTGCAACTCACGCTCCACCCCCAGGACGTGCTTCCAGAGGGGATGAGTTGGCGGCTGCATGAGGGCTACGTGCGCTCTGCTACCTGGGATCTGGAAGGGGAGAGCATCACCCTGGGCCTCTGGGCCCCGGGCTATCTGATCACATCAGAGGATCCAGTTATCAATCCGCTGGAACTGCAGTGCCTCACCACCGTGGTGGTGGAGCACATTGAGCTTGATACCAGCGAGCAGCTCAAGCATCTGCTGCGTGAGCGGCAAATGCTGGCGGAACTGTTAACCATTCAGCGGATTCGCTCCGGGGACCTGCGCCTGTTGACCTTGCTCAGCTGGATCGGTCAGGCCCACGGGCAGGTGAACAGCCACGGCTGCCGCCTATCGCTCAGTGAGCTCAACCTCACCCACCGCTCCCTGGCGGACATCTGCGGCCTGACTCGGGTCACGGTGACCAAGCTGCTGAGCCGTCTTCGCGCGGAAGGGCGGCTGGTGGCGATTGGCGACAGCGATCTCTTGATCCCCAGCCAGCTATGAGTCACCCCATCTCTCCTTGGTGCCTGCAATGGGGCCGCGACGGGGAACTGGCCCAGAGCGATCGCCAGGATCTGCTCCAGTCGCTCGTCTTAGGAGTTTGCGGAAAAACTGCCTGAAAGGCCGCGTTTTTCCCTCCAGAGAGCTGATTGTGCTCCGTTCGGGCTGAAATGATGCGTTTCAGCGGTTCAGAACGCCCGATTTCAGGCGTTTTGCCCCGTTGGGGCTTCCTGGAGGCCGCCTCATTGGCACACCTCTGGGCAACCACCTGTTCATGCCGCCGCCATCGCCGGTTTGAGCAGGTTGCCCAGCCGGATCAGGTTGTAGGCGATCACGTGCAGGCCAAACACCGCACTCACCTTGTCGGTGCCGCGCAGTTTGAATTGGCGCAGACCGCCCCACTGTTTGATCCAACCAAACACCTTCTCGATACCGCGGCGGGCATTGATCGACTTGGCGTAGCCCTCGTGGCGCGTGGTGCGGCCATCAATGGCGGAGCCACCAGAGCGGGCGGTGTTCTGAGCGACGTGCGGCGTCACGGCGATGCGACGCATCTCGGCGACAAAGCCCTTGGTGTCGTAGTTCTTGTCGGCACCGATGGTTTTTTGGTGGGCACCGGGGATGTCAGCCGCCATCGCTTTGGCGGCTGACATCCCCGGTACCCACTGCTTGGGTAACGCGGCAATCGACGATCAGGGCATGGCGGTTGTCCATGAGCACGTGGCCTCGGTAGCTGGGTTGAGCCGGGTGGGAATTGGACTTGCGGGCCAGCAAGGCGTCTGGATCGACGCTGGAGCGGTGGGTCTTGTTGCTGAGCTTGATGCCGCGGAAGTCACCCTTGGCCCGCTTCTTACCGGGCTTTGGAGCGCCAAAGCCCTCGCCAGGGCCTGACGACGGTGGCGGTGGGTCCTGCTGACCATCGGTCCGCTCCAGTGAGGCATGGGACGCCCAGGCCTGCAGCAGGGTGCCATCCACTGAGAAGTGTTCGTCGCTGAGTAGCGGCTTGACCTCCGGAGCACCCATCAGCTTCTCCAGGAAGCGCCCCATGACCTGCTCGTTCAGCAACCGCTCCCGATTTTTGGTGAATGTGGTGGGGTGCCAGATCGGATCATCCGGGCTCAGGCCCACAAACCAGCGGTACAGCAGGTTGTAGTGCAGCTGCTCCAGCAACAGCCGCTCCGAGCGAATCCCGTAGAACGCCTGCAGCAACGAGGCCAGCAGCAGCTGTTCTGGCGGCACCGAGGGCCGGCCTTCTGCGGCGTAGAGCGCGCAAAAGGTGGGATTGAGCCGATCGAGGGCCTGATCCGCCAGTTTCCGGATCCGCCGCAGCGGATGACTGGCCGGGATCCGCTCCTCAATCGACACGTAGGAGAACAGGGAGCCGCTGCGCTCCCGGTGACCTCGCATCTGGGCTGGGCGGTTAATCCATTTTCGCGCAGGCTTGGTTTTTCAGCAAACTCTTAGAAGACAAAAGGCTGGCGCGCTTGATGCTCACCCAGGCCAGCCAGGAGCCCACCGCGTCCAGGGCATCGGGGCGGGCTTTGTGCCGGGCAATCTGGATCTATCACTGATTGACCGGGTCGAGACTGTGAGCGATGCCGATGCCATCGCCATGGCCCAGCGGTTGATGAAAGAGGAGGGCATTCTGGCCGGCATCTCCTGCGGAGCGGCGGCAACGGTGGCTTTGCGTCTAGCTCGTGATGAGCGATTCCAGGGGAAGTTGATTGTGGTGGTGCTGCCGGATTCCGGCGAGCGCTATCTCAGCACCGCTCTCTTTGAAAACGTGTTTGACGCCCAGGGCCTACCGATTGGTGCCAGGCCCTGAGCTTCAGATCACAAAGTCCGGCACAAACGTGCGGGAATCGCGGCTGGTGATGTGCAGGGCATCGCCGGCCTGGAGCTCGTGGTAATCAATCCGCTCGCGGGGCAGCTGGGCCACCACCACCTCACCGCTGGCAAGGGTGAGTTCGGCCTGGATGTCACGGCCCAGATGGGTGAGGCGGTGCAGCACCGCCGGCACGCTGCCCTCTTGGGGCTGGCGATGTATCTCCAGGTCGTGGGGCCGGATGAACAGATCGCCCGGCTGCTCCCGATGGGGCGCTAGGGCCACATGGGAAGGCAGCACATTCACCGCCCCCACGAAACTCATCACAAACGGACTGGCCGGTTGGTCGTAGATCTCGGCGGGGGTGCCGATCTGCTCAACGCGCCCCTGGTTCATCACCACGATCTTGTCGGCCACCTCCATGGCTTCTTCCTGGTCGTGGGTGACGATCACGGTGGTGACATGCATCTCGTCGTGGAGATTGCGGGACACAGGCCCGCAGTTCCTTGCGCACCTTGGCGTCGAGGGCACTGAAGGGCTCATCGAGCAGCAGCACCCGAGGCTGCACAGCCAGGGCCACCCGCTGGCGCTGGCCGCCGGAGAGCTGGGAGGGGTAGCGGTTGCCAAAGCCCTGCAGCTGCACCAGCTCCAGCAGCTCATCGACCCGCCGGCGGATCGCCTCGTGCTTCCAGCCGCGCAGCTCCAGACCAAAGCCGACGTTATGGCGCACGGTGCGGTGCTTGAACAGGGCGAAGTGCTGGAACACAAAGCCCACCTGCCGCTCCTGCACCGAGCGAGTGGTGGCCTCCTCGCCGGTGATCCATACCCGCCCGGCGTCAGCCTCCTCCAGGCCAGCGATCAGCCGCAGCAGGGTGCTTTTGCCGGAACCGGATGGTCCGAGCAGGGCCACCAGGGAGCCGGTTTCGACATCAAGGCTGACGTTGTCGATCGCCCGGAAGGAGCCGAATTCCTTGCAAACACCAGCAACTCGGATGCCCATGTCAGGGGAGCAAGCGGAACGATGGCAGCAACGCTACAGCAAACATCTATTTCCCCACCGGCAAACCGTTGAATAAATCGCCAAACGGTGATACGGTCCGCCAACTTCCGGTTATTCCTCCATGGCTCCTGCGCTCTCGGCCCGACGCCGGGGATTCACCTGGCCTAGCTGGCTGCAGCTGAGCTGGTCCTGGCGGATCACCTGGTTGTATCTGGCCTTGGTGCTGTTTCTGCCGCTGGGCGCTCTGGCTCTCAAAGCCACTGCGGTGGGCCCGGTTCAGTTCTGGCAGCTGATCACCAGCCCTGAAGCTCTGGCCACTTACCGAATCAGCTTCGGATTGGCGTTTGTGGCCGCTTTGCTCAATGGTGTGTTTGGCCTCGTGATCGCTTGGGCGCTAGTGCGCTGCTCCTTTCCCGGGCGGCGGCGGCTGGATTCGCTGATCGATCTGCCCTTTGCCCTGCCCACGGCGGTGGCGGGCCTAGCCCTGGCCGCGATCTACAGCACCAACGGCTGGCTGGGTGCACCGCTTCAGGCCCTGTTCGGCATCAAAGTTTCATTTACCTGGCTGGGGGTCGCCATCGCCATGGTGTTTATCTCTCTGCCCTTTGTGGTTCGCAGCGTGGAGCCTGTGCTCGAGGCGTTAGAGCACGATCAGGAAGAAGCCGCCTGGTGCCTCGGTGCCACTCCGCGTCAGACCTTGACCAAGGTGGTGCTGCCCCAGTTGATGCCGGCGATCTTGGCGGGCGTAGCCCAGGGCTACAGCCGGGCCGTAGGCGAATACGGCTCGGTGGTGATGATCTCCTCCAACGTGCCGTTCCGCGACCTGATTACCCCCACTTTGATCATCCAGAAGTCAGAGGAATACGACTTCGCTTCCGCCACAGTTATCGGCATGGTGATGCTGATGTTTTCACTACTGAGCCTTTTGGTAATCAACGGGCTGCAGGTGTGGGGACGCAACTGGGAAGCCAATCCGGCTAAGGGCGCCTGAATTTAGCTTGAGCTGAATTAACTGCGCCACATCAACACCACTCCTCTTCTTTTCGCAAATATCCATGCGTTCGTTGCTGCGCTCCTTCTCAAAAGCCGTGCCGCGCCCATCGGCGGCTGTGCTGATTCCCCTGATCGCTTGCCTATATGTGGGTGTGATTATTGTGCTGACAGCCTTAGGGGTAGTGTCAGGAGCTCTTGCTAAGGGGCTGAAGCCTTTTATTGAGAACTTTCAATCGGAGGAGTTGCGCTTGGCCGTGCTGCTAACCCTGCGCTGCACTTTGATTGCAGTGCCGGCTAATACCATCTTTGGTCTAGCGGCTGCCACCGCCATTGCCAGGCGTCAGTTTCCGGGCAAAGCGCTGCTGTTGAGCGTGATCGACCTGCCCTTCTCGATCTCGCCCGTGGTGGTGGGCTTGATGCTGGTCCTGCTCTACAGCCCAACCAATGGCTTATTGGGAGGAATTGTGAGCAGCCTCGGCTGGCAGATCATCTTTTCCTGGCCAGGCATGGCATTGGCAACGGTCATCGTCACCTTCCCCTTCATGGCCCGCGAAGTGATTCCGTTGCTGGAGGAGGAGGGCTGGGATCAGGAGGAAGCTGCCCGCACCCTTGGTGCCAGCGACTGGCAAGTGTTTCGGAAAGTCACCCTGCCCTCGGTGCGCTGGGCCGTGGTTTATGGCATAATCCTCACTACCGCCCGTGCGCTCGGTGAATTCGGCGCCGTAGCCGTAGTTAGCGGCAACATCGCCGGCCAAACCCAAACCCTGCCGCTTTTTATTGAAGACGCCTGCAAGCAATACGACACCGAACTGGCCTACGGCGCTGCCCTAATCCTGGGGGGAGTTGGTCTTGTTTCGTTGCTGCTGAAGCTGGTTGTTGAACAGCTGATGGGTGGGGTGAAGGAGAGCAAGCCGATCAACTGAGGGTTGGGGAGGGCCGATGCCCTGCAGAGATGGCAGGACCAACACCCCAATCCCAATAGGAGCTCCCCTCTCCATGCTCGCCTGTTCAGAGCAGCCCGCTCAGCCGGATCAGGCCCCCCACCACCACGAAGGCAATCGCCAGGGCGGTGATGCTGCGGATGTGCCAAGCCAGGCCGCTCAGGTTGGCGTCGGTGAGGTTGGGGATCAGCCGCAACCGGGCGTGCAGGGCTAGGGCGGCGGTGCCAGCCAGCAGCAACAGCTTGACGCCCACCAACATCCCAATCGGGTTAGCCGGGCTGAACAGCCCCTGGAAGCCGGGGAGATAGATCCAGCCCATCCACAGACCGGTAAGCACCTGAATGGCCAGGGCCGTGATGTCCCGCGGCTCGAAGACCTCCTCGAAAGCGCGGACTTGTGCCGCGCTCTGTGCTCGCAAGGCCCTGGGCAGCACCCCCAGATCCAGCACCAAATGCCCACCGGTCCACACCGTGGCGGCCAGGGCATGAACAATCACCAGCAGCGGAAAAACAGACACGGCAGCTCCTTTGCAGGTGCCTCCACGATGGGTGCAATGTGCCGGGTCTGACCATGAGGGTGATCGTGGATCTGTGTGTGGTGCCGATCGAGGGGGAGTGGCAGCCGGTGTTCGCTGCCCCCGCGTTTACACCAACTTGGAAGTAAGTACCCGCACTGACAAGGAACAGACCCTGGAAGACAAGGTGGCCAGTGTGCGGGCACTGCTCTGATGGATGCTCCGCGGGAAAAGGCCAGCGAGGTTGTCGAGTTCTGGTTTGTCGAAACCCCGCCGCACCAGTGGTTCGCCAAGGACCCGGCCTTTGACGACCTAGTACAGCAACGCTTTCTCAGCCTGATCCGACGAGCGATCGCCGGTGAACTCGACTCCTGGAGTGCTGAGCCGTGCCTTGCCCTGGCGCTTGTGCTGCTGCTGGATCAATTCCCGCGGCATTTCTGGCGCTACAGCGCCAGGGCCTTCGCTGGCGAACCCCAGGCGCTGGCCCTGAGCAGGCGCGGCGGCAGTTTTGGTTGATGCCGCTGATGCACTCGGAAAACCTGGCGGTGCAGGACGAGGCGCTGCCGCTATTTGACCAGTTCACCGATCCCCGCACCGTTGATTTCGCTCGCAGGCACCGGGATGTGATCGCCCGCTTCCAGCGTTTTCCGCATCGCAATGCTGCATTGGGTCGGGCTCACGCTTCTGAGTTGCGCCACAGGGTCTGTCGCTCGCTGGCCACAGCCAGCAGCGCCAGGACGAGCACCACCACCAGCAGCACCGCTGTCGCCTGGTGGCCCAGGGGCATCAGCAGTAGCAGGGACGGTAGACCTGGGATGGCCTGCAGCAGCAGCCACAGCCCCAGACCGATGGCGCCCCCCAGTTGGGTGAGGCGATTGCGGGGTTCCCCGTTGAGCCACACCAGCACGCCGCCGCCGAGCAGGAGCATGGCGAACACCAGGCTGCGCCGCTCCACCGTTTCAAGGCCCGGCCAGCAGGCCAGGATCAGGGCCAGCAGGGCAAAGACGCCCCCCTGCCATAAGGCCCGTCGCCAGGTGGCGGCACCGAATAAGGGCGCCTCGGGCGACCGCGGGGGCTGCTGCATCAGGCCGGCTCGGGCGGGCAGTGCCTCGAACACCACGGTGCAGGCCGGATCAATCACCAGGTGCAGCAGGGCAATGTGCAGCGGCAACAGCAGCAGCGGTTGACCGGGAACCAGAAGCGGCAACAGGCTGATGGCGGCGATCGGCAGGTGAATCGCCAACGTGTAGCCCAGGGCGCGGTGCAGGTTGGCATCGATGCGGCGGCCCAGGGCCAGCGCCTCCACCAGGCTGCTGAAGTCGTCCTGGAGCAGCACCAGATCGGCCGACTCGCGCGCCACGGCGGTGCCACGCTTGCCCATCGCCACGCCGATGTCGGCGGCCTTGAGGGCCGGGGCGTCATTGACGCCGTCGCCGCCCATCGCCACCACCTCACCGCCCGCCTGCAACGCCTGCACCAGCGACAGCTTCTGCTGCGGCAGCACCCGCGCGAACACGCTCACCTGCGCCACCTGGCGGGCCAGCTCCCGGGGGCTAAGAGCCTCCAGATCGGCGCCGCTCAGCACCGGCCCCGGAGGCAGTCCGGCCTGATCGGCGATCGCCCTGGCGGTCTGCGGCCCATCGCCAGTGATCATCACTACCCGTACCCCGGCCCCATGGGCCCGGGCGATGGCGACTGGAACCTCTGAACGCAAGGGATCGGCCAAGGCGATCAGCCCAGCAGGCTCAAACATGTAGTCGTGCACATTCGCGGGCGGGCTACCGGCCTGCGGCCCCATCCCAGAACCGTTGAGGTGGGGGTGCAGGGGAGCACCATCGAGGCCGCGGGCGACCGCCAGCACCCGCAACCCCTGGCCTGCCAGCTCAGCCACCGCAGCGAGCAAGGCATCACTGGCTCCTGGTTCCAGGTGGCAGAGCTGGGCGATGGCCTCCGGAGCCCCCTTGGCCGCCAGATGGGGCTGACCGGCGCCGTCGTGCCACAGCTGGGAGTAGACGAGCAGATCGCTCTGCAACGGGTATTCCCGCGCCAGGGGCCAATCGGGATGGAGGTGTTCGCTGCGGCCGAGCTCCTGATCCGCTAGGCGCTGGATGGCGAGCTCCATCGCATCCACCGGATCGTGGCGGCTGGCCAGCACCGCTAGCTCCAGCACCCCATGCCAGGGCTCCTCGAGCGGTTCACCGCGGCGCCAGCGCTCACCTGTTGGCCAGGTGAGCAGCTGGGCCACCGCCATGCGGTTCTCAGTGAGTGTGCCGGTCTTGTCGACGGCCAGCACCGTGGCACTGCCCAGACTCTCGACGGCCGCCGGCCAGCGCGCCAGCACGCCGATGCGGGCCAGGCGCAGGGCACCGAGCGCCAGAAACAGGGCTAGCACCACCGGGATCTCATTGGGCAGCACCGCCAGCGCCAGGGCCAGGGCCGCCAGCAGCGCCGTGCTCCAGTCGCCGCTGAGGGCCCCCTGCACCAAGGCCAGCGCCGCGCATAGGGCCAGGGCCAGCAGGGTGAGCCGGGCCGTGAGCCGGCGGGTGTGGCGCTGGAGACGTGTCGGGGGCGGCTCCACCTCGGCCAAGCTGCGGCCGATCTGGCCGAGTTCGGTGGCCTCCCCCACCGCCACCACCGTCGCCCAGCCCCGACCGCTGGCCACCAGCGAGCCGGCCCGCAGCAGGTCGCCTGGCTGCTCGCGGGCCACCGGCAGCGATTCCCCCGTGAGCAGCGATTCATCCAGCCACAGGCCCACCCCCTCTAGCAGCTGCGCATCGGCGGCCACCCGGTCACCCTCCTAGCCGCAGCTGATCCCCAGGACTTAGCTGCTCGGGAGGGAGCACCAGCTCCACCCCATCGCGGCGCACATGAGCCAGTGGGGCGGAGAGACGCGCCAGTTCCGCCAGGGCGCGGCGGCTGCGGCGCTGCTGCCAGGCATCCAGCAGGCTGATGCCCGCCACGAACACCAGCAGAATCGCCGCCTCCTGCGGTTCACCGATCAGGCCGTAGATCAGCGCGCAGGCCAGCAGCAGCAGGTTGGTGGGCTCCAGCACAGCGGGATCGCGCTTTGTCTGATCCTGGTCAGGACTGTCGGCTTTGGCCCGGCAAGAGGGCGGCAGCCGCGATCAGCTGCCCAGCCCAGCCGTCCTGCGCACCAGGTCATCGCTCCAGCCCTGGCAGCGGCTGGTGAGCACCGGGATGCAGTTCACCCCGGCGTCGTGCCTAAACCAGTGGCAGGTCATGCAGACCTTGCGGCTGCGGGTCGGGGGAGAGGGATGCCCATAGACAACTCGTGTGCCTACGCCTGTACTGGCACGGTTGGCGAGCTTTGCCTCCTTCCCCTTTTGCTGATAGCAGAGGTTGGTGTCGGCAGTGATCGGCAGCCCATAGCCCTCCTGCTCCGCAAGACGGATCAGCTCCCCTTTTGTGACGGTGGACGAGCCCAGCTCGTAGGCCGTAGCCACGAGGTGGTTATTAAGTGAGCGCCGTAGGGGAACCTGTTTTCCCTGGTCAAACAGGATCCGCACTCAGGCCACGGCCGCAGTCGTACTTCGGGCGGCATGCTCCAGCACTAAGCGGGCTTGCTCCTGCGTCACCCCAGGAAAGAGCTCAACAAAGTCCGTCACTGAGATCCCGTCTTCCAGGTTTTCGAACAGAGCCGCCACCGACACCCTGGTGCCGAGGAACACCCAGGCGCCGTTGACGCGCCGTGGATCTTGCTCCACCGCGGTGCAGCCAGCCCAGCCGAGTGCGCTTTGACCGCTCATGCCCCCATCCTGGCCGATTCTTTACCGGTAGTTACCCCACAGCATGGAGTTGGCTGCAAAGCAGCTCTTTGGCCATCTCCAGCTGGTGCTGATTTGCCGAGCGCACCTATCGGTGCGACACCAGAAACGTCTCGAACCAGTGCCGGTGGTGCTGTCGCTGGCAGATCCGATCGGCCATAGGTGATGAGGCCCATCAGTGGACAGTGGCTGTGCCCAGGTTTGGTTCAGCGCGATGCTCCAGTCGCTCAGCGAGCCAGACTTTGATGCTGCGCTGGTTGATGCAGCGCTGAGGCTGGATGTGGCTAGGTTCAAAGAACAACGAGGAACCGGCGGTGTCGTACAGGATCCGTTTACTAGAGACAGAGGAGGGCTGGTCAGTGAGTTGCCTGGATCTACCTGGCTGCCACTCCCAGGGCGAGACCAGGGAAGAAGCTCTTACCAGCATCCGTGAGGCCATCGGTCTTTGGCTTGAGGTGGAGGCAGAAGAAGCCGGTATCAAGCAGGTGGAGACGCTTGAGCTGGCGATCTGAATGCCTCGCTTGCCGGCATCAGCCAAAAGGATGCGATTCGGGTGTTCCAGAAGCTGGGCTACCGCATTGTGCGGGAGTCCGGCCACTTGATTTTGAGCAATGGGGAAAGCCGGCTGCTGATCCCGCGTCATGATCCGATCAACGCCATCACCATGGGGGCTATTGCCCGAGATGCCGGATTGACTCCCCAGCAGTTCCGCGAGCAGAACCTCAGCCTCTCCGTGCTGCTGCCCGTCTATTGCTCAAAAACGCCCATCCCGGCCGAGATACTACTGCGGGGGAGTGGATCTATCTGACGGCCCGGCGCTCTGCACCAGTGCTGGATGAGCTGCCTGATCAGATGGAGTGATGCTGCGAGCAGCTACTCATGCCGCCACCAGGCCCAGGTGCTCCACGTAGGGCATGAAATCGCGATCACTGAATAGCAGCGGCAGGTTGGCCTCGCCGGGTAGCCCCGGGGAACTTCCCCCCGAGGCCCCCACAGATCCGTACGTGACACTCTCGCGTCATACGGCTCCTGTCATCCAGCCACTGCCCGCTCACCGTGCCAATGGGCAAACAGGCCAGGGCGCTGTTGGGCAATCCGCGTCAGGAGCTCACGACTGCGGCGATGCTTACGCCGCAGTCGTTGGTGCTTCTGCCGCAGCCAGGCGCTCAGCTCCTGATTTAGGTAGCTGAACAACTTGGCCCTCAGCTCCGTTGGATAGAACCTGCCGTAGTACTGGATCCAGCCCCGCAGGATCGGATTCAGTCGTCTGGCAAGCTCCTCCAACGGCAGATAGGTCTGTCGACGCAGATCAATCTGCCGGATCCTGTCCCGCATGCGCTTCAGCGCCTGCGGACTCACCGCCGGCAGGAAGCTCGTAAAGATCCCCCCATGCCGGTTCATGGCCATACGCGGCCGGAAGCAATAGCCCAGAAACGTGAACTGAATCCGAGGAAACTGTCCACGACGGCTGCTGTCCTTGCAATAGACCACCTGGGTCTTCTGCGGATGCAGCGTGAGCCCGCAGGATGCGAATCGCTCCTGCAAGGCCGCCATGAGCCGTTCGCACTCGGAGAGGCTGTGGCAGTGGCAGATCACATCGTCTGCATAGCGCTCAAACGGGATGTGCGGAAAACTCCACGCATCCAGGAGTCAAACGCATAATGCAGATACAGATTGGCAAGCAATGGACTGATGACACCACCCTGGGGCGTGCCACTGGTCCGTTCCTGGAGAGACCCATCCGGCAATTCCACCGGTGCCTCCAACCATCGCCGCAGATACAGCAGCACCCAGCGCTCGGAGGTATGAAACCGGAGGGCCCGCATCAGGAGGTCATGATCGATCGAGTCGAAAAACCCCTTGATATCGAGATCCACTACCCAGTCATACTTCCAGCAGCGCTTACGGCAGCTCTCCACGGCCTGGTGGGCCGACTTTCCCGGTCTGTAGCCATAGGAGCCCTGATCAAAGATCGGCTCCAACTGGGGCTCCAGCACCTGCTTGACCACCATCTGAGCAACGCGATCAGCCACCGTGGGAATGCCCAGAGGCCTTGAACCGCCTCCAGACTTGGGAATCTCCACACGCCGAACCGCTGGCGGGAAGTAACTCCCAGATGCCATCCGGTTCCAGAGCTTATAGAGATTATTCTCCAGGTCTTGGGCAAAGTCATCGAGACTCTGGCCATCCACACCAGCCGCCTTCCCGTTCCGCTTCACAAGCTGATAGGCCTTCCAGACCATCGCTTTGGTGATCGGTAGCGACTTGTCCGAACTCACCTCCGTCCTCCTGCCGGGGGCAGTTGTGGAGAGTGTTCGAACCGAATGACGCAGCCCCTTCGCTCCAGGGCCATTACAGCCCCTTCATCACTACTACGAGCTGCTCCGCCCCTGCCATGGGTCTTGGTATTCGCCCTCGTGGTTGTGGCCACTTGAGACTTTCCCTTTACACCCCATGGCAGGTTCCCACGTTCCACACCGAGGCCTGTGATGGACTCATGTCGCCTGTAGCCGAAGGCTTGCGCGAAGCGGTACACCGGCTGCCATGTGGACCGTAAGCAGGTGACGTCCACACTGTTCCGGGTGTCGGCTACCTCCACCCGTTTTGACAGCGACTGAAAGCCTTTTCGTAGCCCTTGGGCTTCCGCGCAGCGGTTGCGTCAGCGGCGATTCGCTTGCGCTCATCTTTCCATCACTCACCTGACGGATCACGTCCGCCTTTTCCCCATCGCTCACCCACCGCGCCTTTTGAACGCAGCAGCATGGGGTGGTTTGGAGCCTGCCCCTGCAGGCCGGCTCCGGGAGGCCACACTCCCATCCCTGGTGTAGTTGCGTCAGTGTTCATGGTGAACGTTTGACTCGTGGCACAAGTAGCCGAAGGCTTCTGCGCAGCAGTTGCAGGCGGTGGCGATGATCCCGTCGACCGTCTTGCGCACCGTGATGCCCCGGCAGCACAGCTAGGGAACGGAAGAGTTGCCGTGCTGTTGCTACATCCTGGTCCTGCCGGAAGCCCTGCAGCACCTCCACCAAGATGAGGTCGCCGATCGCTAGCGGCGTCACCCCGAGCAGCGCATCCAGTCGATCCACCTCGGGGGTGCTGACCCCATTGAAAAAATCGATCCAATCCAAGGAATCAACAACGATCACGGCTGCTTGGCTTCAGGCTCCCCATCCAGGCGTTGGGCCTCCTGATCCCCTTCCCAGGCCAGGCGCCCGCGGAAAGCGCAAATTTCTCTCTGCTGCTGCAGCTTGACCAGGGTGCGCAGCCCTAACTCCACGGCTTCCCGCTTGCTTCGGGCACCGCTGGCCTGCATCGCCTGCTTCATCAGGGCGTCGTCGATGACGATGTTGGTGCGCATGCCTGCCCTAGGGGCGATGTGTAGAGATTAGGCCTGTGATACACACCTGAGCTGGTCGCAGCTGGTCAGTTCACCGCAGAGCAGGGCCGTTGGCACCACTCCACCGCTGTCCGCGCTGGGGTTCCTGCTCTCCACGACCCTGCCGGCGGAGGCCTCAGACACTCAACGGCCAGGGATGCCGATGATCGTGATGAAACAGACCAGTGCCCCAGGCGGGAAACCGCTATGGCCTAACCCTTCACGTGCCGTTACAATATGCGTAACAATCTGAAACATCTGTGACTGACTCCTCTTCCCGCTTTGGCTTTGTCGCCTTCGCCGAAACCTGGAACGGCCGCCTGGCCATGCTCGGCTTTGTGATCGGCCTGGGCACCGAGCTGCTCACCGGCCAGGGCATCCTTTCCCAGATCGGGCTCGGTTGATCGCCATTGGCAACGATTTCTACACCACCCTGACCCTGCTGCTGTTTGGTGTCTGGCTGATCAGTGCCCTGCTACTCCAGCCAAATATCGCCGACTGACGCCATCGCGATTCCGCTTTGATTCACACGACCCAGGAGATCCCCATGACCAACACCCCCGCCAACGAAAAAATGCTCAATAAGAGCGCCGAACAGCTGACCCTCATTGAGCAGCTCAAGCGAGCTGAACTTTGTAACGGCCGTGCCGCCATGCTTGGCATCTTGATTGGCATCGTGGTGGAAGGCCTGACCGGCTTTGGCATCGCCCACCAGATCGGCCTCGGCTCCTTGGTGGATGGCTACGCCGCCTGTCGCACCCAGTTCTTGCCCTTCTGCTTTTGAGCCCCTGCGGGGCTTTCGCACCATTGCCTCGGTGCTCTAGCGGGGGCTGGGCCGGAGATGATTCAGCATCGGTTCCACTTTGCCAATCCCCTCAACCAAAGTGGTAGTGCTTGCGCACAGGGGTATGCGCCTCCCAAGTACAGCTCAGCCCGATGTCAAATACCACCAGATCACTGGCCCCAAACCGCACCGGCTCTCCACCACCGGCTCTCCACCATCGGGGGTGACGGTGACATCGCCCTCCAGCACCAGGCAGATTTCCTGTTCGTCGTAGGTCCAAGTCAAGGTGCTCACCTCACAGCCCCAGATGGGCCAACTGGTCCCCCCCAGGCTCTGTAGCTGCGTTTGATCCGGGTTGGAGGTGACCGTGATGCATCTGCCCATGGCTGTCTGGATGAGAACCAAGAGCCTCACTACTTATTCCCCCAGCGCTTCAGCCACGGCCCGCTGGAACACCTCTTCCTCAGGAGTCACGCCGGTCCAGCGCTGGAACATCTGCATCGCCAACTGCACCAGCATCTCCACCCCATCCACCACTACGCAGGCCGGATCCACCTTGCTCCAGGTCACGGGCACAGGTTCCAGCTCAGGAACACAGCCCAGATGTGTGGCATTCATCAGCAGGGTGGTGCCCTGGGGCAGCGCCACTTCCCCCTGCCACGGTTGCCACACCGCCGGCACCACCGGCTCCAAGCTTTACCACCCGCTGGCTTGCCAGCGGCGTCACCTTCTCAATCGCCTTCACCACTCCTTTGCCATCGTTGTTGTGTCCGATCAGACGGCCCTGCTCGATCGTGAGGTAGTTGGCAGCGCCGATCGCCGCCACGTCATCGTCAACGGCATCGTGCAGGGCCAGATCAGCCTCGCTGGCGATGTCGTTCTTCCAGAATTGCCACGGCAGCCCGTAGTAGGCATACACCGTGTCAAACATCCGATCGATCGGGTTCTCCGCCACCGGGTGGCCGAGCATGCCGGTCATTTGCTTCTGGGGAGGAATCACAGGGCCACGGGCCAAGCCCGACAAGACAGAGAGCTTTGACACCCTAGTCCAGATATAAATACGTGATTCTTGATGATTGGCGGCAACATTGGTGTTGGCGGGGTGCTTGACCTCCTGCTTAGGGACTCCTGAAAAACCCAGATCGACTGCAGCGCAGCTTGTTTCAGCGATTAAAACCCGATAAACTGGCCTTGATCAGGGCAATCGACGATTGCTACAACTGCTGAGCACCGCAGATGTACCGGAAACTCCATAACGGCCAGCTCTCAATCGAGGATTTTCATGTGCCTTTTGGTGGCACGTTGGATGCGGACAACCGCTGGGTGATCTTCTCCTCCTTAATGCCATGGGAGGAGTTGGAAGAAACATATGCCCCTCAGTTCAATCCCACCACTGGCGCCCCAGCAAAGCCTGTACGCCTGGCGTTTGGTGCATTGTTCATCAAGCAGAGGCTTGGCCTGAGCGACGAGGAGACGGTTGAGCAGATCCGAGAAAACGCTTACATGCAGTTTTTCCTTGGATTTGGTGGCTATTCCAGTAAGACACCATTTGACCCATCAATGATGGTTCATTTTCGTAAGCGCTTCTCAGAGCAAGAGCTCAATCGGATTAATGAACTCATTGCCGAACGGGGAAAAGCCATGGTGATGGAGGCTGTGGCCTCATTCCCAGATAACGACGAATCTGATGATCCAGATGCTGGTACAGATAAACAGATTTCACTTGACGACCTCGTGAAGCCTGCAGATTGGCCACAGGACAAGAACTGGGGAACGCTCAGCATCGATGCTTCTTGCACGCCAGCCGACATCACCTATCCGACTGACTTGAAGTTGCTCAACGAGGCGAGGGAGTCAACCGAGCGGATCATTGATGATCTGTGCAGCCAGCGCTCAACACTTCGCAAACACAAGCCCAGATATGATCGTGGTAGAGCACGTGCTGCTTTCCTCAAAGTCGCCAAACAGAAGAAGCCACGCCGTCGGAAGATAAATGCCGCAATACGCCGCCAGCTCGACTATCTGCAGCGAAGTCTTGATGCCATTGACGCCCTGATCGCTTCTGGGGCAAGACTTTCTGGCTTGAAGCCCCATTGGTGGCGCAAGCTTCTCGTGATCAGCGAGCTGCAGCGACAACAGACGATCCTGCTGGTCGCCAAGACGCGCAGCATCCCCGACCGCATCGTCAACCTGGTTCAGCGACAGGTTCGCCCCATTGTTCGCGGCAAGGCAAGAGCGGCTGTTGAGTTTGGAGCCAAGATCAGTGTCTCAGTGCGGAATGGATTTGCCTTCCTGCACAGGATCAGTTGGGATCCGTACAATGAGTCTGAAGACCTGATCCCACAGGCTAAGAAATATAAACAAGAGCACGGCTGCTACCCCGAGCGTATCTGCGCCGATCGCATCTACATCAACACCAAGAATCGAAACTTCTGCACAAGGAATAACATACGTCTCTCCGGCAAGCTATTGGGAAGGCCGCCAAAGGATCCCGCGGTCACCGCTGCGCACAAGCAGCAGCTCAGCGCTGATCAGCGAAGGCGCAACGAGGTTGAGGGAGTCTTTGGGTCAGGGAAGCGGAAGTATTCACTTCGGCTGATCATGGCTCGTCTGCCCAAGGGTGCAGAGACCTCGATCTCTATGGCGTTCCTGGTGATGTGCGCTGAGAAGATCCTGAGGCTCCTCCGCCTCTTTTTTGTCGCTATCTCTGCCTGGTTTTGTGCATGGGAGTGTCCTGGCTGGCTCTGGGAGGCACTCAGGAACATCTGCTGCCTTGAGACAGCCGAATCGCGAGCCGGTGCATATCCAAGTTTTCGAGCTGCCTACCTCCCTTGCCTTGGGCCGGAGTCGAGCTGACGGGCGATTTGTTTTTCAGGGGTCCCTGCTTAGAGCAACAAACCACAGGCGAATTCACCGAAATGGTTGCAGCGGATGATGGGTAAGAGTGGCTGAGTCAGAAATACTTCCTGATTTGAACTCCATGTTTCTGCCGGTTCGTGCTGCTCGCTGTCGCCTTTGGGCTGGGCAACACCGCGCTGCTAGCTCTTCAGATAGCCTGCTCCCGCGAGATGGTGAAAGCGATGGTGGCCAAGTGGTTCGCCCTGGCACGTCTGCAGAACGACGCCTCGACCACCACCTACTGGCTGCCTACCCCCCAGGTCACCCCCTCGTTCGATGGAGAGTTGCCAACACCTGGCCCAGCATCGGCTGGAGAGCATCCCCGGAGCGGCCCATCACGCGCTGCTGGAGAGGCCCGAGGCTTACGGAGCCTGCCTGGAGCGCGTCCTGCAGGAGCACGAAAGCGCTAGAGGTCCAATGGCCGGCATGGAGTAGTGGTCAGGGCTTGATCAGGCGGGAAATACCGAGCACGCCCAGCACTTGACCGTTCTTGCCAATCCAGGGTGTTTTCAACGTCTCAACGTAAACCTTCTTCCCATTGGGATAGACCAACCATTCTTTGTTTCGGGTGGGTTTACCACCGGCGAGCATGGCTTTGTCAAAGGCCTGAAAAGATTTGGCCATCTCTACTGGGAAGAGATCCAAGTCGGATTTGCCAATTAATTGGTCGAGCGGCTTGCCCAGTAGGGCGGCCCATGCGGTGTTACCACCGCGGTATATGCCTTGCGTATCTTTGTAGAAGATGATGTCCGGCATGGAATTGAGAGCCGTGGTGACGGTGTCGACCTGACTCATGGGCTGAGCGGTGGCGGGCAACATCGAGTTGCTGGTAGCCAGGGCTATTGCAACGGCGGTCGCAAGGAGGACGTGTTTCATGCTGATCATCTTGGCAGCGCTCTGGGTTTCTGCAGATGATCGGGAGTCCGCTTAGACCGCCGGAAGGCCGGCCATTAATACCCCACGGCTTGGGGAGCCTGGATGCCCCGGGGTATTCGGGACCTGGGGCTTTCGTTGTATGCAGGCCAGATCTAAGCAGAAACCAGGGCAAGCACCCTGAGCGGGCTGCCGGAGCCGCGTTCCAGCTTCAGAGGCGGACAGATGATGACGGCGCCCCGGGTGGGTAGTAGGTCCAGGTTCGTCAGGCACTGAAGTCCGTAACGTCCGGCTCCGTGCAGATAGTGGTGGGCTGGATAAGGCGGGTTCATCGAGTGTGCCTGTCCTGCGTCGGTGCCAATGGTCTCAGTGCCGAAGCCCCGAATACCCCGATCTTCAACGAGGAACCTCACTGCCTCCGGTGTCGGTCCCGGGGTGTGCTGGCAAGTCTCATCCATATTTTTGAAGCGGTCCGATCGTGAATGCTTCGACCAGTCGGTCCGCATCAGCACCCAGGAACCCTTGTCGATACTGCCATTGGTGGCCTCCCAGCGTTCGATGGAGGGGATGTCGAGAAGGAAGTCTGGGTTTGCCGCAGAATCCGCAGAGCAATCGATGACGAGGGCCGGCCCCACCAATTCCTGAACAAGCAAAGTATCAACCGAGTTGTTGACTAGGTCTTTGCCAGTCACCCAGTGGATCGGAGCATCGAAATGGGTACCGGTATGTTCGTTCAGGAGAAATTGTTCCAGTACCAAAGAGGGCCGCGCTCGTCGTATTCGGACACCTTCTCGATGCGCAACGGCTCGCATTGCCCGAACTGCTGAGGCAGGTCGAGGGTTTGAAACTCTGGGGAGAGGGCTGGGTGAGGTCGATCACCTTGATTTGCTCGGAAGCGAGCTCTTCGACAAGCTTACCTAGCAAATCCTGCGCATTCATGGGTGAAAACACTCTTCTGTCTGAGATGTGTGCTTAAGCAGAATTGACTCTAAGTCAGGCGCAGGCCCCCCTGGCAGAGGAACAAGTATACGGGCCGCTAAGATGGGGGATACCTACGCCTGACCTACCAGTCAGTGCTCGCCAAAGCGATTGCAGGCGCGATGGGAATTTGATCTCTTCCTGAATTCATCAGTAACCAAAAATGGCAGTTCCAAATGTTCCGGGCATTCATCACCAGGTATTGTTTGGCGCAGCGGTCATGGTTGCCGCCTTGCCGTTGCTTAATCCCGCCGCACAAGCAGGCAGCATCACCGCATCCTCGATCTGGGACAAGAACAACGCCATTGCAAGAGCCCAAGAGCAGATGCCTGCAGGTGCGGTCGTTTCCGCTAAACGTTGCCAGGAAATTGAGGTAAGGGGATACACCCGCTACTTATGCACTCTCGAGTTTACTCAAAGGCCACTCCAAGATTAAGACCACCACCCATCCCAAATTTCATTCAGCTCTGTGTTGAGGGTGTCGGCGGTTGCAGTCGGCGAGCTCCATCACTCATTGAGTAACTTGCAAAAGATGAGCCGACCTCCGTAGCTGCCATGCCAGACGAGACCATGCCCGGCGGAAGGCCATCCCATGTAGTCGTCATCGGAGCTGGCTGGGCTGGTTGGGGCGCAGCCAAGGCACTCTGTGAAGCCGGTATTCGTGTCACCTTGATTGATGGGATGCCCGATCCAACAGGCAGTCAACCAATCACAACCAAAAGCGGCAAACCTTTCGAGGCAGGTACCAGAGGTTTTTGGAAAGACTATCCCAACATCAATGCCCTAACCGATGAACTCGGCGCTGGCGATATCTTCACTGACTTCACAACCAGTGCCTTCTGGTCGCCCGATGGGTTAGAAGCAACAGCGCCTGTCTTTGGAGAGACACCCCAATGGCCAAGTCCCCTTGGCCAGATGGTGGCGACATTCACCAACTTCACCCGACTACCCATTCAAGACCGGCTCAGTATTGCAGGGCTTCTGTATGCAATGCTTGACCTCTATCGCAGCGACAAGATTTTCCAGCAATACGACGATCTCGACGCGCAATCACTCTTTGTCAAGCTCGGCATCAGCGATCGGCTCATCAATGAGTTCTTGCATCCCACCGTACTGGTTGGCTTGTTCAAGCCGCCCGAAGAGCTTTCGGCCGCGGTCACCATGGAGCTCCTTTATTACTACGCTCTGGCCCACCAAGACTCATTTGATGTCCGCTGGATCAAGTCGAAAAGCATTGCCGAACATCTATTTGCGCCCCTGAGTCGAAGGCTAATCTCCCGCCATCATTTGCAGGTCATGGGGGGAACGTTGGTGAGACGGGTGAAGGTATCGCCCGACTCGCTGCGCGTCAGCTCGGTTGAGCTTATGAACGTAGAGACCAAATCAGTTCAGGTGATTGAGGATGTGGATGCTGTGGTTATGGCCGTTGGTGCAAAAGGGCTCAAGTCTCTGATGGCTCAATCTCCAGAACTCAGCAAGGCAGCACCAGAGCTTGTTGGCGCTGCATCGCTTGGTTCCATCGATGTCGTGTCAGCACGTCTATGGCTAGATCGTTATGTTCCAATCGCTTACCCAGCCAACGTGTTCTCCCGCTTCGAATCCCTGAAGGGCTCTGGGGGCACTTTTTTCATGCTGGATCAGCTGCACAAGGATGCTCAACAGGCTCTCTGGGGTAATGAGCAGCCCCAGGGCTCGGTGGTCGCCAGCGACTTTTACAACGCATCGGCTATCGCAGCGATGAGCGATCAAGAGATCATCGATCGGCTCACGCGCGACCTGCTTCCTGCTTCCCATCGCCCATCCAGAATTCAGCAATGCCAGGGTTGTTGATTCCGAAGTACGGCGCTATCCAGGCTCGGTGTCGCTCTTTTCTCCGGGCAGTTTCAGAAAACGGCCACCCTTGGAAACCTCAGTGGAGTCGATCGTCTGCGCTGGCGACTGGGTGCGGATGGGCGACCGAGAACATGGAGCCAAGGGTCTGTGCCAGGAACGAGCCTATGTGTGCGGGCTGGAGGCAGGGAACTCCCTGATCAGACGCAAGATTGTCAACGGTGCTTATCACTCCCATCCTGTTCTGCCTATTCGCTCAGACGAGCCACAAGTCGTTCTAGGCCGTGCTCTCAACAAGCTCGTAATGGATCCAATCGAAGCCCTTGGTCTGAAACTGCCCTGGTTCAACATCGCCGCATCGGCAAGGCAGTTTTCCATAGCATCACCCTATGGCGATCCTCAGCGACGGAACCCTGCTGGCCCCCCTAACTAAGGCCGCTTACCGCCTCTGCCCTGGCCTGGAGCAGCTGTGCCGGATCTGAAAGGCATCCCGCCGGCCCCGGGGCCTCATCTGCTGGTGGTGGGCAGCGGGCTGGGGGGTCTCTGTGCCGCCGCCATGGCCGCCCGCCATGGCCTCGAGGTGCTGGTGCTCGAAGCCCACGACCAGCCCGGCGGCGCGGCCCATGGCTTCCAGCGCAAAGGCTTTGCCTTCGAATCCGGGCCCTCCCTCTGGAGCGGTCTGGGGAGCTGGCCCAGCAGCAATCCGCTGGCCCAAGTGCTGCGGGCGATCGGGGAGGAGGTGCCGGTCCAGCGCTACCACGAGTGGGGCCTGCTGCTGCCCGAGGGCCAGCTGCGGGTGGGTGTGGGCCTGGAGCCCTTCCTGGCCGTGGTGCGCGACCTGCGCGGAGCTGCCGCCGCCGCCGAATGGGCCCGCTTCATGCAGGTCCTGCAGCCCTTCTGCGCCGCTGCCCGTTCCCTGCCGCTGCTGGCCCTGCGGCCTGGTCTGGGCACGGCGGCCGTCCTTGGCAGCCAGGGTTTGGGGCTGCTCGCCCAGGCGGGCAGGCTGGCCCAGCTGGGGGGTGCCTTCGGACCGCTCGCCCGTCGCCACCTGCGCGATCCCTTCCTGCTCCACTGGGTGGAGCTCCTCTGCTTCCTGATCTCCGGGCTGGGGATGGAGCAGACCAGCGCCGCGGCGATGGCCACCATGTTCGGCGAGTGGTTCGAACCCGATGCCGCTCTGGACTACCCGATCGGCGGCAGCCCCGCGGTGGTGGAGGCACTGGTGCGCGGCCTGGAGCGCCACGGCGGCCGGCTTCAGTGCCGCTCCCCGGTGGCAGAGATCCTGGTGGAAGGTGGCAGGGCCTGCGGGGTACGGCTCACCGGGGGCGAACGCATTGGTGCCCGGTTGGGCGTGATCGCCAACCTCAGCCCCTGGGATCTGCTGGCCCTGCTCCCAGAGGGCTCCGTTTCTGAGCGCTGGAGGCGGCGGCGGCAGGCCACCCCGGCCTGTGCCAGCTTCCTGCACTGGCACCTGGGCCTGCGCGGCGATGACCTGACTGAGCTGCCGATCCATCACGTCTGGGTGGGCGACTGGCAGCGGGGCATCGGCGCCGAGCGCAACATGGTGGTGCTGTCGATGCCGTCGCTGCTGGATCCCTCCCTGGCGCCCACGGGGCATCAGGTGCTGCATGGCTACACCCCCGCCAACGAACCCTGGGAGCTCTGGAGGGAATTGGAGCGGGGCAGTGCCGATTACGAACGCCTCAAGCAGGAGCGCTGCGCGGTGTTCCACCAGGTGTTCGATGGCGTTCTGCCCGATTGGCGCGAGCGGGTGGTGATCGAGCTGCAGGGCACCCCCCTTACCCACCGCCACTTCCTGCGGCTGCACCAGGGCAGCTACGGCCCGGCCTGGCCCGCCGATCGGGGGCCGTTTCCCGCCGGCGGCACTCCTGTGCAGGGGCTGGTGCTCTGCGGCGCCGGAGTGTTCCCCGGCATCGGCGTGCCGCCGGTGGCCGTGAGCGGCGCCATGGCGGCCCACCACTTCGTGGACGCCCTTCGCCAGCGGCGGCTGCTACAGGAAGTGGGCATCCTGGTGGCCTGAGACGGCCGGGCTCAAGGGCTGCTCCCAGGCTTCCTCTGGGCAGATCAGATCCCAGCAGCTGCCGATTGGCTCGGGCAAGGAGAAGAGCACCAGCTGCAGAACTGCTGTGCTGGCCTGGCCGGCCTTGGGCTGCTTGGTGCTGCTGGAGCGGAGCAGGGTGGAGGTGGGGTGCATCGCAGGCAGGAGAAAAAACGCTCCCTCACGCGCCCACTGAGCCGCCGGGTCAAGGCCGCCCGAGTGGCACCGAAAGGAGCACTCAGTAATTCCCACCGAGCGGTCGCCTTGGCCTTGACCCTGCTGGCCATCCCGATCCAGAGGCGCCAATGGCGATAGCATTGCTAGCGACGCTGTGATGGAGCCATGCCTGATCTGTTGGTGCGCGGCGTCGATGACGCCCTGGTCCAGGCGCTCAAGAAGCGCGCTGGCGCCCATGGCCGCAGCCAGGAAGCGGAACTGCGGGCGATCCTGTCCGCTGCGCTGCTGAGCCCACCGCGGTGCAACCTGGCGGAATTACTGGCTGCCATGCCGGATGTCGGTGTGGATGCCGATTTCCAGCGCCCGGGGGATCAAGCAGGGGACCGTGATGTTTTTGATTGACACCAACGTGATCAGCGAGGCCCGCAAGGGGCGCCGCGCTGATGCGGGTGTGCAGGACTTTTGGGCTGCTGCAGCCCGAGACAATACCCCGCTTTTTCTGGCGGCGGTCACCATCGGTGAGCTACGCCACGGGGTGGAGTTGATTCGCAATAGGGGGGATCAACAGCAAGCTCAACTGCTGGAGCAGTGGCTGGCTGAGGTTTTGCAGACCTACGGCGATCGGGTGCTGGACCTTGATGGCGATGCAGCCCAGATTTGGGGGCGACTGCGGGTCCCCAATCCCCACAACGCCATCGATAAGCAGATCGCCGCCATCGCCCTGCTGCACGACCTCATGGTTGTTACGCGCAATATCGATGACTTCGCCGGCTGCAGAGTGCGGCTGCTGAATCCGTTTCAGCCCCCGCCGTGATGCACACCCTCAGTTTGATGGTTCCCAGACCCTCACCCCTCCATCCGCGGCAACACTGCACCGCCCAGCAGCGCCAGCGTGCCGGGGCAACCCCAACCGATAACCCCACTGTTGTGCTGATAAGCGGGGCTAACAACTGTCTTGAACCCGGGGAGCCAGGCGATCCAGGCGATCCAGCACGGGGCATCCACAATGGATACGCTTCCCTCTCAATGCCTCTCATGCCAGATCACGACGAACGGAAGCTCAGCATTCGCGAAATGATCAACGCCCACCTGTTCCCGGTACTGGCCTTGGCCGCCACGGCAAGCGCAATCTCGATTGCGATGTCGCTTGCCCCCGTCGCTGAGCAAGCCGCACGGTGGAACAAGTGCTACGACGCTGGGCTGGCATGGCTGGAGCGCAGCAGTCCCAGCATCAAGGGCGGCGACCGCACGGCCATTGCAGCCAACTTCTGCAATGGAGGGCTGCCCAACAGACCTGCTCGGTAGAGAAATTTCCACCACTATCCGCGCATAGCCTAGGGCGCCAAACCTTGTTAAATAGAGCCGGTGCTAGAACATAAAAACTGGAAGACGGCTTGATGGATTGTGGCTATGCGCTGATATTACTACCTCGCAGCGATGACTTTGCAAAATAACAAGTAGTGCGTTAACAAGGCAACCATCTGCAATCATACGGCCGACCTGCCGCGATCGCTCTCGGCAGGTTTTAAAACTCTTGAAATCGGCGACTCTATGATTCAAGCCAGGAGAAACAACAAGATTGTGCTTCAGACAGCAATGCATATTGCTGCGCGAGACGCAAAAGCCGAATTTCACTTGAAAAGACGGACACATTTGATAATACTTGTAATTTGACAACTCGCTGAAAGAATCTGCCTTCCATGGGGAACATTGCTAACGCCGGTAGGTCTTCATTGAAGTTGCCAATAAAATCGTAACATCAGCACTAATTCAAACACTGGGTTGCTATGCATAGAATCCTGTACACCCTTTTGGCACTTACCACCACCCTGTTCCCTGCTGCATCTATGGCTCAGAGAAATTCATCTCCCACAGAAGTAAACCGCCCCCAGGCTCGAGATGGTGTGATCAGACTTTATGGTGCCTGCGGACCGCAAAATGCCTTGCGCAAAGTGGCAGATGCATGGGAACGGAGCAACGATCTGATTGTCTGGATCACCTGCGGACCAGAACCATCCTGGAGCCGACAAGCGCAGGTCGACGCGGACATCATCTGGGGAACGCCAGAGCAATCAATGACCGCATTTCTGCAATCATTTCCCAGCTTCCCATCGGCAGATGTTGTCCCTATCTATCTACGTCCTGCAATCATTGCGGTTAAGACTGGAAACCCCCGCCGCATTCAAAGATTTGAGGATTTGCTCCAGCCAGGCATACGCATCGTCGTCACCGAAGGATCTGGCATTGCCAATACCTCTGGCACAGGCACTTGGGAAGACATAGCCGGGCGACTAGTAAATCTGGAGGATATCAAGCGCTTCCGCCGCAATATTGTGGCTTTTTCCACGGGTTCCGTCGCCAGCTTCAAGGCATTCAAGGAGCTTGATGCCGACGCCTAGATCACCTGGCCTGAATGGGCCGTTGACAATCCCAACGTCCTCCAGGCAATTCCCATTTCGAGTAATCGAAACATCTGGAGAGATCTGAATATTGCTCTATCGACCTCTGCGGATCCACAAGCCGCATCCTTCATTCAATTCCTGGTCTCCGATGAGGCACAAAAGCTGATGCGTAGCGCTGGCTATGTGCGTTAGGCCACCTCAAGATTGCTAACTGGCTTCGCGCCAGCTAGCAGCAATGCCGCCAAGATCAACAAAGCCGCTATCAATGTGTGCACTCTGAGCGCTTCGCCAAGCAGCAGATAGGCACTCACAAACGACACAAATATTCCGCCATTACCCCCGGTTTCAGGAAAGATGTCACCCCTTTGATCCATCCATCCGGGGGCTTGAGGACATGACCAATGCGCCGATACAGCGAGGCCGTTAAGGCTGATGTGAGGAGACGGATGCACCCGCCCCACAGGCAGAGCGTGGCCCGGATTTCAGAGGAGCTGGGCATTCACGTGATGACCCTCTACAAATGGAGGAAGGCCTGGCGGTTGCAGGGAGAGGTGGTGCCGGCATCCGAGAAGGAACCAGAGGGCTGGAACGCCGCCGACAAGTTCACGGTGGTGCTGGAAAGCGCCGGGCTCAATGCCACCGAACTCAGCGCCTACTGCCGCGAGCGGGGCCTGTTCCCTGAGCAGGTGAGCCGTTGGCGGCAGGCGGCCCAGGATGCCAACGCCAAGCCGGTGCTGACGATGGCCGAACAGAAGGAGCTCGAGAAGCTCCGCGCCCAGGACCAGCGGGAGATCAAAGCCCTCAGAAAGGAGCTGCAGCGCAAGGAGAAGGCCATGGCGGAGATGGCGGCTTTGCTGGTGCTGCAAAAAAAGTGGGATGCCTTCTGTTCGGAGGAAGAGGAAGGCTGACCAGCGCCGTGCACCGGCGGAAGGTGATCGAGCTGATCGGGGAGGCCAATGCTGCGGGCGCCGGCCTGGTGAGGGCCTGTGGTGTGATCGGCATCTGCCTGCGCACCCTCAAACGCTGGCGGAAGGCCTTCCTGGGTGATGGGGACGGCGTGGATCGCCGTAAAGGCAGTGCTCGGCTGGTGGGTCACCGCCTGAGCGAGGAAGAGCGCCAGCGAATCCTGCTGACGTGCAACCAGCCGGAGTACGCCGCGCTGCCGCCAGGGCAGATCGTGCCGGCACTGTCCGATCAAAAGCTCTTTATTGGTTCAGAGAGCAGCTTCTATCGGGTGCTGCACCAGGCGGGTCAGTGCCACCGCCGGGGGAGGGCCAGGCTGCCTCAAGAACCGCGCTCGGTGCCGCGCCTCAGGGCGGATGGCCCGAACCAGGTTTGGAGCTGGGACATCAGCTTCCTGCCGACCACGGTGCGGGGTGTGTGGCTCTACCTCTACCTGGTGATCGACGTCTGGAGCCGCAAAGTGGTGGCCTGGGATGTGGCCGAGGTGGAGTCGGCTCAGATCGCCGCGGATCTGGTGCAGCGGGCCTGCCTCAAGGAGCGCTACCACCGCCCCAACGGCTTTGGCCGCCGCCAGTGCCAGCAGCAGCCACTAATCCTCCACGCCGACAACGGCAATGCAATGCGCGGGGCGACGCTGGAATCACGGCTCGAGGAGATGGGCGTGCTCAGATCCTTCTCCCGGCCAAGGGTCTCAAACGACAACCCATACTCGGATGTCCGCCGACAATGAAGTTGGCCGGTCGGCGACAAGCTCGTTGGCCGGTGGGGTGAGTGCTGGAGACCCTGGTGCCGATGCGCAGGGACCAGGTGATGCCGGCACCACTGACAAGCCACCAACGCAATCTGTTCATGACGAAACGACGAGGCGGCAGCAGCCAGGAGGCTGCTGCCGCGGCGGCGGGCATCTCAGTGCGCAGTGCTCGCCGGATTGAATGCAATCAGCTGCAGCCGCGGGCGAACCAGCCCCGTGGCCGCACCCGCCCCGATCCGCTGGTAGGGGTATGGGAGGAGGAGCTGGTGCCGTTGCTGCAGCGCTCACCCGCGCTGACGCCGATCACGCTCCTGGAGCATCTGCAGCAGCAGAAACCTGATGTGGACTGGATTCCGCTACAGCGCACCCTGCAGCGCCGGGTGCGGGAGTGGAAGGCACTGCACGGCCCGGCGCCGGAGGTGATCTTCCCTTTGAGCTATGAGCCTGGCGAAATTGCCTTCTGTGACTTCACCCAGCTCAAGGGGGTGGAGGTGACGATCGCCGGCCAGGTGTTCCCCCATCTGCTGTTCCACTACCGCCTGGCCTGGAGCGGCTGGAGCTATGCGCAGGTGGTCCAGGGCGGCGAGAGTTTTGCAGCCCTCTCCGAGGGTCTGCAGAACGCTCTGGCTGCCTGCGGCGGGGTGCCAGGTGAACTGCGCACCGACCGGTTATCAGCAGCGTGCCGTAACCGCAACGGCAGTTTCAGCTCCGACATCACCCGCCGTTATCACGCCCTCTGCAGCCACTACAGCCTGGCCTACAGCCGCAACAACCTGGGGGTGGCGCATGAGAACGGCCGTGTGGAGAGTCCCCATGGCCATCTCAAGCGGCGGATCGAGCAGGCGTTGCTGCTGCGCGGCAGCAGTGATTTCGAGTCGCTGGCTGAATACCAGGCTTTTCTGGCCGCGGTGATTGACCAGTACAACAGGCCGCGCCTGATCCGGCTGGAGCAGGAGCAGGCGGCGCTGCGGCCACTACCGCGGTTTCGTTTTGCCGACTACGACATTGAACAGCTCACGGTGCGGCGCACCAGCACGATCGAGGTACGCAGAGTCGTGTATTCGGTGCCGCCGCGGCTGATCGACCAGCGGCTGACGGTGCGGATCTTCCACGACCGGCTGCAGCTGCTTCTGGGCCGGCAGATCGCCTGCGAACTGGAGCGGCGCCACGGCGGTGTCGAGCGTCATGGGCGGGCGTGGAGCATCGATCTGGAGCACCTGATCGATGCGCTCAGGCGAAAACCCCGGGCATTGCTGCACTGCAGTTACCAGCGGGAGCTGTTCCCCGATGAGCGCTGGTGGCAGCTGTGGCAGCAGCTGCGCAATGGCGGTGACCGTGACGCCGCCGCCCGATTGATGGTCGAGGCGCTGTATGTGGGCTGCCGCCTGGCGGGCTACGAGCCAGTGCTGGGTTGGCTCGAGAAGGCCCATCAACGGCAAGGGCTGTCGCTGGCGGCGCTGCAGCAACGCTTCCGGCTGCCGCCCCATCGCCCCCACCCACCGCAACGCATTCCCCAACACAGCCTGCAGAGCTATGACGACCTCCTTGCCCTCCATCCCGCGGCCCCAGGCGGCGGAAGCCGCCCTGCCGATCCTGCTGCGACAGCTGCGGTTGGCATGGATCCGCTGCCACTGGCAGAGCATCGCCTCGCAGGCTGAGGGCGAGGGCTGGAGCCCCAGCCAGTTTCTCTATGCCCTCTGTGAGCAGGAGGTGGAGCAGCGCCAGCAGGCCCGCCAGCAACGGTTGCTGCGATCAGCCCAGCTGCCCTGGAGCAAGGTGCTGGCGGATTACGACCATGGCGGCCGAATCGAGGCGCACCGATGGCAGGAGCTGGAGGCCTTGAGCCGCCAGAGCGAGTGGCTGCAGCGGAGTGAAAACGTGCTCTTGTTCGGCCCCAGCGGTGTGGGCAAAACCCATCTGGCCATCGGCATCGCCCTGGCGCAGATCGGCCTGGATCAGGCCTGCCGCTTCTATCCCGCCACGAGCCTGGTGCAGGAGCTGCAGAAGGCCCGCGCCGAATACAACCTGCCGGCAGCGCTGGAGCGGCTGGATCGCTACCCGCTGCTGCTGATCGATGACATTGGCTATGTGCGGCGGGATGAACAGGAGAGCAGCGTGCTGTTTGAGCTGATCTGCCACCGCTACGAGCGCCGATCGCTGCTGATCACCGCCAATCAGCCGTTCACCGCCTGGGATGAGATCTTCCCCAGCAGCTCAATGACCGTGGCGGCGGTGGACCGGCTGGTGCACCACTGCCACATCGTCGAGATCAGCGGCGACAGCCACCGCCGCGCCCAAGCAAGCCGGCGCAGCGGCAGCAAATAGCCACAGCAGCCGTAGAGAAGCGGAGAACAGCCCGGGAGATTGTCGTCCGGCGACAACCTGGTGCCGATGGTGCCAGACCCCGGCGGGGAGCTCCGCGCTGCCGGCGGACTGTGCGGTCCGCCGGCTCGTGCGCTCCAGGGCAAGGCTCAGCAGAGGTCTCGGCGCCTAACCGGCCAACGTGGTTGTCGCCTGGTGCCGATCAGAGGAAGTCAGTGCTGGCAATGGCTCGGACTGATGTGTGGCTCAGTTTTCGTGTCGCCTCCAGCGTCATCGCCCCCCAGTTGTCGCCGGCGACAACTGGGGGGCGATCAGTTCCCCTCACCGGCCAACTTGATTGACGCCAATCGGCCAAGGGGGTTGACGCGGGACACTCGGAATCCCTTTTCCGTACGGTCAAATACCGCCCCGACTACCCCAGCCGGCCATTCGCCAACAAAGAGGAGGCCTGTGAATGGGTGGCAGCATTTGTGGATTGGTACAACCACCGGCACCACCACAGCGCGATCAAATTCGTGACGCCCCACCAGCGCCACAGTGGAGCTGCCAAGGCCATTTGCCAGCAGCGCACTGATGTCTACGAGGCCGCCCGCCGTGCCAATCCAACGCGCTGGAGCGGTGCCACCCGCTGCTGGAGTCAACCGGCAGAAGTGTGGATAAACAAGCCAACAGAAGAGCCCGATCCGGTCCTGGCGCTACCCTTAATCAAGGCCGCCTGAATGGCAGCCAAGGAGTGACAACTTTCCTGAAAGTCACCGTTACCCCAAAGGGCTACCGTGATCGCCCCTGGCCCGCGGTAACTCATCAAAAGCAACAGTTCACCGCCAAGATTAATACAAGCGGTGTACACCAAAAGCAGACCAAATAACCACCACCAGCGCATGTGGAGAAACTGCTCTGGACCGTAAAAAACAAGTGTAATCGTCCCAAAGACCAACGCTGCCAAAAGATTTGTCAGGCCAATGGTCAGGCCTGCACCCCACCCCTTATCCACCACGACCCGATTCAGAACCCCGGAAGCAGAAAAGGCCAAAACGCTGAGCAAGCCCAAGGCAAGACCCACAGGATCCAGGCCACTCCAGGGCGTAGCGGAACACCGGCTCCAGCAGAGCCCATAGCGCCGGCCAGCCGGCCGCCTCGAAGGGGCGGATCTCCAGGGGTGGTCGGGAGTTTGTCAGAGTGGTTGGCAAACGGACCCTGATGATTGTCTCTCCAACGGGTGTCTGTGGTTCCACGGATCACCTGTCCGGGGCCTGGCAGGCAAGGGTTAGGGATTTCTTCTGGGAGAAGATTTGCTCAAGACTTGAGCTTCTCGGCGGTGATCTTGACTCGGGTTATGGAGCCCAAAATTTAAGAACACGGGAAACACAAATGGCGTATTGCTCTCTGCTTTCGCCGCTCTGCTCGCTTGGGGGTACTTCGCATGATCTAGCGCTGCACGAAACCAACCTGTGCCATCAGAATCCTTTGGGTGCGATTGCCACCTGGCGCTTTCCATTTTGCTTCACCAGATACATCGCGCGGTCTGCCAGCTTCACCAGGCTCTCCAGGCACGAGGAGGCATTGCTAGCGGCGTCACTTGGGTGCTCGCAGAGGTTGGGCACAAGAGACTGCTCTGCATCCAGCACAACGCCGATACTGGCACCGATACGTATCAAATGATCGCCGAGCCGAAAGGGTTGGTTGAGGCCATCACTGATGCGCTGAGCCAGGGTTAAGGCCAGCTCCCGCTCCGAGCAGCCGCGAAACACCGCAATAAACTCATCACCGCCGATGCGCCCCACGCAGTCACCCTCGCGGAGATAACTCCTCAACCTTTGGGCGACGGCTGTCAGCAACAGGTCGCCAATGCCATGGCCGTGGACGTCGTTCACTGTCTTGAAATCGTCGAGATCGATCATGCAGACCGCCAGGGCTGCGGTAGCCCGGCTGGCCGGGTTCTGCATGGTCTCGAGCAGAGCTCGCTCAATGCCGCGTCGGTTGTAAAGGCCTGTGAGTGGATCCGTAAGGGCGATGCGCTCGAGATCGACCTTCTCATCATTCAGTTGTTGCTCCCGCAGCTGAGCTTGGCGCCGCATCTGACGGTTTCCTGATACCAGCAGGGTCCCTACCAGAGCGGCCGTCAAGCTGCCCAGCACAAGATATTGCTGGGCAAGCAGTCTGAGCACCGCATCGGTGCTCGAGGACCAAGTGCGCAGCTTCAACCAGCCAACAGGCAAGCCGGCTACTATTGGACTCCAGCGGGTGGTGATCCCGTTTGTCGTAACAGGGGATTCCAGCCCAGAACGTGGCGGCAGGATTCGCTGGGGGACAAAAACCAATTCAGGAACATCAGAAGGTCTGCGGCGCTGCAGATGCACCAACACCTTGCCTTCGGTATCGACAACCAGGGCGGATGCGATTGTTTCATCAGTCATGGCCTGCTCGAGGCGGGATTCCATCCCCGCATAGTCATCAATTGCCAACTGATCAGCCAGACCTAATGCCAGCCCACGGGCCAGGGCCATGCGGGCCCGCTCCTGAGCCTGTTCGATCAAGCTCCGTGACTCCTGGTAAGAGATCCAGCCAAGCACCCCTCCGGTGACAAGGCCCACGCTCACCAAGGCCACCAGCGATCGCTGCATCCCCCAGCGCGGGAGCGGTGGGGGATGCGCCCCGGCAACAACTGAATGCTCAGTCACCCCCGGTTTCAGGAAAGATGTCACCCCTTTGATCCATCCATCCGGGGGCTTGAGGACATGACCAATGCGCCGATACAGCGAGGCCGTTAAGGCTGATGTGAGGAGACGGATGCACCCGCCCCACAGGCAGAGCGTTGCCCGGATTTCAGAGGAGCTGGGCATCCACGTGATGACCCTCTACAAATGGAGGAAGGCCTGGCGGTTGCAGGGAGAGGTGGTGCCGGCATCCGAGAAGGAACCAGAGGGCTGGAACGCCGCCGACAAGTTCACGGTGGTGCTGGAAAGCGCCGGGCTCAATGCCACCGAACTCAGCGCCTACTGCCGCGAGCGGGGCCTGTTCCCTGAGCAGGTGAGCCGTTGGCGGCAGGCGGCCCAGGATGCCAACGCCAAGCCGGTGCTGACGATGGCCGAACAGAAGGAGCTCGAGAAGCTCCGCGCCCAGGACCAGCGGGAGATCAAAGCCCTAAAAAAGGAGCTGCAGCGCAAGGAGAAGGCCATGGCGGAGATGGCGGCTTTGCTGGTGCTGCAAAAAAAGTGGGATGCCTTCTGTTCGGAGGAAGAGGAAGGCTGACCAGCGCCGTGCACCGGCGGAAGGTGATCGAGCTGATCGGGGAGGCCAATGCTGCGGGCGCCGGCCTGGTGAGGGCCTGTGGTGTGATCGGCATCTGCCTGCGCACCCTCAAACGCTGGCGGAAGGCCTTCCTGGGTGATGGGGACGGCGTGGATCGCCGTAAAGGCAGTGCTCGGCTGGTGGGTCACCGCCTGAGCGAGGAAGAGCGCCAGCGAATCCTGCTGACGTGCAACCAGCCGGAGTACGCCGCGCTGCCGCCAGGGCAGATCGTGCCGGCACTGTCCGATCAAAAGCTCTTTATTGGTTCAGAGAGCAGCTTCTATCGGGTGCTGCACCAGGCGGGTCAGTGCCACCGCCGGGGGAGGGCCAGGCTGCCTCAAGAACCGCGCTCGGTGCCGCGCCTCAGGGCGGATGGCCCGAACCAGGTTTGGAGCTGGGACATCAGCTTCCTGCCGACCACGGTGCGGGGTGTGTGGCTCTACCTCTACCTGGTGATCGACGTCTGGAGCCGCAAAGTGGTGGCATGGGATGTGGCCGAGGTGGAGTCGGCCCAGATCGCAGCGGATCTGGTGCAGCGGGCCTGCCTCAAGGAGCGCTACCACCGCCCCAACGGCTTTGGCCGCCGCCAGTGCCAGCAGCAGCCACTAATCCTCCACGCCGACAACGGCAATGCAATGCGCGGGGCGACGCTGGAATCACGGCTCGAGGAGATGGGCGTGCTCAGATCCTTCTCCCGGCCAAGGGTCTCAAACGACAACCCGTACTCGGAATCCCTGTTCCGTACGGTCAAATACCGGCCTGATTACCCGAGCCGGCCCTTTGCCAGCAAGGGCGAGGCCTGTGAATGGGTGGCAGCATTTGTGGATTGGTACAACCACCGGCACCACCACAGCGCGATCAAATTCGTGACGCCCCACCAGCGCCACAGTGGGGCTGCCGCGGCAATTTGCCAGCAGCGCACTGATGTCTACGAGGCCGCCCGCCGTGCCAATCCAACGCGCTGGAGCGGTGCCACCCGCTGCTGGAATCAACCGGCAGAAGTGTGGATAAACAAGCCAACAGAAGAGCCCGATCCGGTCCTGGCGCTACCCTTAATCAAGGCCGCCTGAATGGCAGCCAAGGAGTGACAACTTTCCTGAAAGTCACCGTCACCGCCCAGCACCACAAAACGGCCCAATCCAAGCCGGTTCAACGGGGCGTAATCCCTGGCGTGGTCTGCACGAACAGGATTGGGCATCTGCACAGTCTCCAGCAGTGTGCGTCCCTCGGGATTAGAGGCCAGCTGCAGGAAAGCCGCTCGCACCTTGGCCTGGACCGCCAACGGCACGCGCCTGGCGGCAGAGAAAGGGTGGGCAGGGAAGACAGGCGTGCGCCAGAGCACACGCAGCTGCTGTTTCACTTCCTTCCGCTCCCTGACAAGGGTGTTGTTGACGCCCCCACCGGCCTTGCTGCTGCCAAGTACGACAGACCGATAAACATTGGAGTGGGTCTCCACGTAGCGGGGATTGATCGTGATGCCATCGCGCGCCAACAGCGCCCGGGGCAACAGGGAGGCAGCAAAGGAGTTTGGTGAAGGGAAAGCCACCACCGCTCCCTGGAGTTCACTGATCCGTCTGATGGGACTATCGCGGCGCACCATCAGCAACCCCTCCAGACCCTTGCGATCCCTCACGAGAGGCAGAAAGCCCAGCCACTGGTTGGCCAACACCTGGTGGTAGGGGTTCAGGAAGGCAAAATCCAGGGCGCCGCTGCGGAGCTGCTGCTCAAAGGCCGGAATCGTACCGGCTACCACCAGCTCAAAGCACTGGCCCGAACGCCGGCCCACCGCGGTGAGGACGGGCTGCCAGGCAGCAATGGTCTGGCGTGGCGGCAGCTGGGGCACCACGCCTACGCGCCAGCGGGGTGCTCCGACTTTGCCCACACAACTGGAGGCCACTGCGGGTTGTTCAGCCAGCAACAGGTGGCCAACTGAAAAAATTGCCGCCAATGCTAGTTGGCATAACAGACCCAGTGGCGCTTGGAGGCGAGGCCAACCCCGCTGCGGAACAGTGGGCGGAGGCCAAATAGCAGCAGCTGGAGGTGGATATTCGATTTTATTCCCAGAAAGGCAAGAGCCGATTGCTTTAAAATAGAACATTATTTCAATAATAGCGGTTACTTGTAGGTAGGTGGCTTCTCAATAATCTAGCTCCTGCCTTTGCGGCTGTGACTTTGCTCGATCAGGCAATTCAGGTCCGCCTGAGCATGGGGATGCCAGCGGAGTACGGACATGCTTACGCACCAGCGGACTGACTGGCACGATGAAGCTCCCTTCATGAAGACCCATTGCCGGCCCGTGCTGGCAGATCCATCGTGGCTCCAACGGGATTCGGAGACTCCACAGATGGAAGACACCCCCCCCCTGAGCAGTCATCAGGAGCGCGCTGACGATCCAGCCCTGTACGGTCGGAACGTCACCCTCAGACACCTGGCCCCAGGTGCTGGCGCCGGCAGCTCCGACCACAACTGCAGCCTTCAGATTCCACGATCTGATCACCAAGCAAAACCCAAACGCAGCTGCACCCCACCCCTTGGGCCCTACCCCTTGTGACTAAACCACAGCTGAGCAGGCAAATTCCCGGGTCCCAAGGCACCGATACCTGCTAAGGGATGGTGAAGCAGTTGCGGAAGCTGGACAGCCAGCACAAGCTTTCCATGCCCAGCATGTGAGTGCAACTTGGTTGATTTTTTCCATAAGCAACCGCCTGGTGCTGCTTGGCTGAGCGAATCTCGCGTCGTGAATTGGGACACTTGAAAGGGCTTGCCGATTCACGCCGCTACCTGCTGAATCGTGGCAGAACCGTTGTTGATCCGCAATGCAGCTTGGCCTGCTCGCGCAACAGCCCTCGACCACTCCTATTTTTCAAAGGTCCTAAGGCTAGCGCCCGAAAAGGATCCTCAGTAATTCTTCTTGTGCTGCTTGGCTTCCATGCTGGCTTCCAGGCAGTTCAAGGCAACAAAGCTCAGGCCAGTGTCCGCCTTGGAATCACAGTCCAAGCCTTTTGTACTTCCTTTTGGGGGGTCAATATTTACCAGCGCGTGTCCAGGGTCTTTAGGGTCTTCGGAGAAACGTATGGCTGCATTGCCGCTGGGACACTCCACATATGGCGTACTTTTCAGAAGGTTTATTGGGGCAATGATGATCTTGCTGGTGGTGCCAGCATCCATACAAACAGCACGCGTAAGCTGCTGAAGATTATAGGGGACCTCGAAAAATCAAGAATTTCACACCTACAGCCGCTTGCAAAAAAAACGCCTTGCGGCGCCAAACGATCTAATAATTTGCACAACAAAACGACTAAATTGAATCAGGCAGCCTCATGAAAATTATTACTCATGCGAGTGCAAATGCACGATTTGCTCTTAGAAGATATCGCAAGAAGTTAAATGTCAGATTCTTGAGACCCCACCATGCTTTGTTTTTCTCAAGCCCAATCTTTCTAGTCATCTTGCCACCCATAGACATGGTCATGCAGCCAAAAACATGTTCCACACAAGCTCTAATTGCTGATTTAATACGGTTACGCTCTTTGGCTGCGTCGCTTAGCGGGTGATTGCGGCTGCCTTTTTCGTGAATGCAACTTTCAAAACCGCCAAGATCCAGTAGGTCTTCAAAGCGCTCGCCTGCAAAGGCAGAATCTGCCCAAACATAATCATCTGTGTTCTCAGGATCGAGGAGCATCGGCAGCATCTGACTGTCATGGATATTGGCCGGTGTCACGGCATAGCGTCTGATAAATCCATGTTCAACGTCGATACAGATACTGTTCTTGTAGCCATAGTGATTGATGCCGTTCTTTTTAACCCATCGCGCATCTAAGTCCTTTTGCTGCAATCGATTTGGGTTTTCGTCCCATCCTTCAGGCATGCGATTCTCTTTAATCTCCTTGTTGTCTTCTCTGCTATTCCGCTGCCGTGGCACTGGAACCAACGTTGCATCAATTATCTGCCCGCCACGGGCTTCGAGGCCTTGGGACCGGAGATAGGCCTCAAACTTTTCAAACAGCTCTTCGATTACCCCAGCCTTACGAAGCCTTTCTCTAAAAAAGGCGATAGTAGTAGCATCGGGAATATCGTTCATTACGCCTAAGCCAACAAACTCTTCAAAAGAACGGCGATCATTTACCTGGAACTCAGTGTCATCATCGCTCAAATTGAAAAGCTGTTGGAGCACCAGCATTTTGAAGAGGATCAGAGGATCAATTCTCCGCCGACCAGCATTGCTTTTCCGCTCTTGCGCATAACCTCTTTCGAGCAGTGGGCGAAATGATTCCCAAGGAATCGACTGGGAAAGTCGCTCAAGAACAGGTTTTTTAGTTTTGAGCTTTTCAACCCTCTGCTGCTCGTCCCAGAAGCCTCTCTGACCCATACCAGGTATGCAATTAACTATCCAAATTATAAGCTATTGTCGCCTCAACGCAAGGGCTGGTCGTATTTTTCGAGGTGCCCTATATGCGGTCATGAGATTTACTTGTTGCGCATGGGCGCTCATTCCGGCACCGGCGTTCAAGGAATCCGCAAGCAATCCCAGATTCGAGAATTTCAATTTCTCAAGCGACAGAATCAATCAACCTACCATCGCAAGCTATAAATTGGGCGCGCCAGGCCCCATTTGGGCATTTCTGCCCTTTATGCGCTTATAGTCATATAAGTGCGAGCAGTAGCAAGCCTTGGCCCAAGCAACCAGCCAGCGCATCACCGTTCACGACCTGGCCCAGCAGTTGGCTGAGCAGCGGGTGAAGGTGGTCGACGTGCGCGAACCAATGGAATACGCCGGTGGCCATATCGCCGGCAGCCTGAACGTGCCCCTCTCGCGCATCACCCAGGCCAACCTGCCCCAGGGCCCCTTGGTGCTGGTGTGCCAAAGCGGCAACCGCAGCACCAAGGCCCTGACCCAGCTTCTGCAGCAGGGCTATCCCCACCCCTTGGTCGACCTGGAAGGCGGAGTTTCGGCCTGGCAGCAGGCCGGGCTGCCGGTGCGAAAACTCCAAAACGCCCCCCTGCCCCTGATGCGCCAGGTGCAGATCGCAGCCGGGTCCCTGGTGCTGCTGGGGCTGGTTCTCAGCCATGCCCTTGCCCCGGCCTGGATCCTGCTCAGCTGGTTCGTGGGGGCAGGGCTGGTATTTGCCGGTGTAAGCGGCTTCTGGGGCATGGCCAGGCTCCTGGCGGTGATGCCATGGAACCGGATAGGGGCCTAGAAACAGAACTAGCCGCCCTGCCCATCCACCAACCCTGTCGATTGCCGCCATGGCTGCTGAATACCAAACCAGCAACCTGGTGGTGGAATTCCTTGCCTCAAGCGGGCTTTCGGCTCTATTTAATTTCACTGGTGATCCGCCAGTACGTCTACCTTTATGCCAATGCCCATAAGAGGCAGATCCCCCTACAGCGAATAGATCGTGAGCTCCGCGCTGGCCTGATTCATGCAAGTCCCTTTTGACCTGATCGTGCTCGGCGCCGGCTCCGGCGGCCTGGCGGCAGCCAAACGCGCCGCGCTCCACGGTGCGCGGGTGGCGATCGTGGAGGGTGACCGGGTGGGCGGCACCTGCGTAATCCGCGGCTGTGTGCCGAAGAAATTGCTCGTGTACGGCTCGTCCTACAGGCACCTGCTGGCTGACGCACCCAGCTACGGCTGGAAAATCAACGCGGTGCAACCTGATAGCGCCACCCTCCTGGCCAACGTGCGAGCTGAGGTGGATCGGCTCAACACACTGCACATCGGCTTGCTGGAGAAGGCCGGCGTGGAACTGCTGCGGGGCTGGGGACGTTTCAGCGGACCCACGAGCCTGGTGGTGACGGCGGCCGATGGCAGTGAGCAGGAGCTCCACTCCAAGCGGATTCTGATTGCTGTGGGCGGCCGGCCCCATCGCCCCGAGATTCCCGGCGCCGAACTGGCCTGGCTCAGCGACGATATATTTGAACTTGAGCGCTTCCCCGAGCGGGTGGTTGTGGTGGGTGCGGGCTTCATCGCCTGCGAATTCGCCGGCATCCTCAATGGCCTAGGCGTGCAGGTAACCCAGCTGGTGCGCGGCGATCACCTGCTGCGCGGCTTCGACCGCGAGGCCAGCGAAGCGGTGCGCGCCGGTATGGAGGCAGAGGGCGTCGAGATCCGCTTCGCCCACTCCCCAGCGGCGATCACCGGCCAGTGCGCCCCCGGGGAACTCAGCGTCACCACCCAGAGCGGCGAGTCGATCGCCTGTGGGGGCGTGCTGCTGGCCACCGGCCGCAGGCCTTTTCTGCATGGGCTCAATCTGGAGGCTGCCGGCGTGGCAGTGGAGGGCAACCGCATCCCTGTAGATGGCGACCAGTGCACCAACGTGGCCGGCATCTATGCGGTTGGAGATGTCACAGACCGCATCAACCTGACCCCAGTTGCGGTGGATGAGGGCCGCGCCTTTGCCGACACGGTATACGGCCACAGGCCACGCCAGGTGGACCACAGCCTGGTGGCCAGCGCGGTATTTGCCCAGCCGGAGTTGGCCAGCGTGGGGCTTAGCGAAGAACAGGCAATCGAGCGCTGCGGCATCGATGGAATCAAGCTGCACCGTGCCCGCTTCCGCCCGATGAGTCAGGCCCTGCCGGCCAGAGGTCCCAAGGTGTTGCTCAAGCTGATCGTGGAGACCGCCAGCAACAAGGTGCTTGGCTGCCACATGGTGGGCGAACACGCCGCTGAAATTATCCAGATGGCAGCGATCGCCATTGGCATGGGAGCCACCAAGGCCGACTTCGACCGCACCATGGCCCTGCATCCCTCAGTGGCAGAGGAATTCGTGACAATGTCTAATTAAAATGCCCAATTAAAATGCCCAATTGAAAGTGTCTCTTCTGGCTGGGCTGGCCCTTATGGGGCTTCAGATCAGGCGTGAGCCGCGGGCCTGCTGCCGCTGAAGCGGATCCAGCACTGCAGCAATACTGCGCAGGAGCCAGCGGCCTTCGGGGGTCACAGAAGCCGTACCAATCCCCTTGGATTCCCTCAGGTTGACCAAGCCATCGCGGGCCAGGGCCTGGAGGTCTAGCCATTCCTGGGGATAGCGATGTAAGGGGAGGTCAACCTGGAATTGACACATCACCTGCTTGATCAATGAGCGACGCTCAAGTAGATCGGGATCATCCACCACCAGGCCCCGCTCCGTAGGCAGGCAACCCGAGCCTAAGGCTTGATAGTAGTAGGCCTTGAGGTCGCGATGATTCTGTGAAAAAAGACCTGGAAACTGACTGATTGCTGTAGGTCCTACCCCCAAAAGGTCTAGGTCACCACCTGTTGTGTAGCCCTGAAAATTGCGATGCAACGTTCCTGCACGGGCTGCCTCCGCCAAGCTGTCGCCACGAAGGGCGTAATGGTCCAGAGCAATCGCTTCATAGCCATTGGCGCAAAACTGATCTCTGGCTACCTGAAGCATGGCAAGTCGTTCCCGGGGGCTAGGCAGATCGGCCGCTTCTATTTTGCGTTGGAGCGGTAACTGCTCCGGTAAATAGGCAAAGGAAAACATCGAAATCCGATCGGCCCCCAACTTGCAAACCAAATCCAGGGTGGCCTGGAATCTGCTAATTGTCTGCAAGGGCAAACCACAAATCAGATCTACGTTTATGCTGTCAAAGTCAGCCTCCCGCAACCAGGCCATGACCCGACATAACTGGTCAACTGGCACCACCCGATTGACCGCCTTCTGAACTTCTGGATCTGCATCCTGGATGCCAAAGCTGATGCGGTTAAAGCCCAGCCTATGCAACTCCATGGCCTGATCACGAGAGACTAACTCGGGGTTCAGTTCGATCGATGCCTCCAGCTGGGGCGCGAGATCAAAGTGCTGCTCAATCAAACTCCACAACGTCGCCATTTCCGCGTCATTGAGGTAATTGGGAGTGCCCCCGCCTAGGTGCAACTGGGCCAGGGCTCGGCGCTGGGGCATGGCGGCAGTCACCAGCTGGAGCTCCTGGGCCAGTGCCGCCAGATAGGGAGCAACCACCGGTGACTTTCAGGAAAGTTGTCACTCCTTGGCTGCCATTCAGGCGGCCTTGATTAAGGGTAGCGCCAGGACCGGATCGGGCTCTTCTGTTGGCTTGTTTATCCACACTTCTGCCGGTTGACTCCAGCAGCGGGTGGCACCGCTCCAGCGCGTTGGATTGGCACGGCGGGCGGCCTCGTAGACATCAGTGCGCTGCTGGCAAATGGCCTTGGCAGCTCCACTGTGGCGCTGGTGGGGCGTCACGAATTTGATCGCGCTGTGGTGGTGCCGGTGGTTGTACCAATCCACAAATGCTGCCACCCATTCACAGGCCTCCTCTTTGTTGGCGAATGGCCGGCTGGGGTAGTCGGGGCGGTATTTGACCGTACGGAAAAGGGATTCCGAGTATGGGTTGTCGTTTGAGACCCTTGGCCTGGAGAAGGATCTGAGCACGCCCATCTCCTCGAGCCGTGATTCCAGCGTCGCCCCGCGCATTGCATTGCCGTTGTCGGCGTGGAGGATTAGTGGCTGCTGCTGGCACTGGCGGCGGCCAAAGCCGTTGGGGCGGTGGTAGCGCTCCTTGAGGCAGGCCCGCTGCACCAGATCCGCGGCGATCTGAGCCGACTCCACCTCGGCCACATCCCAGGCCACCACTTTGCGGCTCCAGACGTCGATCACCAGGTAGAGGTAGAGCCACACACCCCGCACCGTGGTCGGCAGGAAGCTGATGTCCCAGCTCCAAACCTGGTTCGGGCCATCCGCCCTGAGGCGCGGCACCGAGCGCGGTTCTTGAGGCAGCCTGGCCCTCCCCCGGCGGTGGCACTGACCCGCCTGGTGCAGCACCCGATAGAAGCTGCTCTCTGAACCAATAAAGAGCTTTTGATCGGACAGTGCCGGCACGATCTGCCCTGGCGGCAGCGCGGCGTACTCCGGCTGGTTGCACGTCAGCAGGATTCGCTGGCGCTCTTCCTCGCTCAGGCGGTGACCCACCAGCCGAGCACTGCCTTTACGGCGATCCACGCCGTCCCCATCACCCAGGAAGGCCTTCCGCCAGCGTTTGAGGGTGCGCAGGCAGATGCCGATCACACCACAGGCCCTCACCAGGCCGGCGCCCGCAGCATTGGCCTCCCCGATCAGCTCGATCACCTTCCGCCGGTGCACGGCGCTGGTCAGCCTTCCTCTTCCTCCGAACAGAAGGCATCCCACTTTTTTTGCAGCACCAGCAAAGCCGCCATCTCCGCCATGGCCTTCTCCTTGCGCTGCAGCTCCTTTCTGAGGGCTTTGATCTCCCGCTGGTCCTGGGCGCGGAGCTTCTCGAGCTCCTTCTGTTCGGCCATCGTCAGCACCGGCTTGGCGTTGGCATCCTGGGCCGCCTGCCGCCAACGGCTCACCTGCTCAGGGAACAGGCCCCGCTCGCGGCAGTAGGCGCTGAGTTCGGTGGCATTGAGCCCGGCGCTTTCCAGCACCACCGTGAACTTGTCGGCGGCGTTCCAGCCCTCTGGTTCCTTCTCGGATGCCGGCACCACCTCTCCCTGCAACCGCCAGGCCTTCCTCCATTTGTAGAGGGTCATCACGTGAATGCCCAGCTCCTCTGAAATCCGGGCCACGCTCTGCCTGTGGGGCGGGTGCATCCGTCTCCTCACATCAGCCTTAACGGCCTCGCTGTATCGGCGCATTGGTCATGTCCTCAAGCCCCCGGATGGATGGATCAAAGGGGTGACATCTTTCCTGAAACCGGGGGCCACCTTCGAACCCAGTTGGGTGGTGACGCGATTGCAGCCGCAATACCAGCAAGCGTGGCGACAGAAGGGCACATGCACATATAGCGACAGGGGCTCGCTACAGGGCTCTGCCAACTGTGCCTTTAGCTGAACGTTGCCCACCGCTGAACTGAAGGCTCCAGCTGTGGGATAACTGGTGTAGCGAGGAACGGGTTTGTCGTACTTGAGAAGTAACTCAATCGGCGTAAGCCGCGTTGACGTCGTGGTGTCAGGAGCGGGCGGCAACATTTGTAAATACAAGCCAGGATTGGAAGGACGCAGCAGCCCGTAGATTCAGGGTTGGGGCAAATCGGCCAGTTCTGCCAACAGGCGCTGAGTAGCAGCGAAAGCCAATTCGGCTTCACTCAACAATTCCTCCTCTTCAGCTGTCGAAAGATCGAGCTGCTCAAAAGCGTCGTGCAGGGATTGCTTGAGTTCAGCTGTGGAACGATCAAAACACCAGAAGTCCAGAGCGGGCAGCTGATGGCGTTCAAGAATGGCGTTGGCATGGGCGGCCAACTGTTGCCCGCCCGAGAGGTCGCCGCCGTAGCGCACATAGACATGGGCCATCAGGCGATGGGGGGCCTGCTGGGCCAGAACCCGCAGCTGCTCCAGCCAGATGGCAGCCGCCGCCGAAGGAGGCGTGGCTGGCAGCGTCGCCAGCTGGGCACAATCGTGGGCCAAAACTGCGGTTCTGGCCAGGTGCGGCCAAGGCGCTGCGCTGGCCCCGAGGGCCGCAGCCGCCTCAGGCAGCTGTTGCTCTAAAAATGCATAGGGCGCCCCCAGGGCCCGAACCAACGCCGCCAACTGCAAGGGGCTGACCTGGTCATCGAGCAAGGCTTTGGCAAATGGCATGCCCTCGGCTTGGTGATGGGCACGACCGATGCGGGCATGGAGCTTGCGCACCCCCCCGGTTTCAGGAAAGATGTCACCCCTTTGATCCATCCATCCGGGGGCTTGAGGACATGACCAATGCGCCGATACAGCGAGGCCGTTAAGGCTGATGTGAGGAGACGGATGCACCCGCCCCACAGGCAGAGCGTGGCCCGGATTTCAGAGGAGCTGGGCATTCACGTGATGACCCTCTACAAATGGAGGAAGGCCTGGCGGTTGCAGGGAGAGGTGGTGCCGGCATCCGAGAAGGAACCAGAGGGCTGGAACGCCGCCGACAAGTTCACGGTGGTGCTGGAAAGCGCCGGGCTCAATGCCACCGAACTCAGCGCCTACTGCCGCGAGCGGGGCCTGTTCCCTGAGCAGGTGAGCCGTTGGCGGCAGGCGGCCCAGGATGCCAACGCCAAGCCGGTGCTGACGATGGCCGAACAGAAGGAGCTCGAGAAGCTCCGCGCCCAGGACCAGCGGGAGATCAAAGCCCTCAGAAAGGAGCTGCAGCGCAAGGAGAAGGCCATGGCGGAGATGGCGGCTTTGCTGGTGCTGCAAAAAAAGTGGGATGCCTTCTGTTCGGAGGAAGAGGAAGGCTGACCAGCGCCGTGCACCGGCGGAAGGTGATCGAGCTGATCGGGGAGGCCAATGCTGCGGGCGCCGGCCTGGTGAGGGCCTGTGGTGTGATCGGCATCTGCCTGCGCACCCTCAAACGCTGGCGGAAGGCCTTCCTGGGTGATGGGGACGGCGTGGATCGCCGTAAAGGCAGTGCTCGGCTGGTGGGTCACCGCCTGAGCGAGGAAGAGCGCCAGCGAATCCTGCTGACGTGCAACCAGCCGGAGTACGCCGCGCTGCCGCCAGGGCAGATCGTGCCGGCACTGTCCGATCAAAAGCTCTTTATTGGTTCAGAGAGCAGCTTCTATCGGGTGCTGCACCAGGCGGGTCAGTGCCACCGTCGGGGGAGGGCCAGGCTGCCTCAAGAACCGCGCTCGGTGCCGCGCCTCAGGGCAGATGGCCCGAACCAGGTTTGGAGCTGGGACATCAGCTTCCTGCCGACCACGGTGCGGGGTGTGTGGCTCTACCTCTACCTGGTGGTCGATGTCTGGAGCCGCAAAGTGGTGGCCTGGGATGTGGCCGAGGTGGAGTCGGCTCAGATCGCCGCGGATCTGGTGCAGCGGGCCTGCCTCAAGGAGCGCTACCACCGCCCCAGCGGCTTTGGCAGCCGCCAGTGCCAGCAGCAGCCCCTAATCCTCCACGCCGACAACGGCAATGCAATGCGTGGGGCCACGCTGGAATCACGGCTCGAGGAGATGGGCGTGCTCAGATCCTTCTCCCGGCCAAGGGTCTCAAACGACAACCCGTACTCGGAATCCCTTTTCCGTACGGTCAAATACCGCCCCGACTACCCCAGCCGGCCATTCGCCAACAAAGAGGAGGCCTGTGAATGGGTGGCAGCATTTGTGGATTGGTACAACCACCGGCACCACCACAGCGCGATCAAATTCGTGACGCCCCACCAGCGCCACAGTGGAGCTGCCAAGGCCATTTGCCAGCAGCGCACTGATGTCTACGAGGCCGCCCGCCGTGCCAATCCAACGCGCTGGAGCGGTGCCACCCGCTGCTGGAATCAACCGGCAGAAGTGTGGATAAACAAGCCAACAGAAGAGCCCGATCCGGTCCTGGCGCTACCCTTAATCAAGGCCGCCTGAATGGCAGCCAAGGAGTGACAACTTTCCTGAAAGTCACCGCCTCTGTAAAGAATCATTCCGGCGGGGCGAACTCAACCACCTATCCGACTATGCATTGGCAAATATTGCGGTGGTTGCATTGTCTTGACTCAGGAATCTGGCATTAAACCAATACGGATCCTGATCGCTGATGACGAGGCGAGCATCCGGCGCATTCTTTAGACACGGCTGCGCATGGCGGGATTTGAAGTGGCCGCGGCAGTAGACGGCAATCAAGCCCTTGAGCTATTTCGCAGCTTTGAGCCAGATGCTTTGGTTCTAGACGTGATGATGCCAGGCCTAGATGGCTTCACGGTGACGGAGCGAGTCCGGGCCCAATCGGAGGTGCCAATCATCCTGCTGACTTCTCTGGGTGATGTGGAGGACCGCATCACAGGCCTAAAACTCGGAGCCGATGACTATATTCTCAAGCCCTTCAGCCCAAAAGAGCTTGAGCTGCGAATCCACTGCGTCATGCGCAGGAATGCCCCATCCCGTCGCGGCGGACAAGGCGATAACCCAGGCGATAGTACAAATGGCTCAGGCTGTAGTTGGGTAATTGTTGGCAATCTGCGGGTGGATTTAACTCGGCGCAAAGCATACCGAGACGAAGAGCGCATCCGCTTAACAGGTATGGAATTCAGCCTGCTGGAATTACTGATCAACCAGGCGGGTGAGTCGGTCAGTCGGCTAGATATTCTCGAGCAGGTCTGGGGTTATCGGCCTACCCGTTCCAACGACAGCCGGGTAGTGGACGTGCACATCTCCCGGCTGCGGGCAAAACTGGAAGTGGACGTGGAAAATCCGGAGCTAATTCTTACGGCACGGGGCAAGGGCTACATGTTTCAACGTATTATTCAAGGAGGCAGGGTAAAAATATAAAGTCACCATATAAAGTCACCCCAGGGGCAAAGGGCTGGCAGGGAGAACAACAGATCAGTTGTATTCGCCGGGGATATCCTGCTTGGTCACCGTGACGCGACCGACCTTTTTGCCAGATAGCCGCAACAGCTCATCGCCGGAGAACTCATAGCCCAGGGAGGCGCCGATCTGGGCGACATCGTCGGCCTTGGCTGCGGCGAGCACCGCTTCACGCAGGGATGCTTTGTTTTGCATGACGCCCAGAAAGGCCTTCAGCTGGTCGAGGGACATGGTTCGCGCTCCAGAGCCGCCGTTGGCCCCATTCTGGGGTGAGGTTCCGCTTAGCTACCGGCATGACATCCTTCAGCGCCACCCCCGAGGCGAGGCGGCTCGAGGCCCTGCAGGAGGAGTTCGAGCGAGATGCCAGCTGCAATCAGGTGTTCCTGGTGCTCACCGTGGGGGCCACGCTGATTGCAACTCTGGGCCTGCTGGCCAACAGCCCCGGTGTGGTGATCGGCGCCATGGTGGTGGCCCCCTGGATCATGCCCCTCCAGGCGATGGCCTTCGAGATCGCCCAGGGGCGCCTGGCCATGGTTGGTCGGGCCCTGCGCACCCTCCTGGTGGGGGTGGCGATCTGCGTGCTGCTGGCGATGGCGGTGGGCCATCTGGTGGCATTTCCCAGCTTCGGCAGCGAGGTGATGAACCGCACCAGCCCGAACCTGCTGGATCTGGGGATCGCCCTGGTGGCTGGGGCGGTGGCCATGTTTGCCAAGTTGAGGAAGGGTGCCCTCTCGGCCCTGGCCGGGCTGGCGATCGCCGTCGCCCTGGTGCCGCCGATCTGCGTGATGGGGATCCTGCTCGCCTCCGCCTACTGGAGCCAGGCCTATGGGGCCCTGCTGCTCTTCACCACCAACCTGCTCGGAATCCTGGTGGGTGCAATGGCAACTCTGGCGGCCCTTGAGCCGGTTTACCGCAGCCGCCTTTTGCGCAGCAAATTAGGGCTCACCAGCCTGGGGCTCACCAGCCTGCTAGTGATTCCGCTCGGCAGCAGTTTTGTGCAGTTGCTGGGCCGAGCCATCAGGGAAAACAAGGCAGTTCAGTTGGAGAGCCTGATTGAACAGAGACTGCGCAGCAGCACGATCACCCTGGGCAGCGATCCGGCCATTGATCTGGTGGGCCTATCGATCGACTGGCAAAAGAACCCTCCTCTGATCAACGCCCGGGTGCGGGTGACAGATCCGGAGCTGCCCAGTGCCCGCCAGGTAGCAGAGGTGCAGACCTTCATCAATACGGACCAGGCACCCCTGCGCTTCCGCTTGGTGGTGCAGCGCACCGCCGTAGACCTGATCGGCCCCCCCACAGCTCCAAATCCTGCCGATCTGGAGGTGCTGCCGCCGCCGCCACTGCCGCCCTTACCGCAGCCGGAACTGGACTAATTTTGAGATCGATGTCGTTCCGCCTGAGGGGTGGTCCCATGCCCAAACCAACCCAGACCCTGCAGCAGGTGAACTGGGAGCTCCCCCAGTCGCTTGTGGAGTGCATCGCAGCCCAGGCCGCAGTTGAGGGAACCAAGCCGGAAGCGCTTGCCGCCAGGATCCTTTCGGCCTGCTTAGACCAAGAGGGGCTGACTTCGGCAGGCCGTTGCTCACTGCGCACCGGCCTGCGCAGTGAGGGGCCCATGCCCCTGCCGATTCAACAGAACTAAACGCCCCGGGACGCCCTTTTGATCGAAACCAGTTCCTCCCAGGTGAGTTCCCAGCCCCCCGAGCAGCGGCGCCAAGCCCTGTTGGGCCTGCTACGCAGGCAACCCCGCGGCGCGGCCAAAGCAGAGAGCCCCCTGGTGGAAAAGCTGATCCTGGAGCTGGAGCGCTCCAGACCAGCCGATCTTGCCGACCCGGCGGCCCTAGCCCAATTGGAGGGGGTATGGGAACTGCGCTGGAGTAGCAGCAGCCAGCCCTATCTGGCTGTGACCCCCTGGCTGGAAAACCTCCAACTCCTGGCGCCCTCCCAGGGGCGGGGAATGAACCTGCTGCGGCTAACGGGCCCCCTGGCGCCCGTGGCCAGCATCGTGGTGGAGGCGAGCGTTTCTGTGGACAGCCCAGCTAGCGAGCCTGGCCCCCCGCTGCAGCGGGTGCAGGTGCGCTTCCGCCGCGGCGGCTGGCTGGGCCCATCCATCGGCAGCCGCCGTCTCCAGCTGCTACGCAGTGTGCAGCAACCCTTTCCTGCCTGGCTTGATATCACCGTGCTCGATGGGGAGCTGAGGGTGTGCCGTGGAAATGCCGGCAGCCTATTTGCCCTGCTGCGTCGCCCAGACCTCAACCTGCAGGAGCTGCTGGGCACCCAGGAGCCAGAACTGGCGAACTAGGCAGACAAGCGGCAGAGTAATAAAATAAAAGAGAGAATAAAACAAAAAATCAATAAAACATAAAAGCTATCAATATTATGATTAATTCCATCCATTCTCACCTAAGCGCAACAATGACACCAGTTTTAAAGGAAAACTTCCTGGCCATTATTCATGCAGACAGCCAGCTCCAAAAAGCCCTGTTAGCTCCCAGTCTCTGTGACATAGCCATAAAAATTGCCCGTGCTGCCGGGATGGGTGTTGACGGCCCAGATCTGCTCGCTGCGCAGGCTGATTACGGCCACATTTCGAATGATTTGCTACCAGATTCCGAGCCCATATTGATCGATTTTGATGGCGATGGGGTGCCAGATGCCATCCAGCGTGGCGATCGAGTTTCCCTGCTTGGCTCTGATGATTGAGCCGGGTCCAGCTGATCAGAAGCTAACCACTCACCCTGCAGCAGGGGATCTGATGATCCGGCAACTGCTGCGTCCGGAGGCCTATGGACACCCGGTTGCTGCTGGAGGCCCCCAGCTGCTTGAAACCCACCTCTCCTGGGTGCTGCTGAGCGGACCCTATGCCTACAAGCTCAAAAAGCCGGTGGCCTTCGGCTTTGTTGATTTCTCCACCGCTGAACTGCGCGAGGAGGCCTGCAGGGACGAGCTGCGCCTCAACCGCCGCCTTTCCCCGGAGCGCTACCTGGATGTGGTGCCGGTCTATGGCCCCCTGGAAGCGGCCAGTTTCATCCCGCCTGCCACCGCCACCGCAAGTGCCAAAGCCCCGACGGCGGTATTGGCCTGGGCGGTGCGGATGGTGCAGTTCGATCAAGAGCAACTGCTGCCGGCCGCCCTTGCCGCAGGCCAGGTGGGGGAAGGGGCGATCAGGGAGCTGGCTGAACGCTTGGCCCGTTTCCATCGGGACGCCGCAACCGCCGGCCCGGAGACACCTTGGGGCCAGAGCGAGGCAGTGCTGCAACCGGTGCTCGACAACCTCACCGCCCTGGCGGATTGCCCCGGGGCCCAGGCCCATCTGGGCCCTTTGACAGCCTGGGTGAGGCACCAGGAAGGGGCCCTGCAGCCCTGGTTTAGCCAGCGGCAACGGGGGGGCCATATCCGTGAGTGCCACGGTGATCTGCACCTGGGCAACATGCTGCTGGGCGCTTCCGGCATCGAGGTGTTCGACGCCCTCGAATTCAGCGAGACCCTGCGCTGGATCGATCCGATCAGTGAGCTGGCCTTCCTGGTGATGGATCTGGCGGTGAGGGGCCGGGCAGATCTCGGCACGCTGCTGCTCAACAGTTGGGTGGAGGCCAGCGGAGATGGGGAGGGCCTGCGCGGCTTGGCCTGGTACAGCGTCTATCGAGCCCTGGTGCGCGCCAAGGTGAGCTGGCTGCGGCTGAAGCAAAGCGGCCTGGCAGTAGCCGAGAGCAGCCGCATCCAGACCGAGCTGGCCAGCTATCTGGGCCTGGCCATGGATTGGGTCCAACGCCAGAGCCAGCCCCTGGTGCTGATGCACGGTCTGGCAGGCAGTGGCAAGTCGACCGTGGCGGTGGCACTCAGCCAGCAGCTCGGGGCCGTGGTATTTCGCTCCGACGTGGAGAGGAAACGGCTGTTCGGGCTCTGGGGCGTCAGGCCCACCCGGCAACTGGAGGGGGAGCTCTACGGCCCAGCAGCCAGCAAGCATCTCTACGGAACCACCCTGCCGGCCCTGGTGGAGGCGGCGAGCGCCGGGGGCCTGGCCGTGATTGTGGATGCCTGCTTCCTCAGGCGCAGCGAGCGCCAGCGCATGGTCGCCCTTGCCGCAAAGCTCGGCATCCAGGTTCAGATCGTGGTTTGTACGGCGCCGGAGCCGGTGCTGCGCCAAAGACTGCTCGAGCGAGCCACCGCCGGCAGCGATCCCTCCGATGCCACCGTTGAAGTGCTGCAGAGCCAACACCAGTGGCTTGAGCCCCTCGACCCGGATGAAAAGAGCCTGGTGATGGCTGCTCCTGGAGCCGCCAACTAGGCTCGCTTTGATGGGTCAGGCGATTCGCGACGTTGATCTGCTGGCCTTTGAGCGGGGCAGCCACCAGGCCCGGGCCGCGGTGGTGGATGGGGTAAGACGCAGCCTGGAAACGGGCTTTGTGTACACCAGCAGCGATCTCTCGCCCGACCTGCTGGACACGGCCTATGGCCTGCTGGCTGAATTCTTCGCCCTCGCCCCAGAGAGCAAGCAGGGCTGCGTGGCACCCGGCAGCGGCGGCCAAACGGGCTACACCGGCCTGCTGGTGGAAACGGCCGCCGGCAGCAGCCAGGCCGATTGGAAGGAAATGCTCAATTGGGGCCTGCCCCTGCCGGCCAATCACCCCTTGCGGCGCAGATACCCCCTGCTCTACCCCGAGCAGGTGCTGCCTGAGCATTTGGTGCCGGGGATCAGCGCCGTTCTCGAAACCTTTCACAACGCCATTGCCGATCTACAGCGCCGTTTCCTGCGGATCATTGCCCTGGGTCTGGGCTGCGCCGAATCCTTCTTTGACGAGATGACCAGCGATGCACCCACCCTCACCCGGGCGATCCGCTACCCACCCATGGCCGAGGCGCCGGATGGTGGCCACATTTGGGCTGAAGCCCACGGCGACATCAACCTGATCACGGCCCTGCCCCGGGCCAGTGGGCCGGGCCTGCAGGTGCAGGTGGAAGGCAAATGGCTAGATGCCCAGCCGCCGGAGGGGCGGGTGATCCTCAACACCGGCATCATGCTGGAGCGCCTCAGCAATGGCCTGATCCCGGTGGGCTGGCACCGGGTGGTGGCACCGGCGGGCAGCCAGCAGGAGCGCCTGAGCGTGGTGCAGTTCTGCCATGCCCGGCCCTGGACAAGCCTGGCCCCCCTGGCAAGCTGCTGCACCCCCGACAACCCCCAGCGCTATTGCGGCATCAGCGCCGCCGCCGCGCTCGAAGACGTGCTTTACCAGATCAAGTTGCTGGGCTGAGGAAGCAACAGATCAGCGGTAGACCTCCCGCCGATGGCCAATTCGGACCACCTGCACCACAAGTACCCGATCAAACACCTCATAAACGATCCGGTAGTCCCCCACACGCACCCTGTAGACCCCGGTTTCTCCCTGAAGAGCAACGCAGTTGGGAGGTCGGGGATTCTCGGCCAGCAGATCAATGGCTGCGCGCATGCGTTGCTGATCGCGCCGTTGCAAGTCCGCCAGGGAGCGCACAGCACGGCGAGACAGGAGGACCCCATAGCGCCGAAGTGGCTGATCAGAACCCGGGTTCAAACCAGGCCAAGGTCAACCTTGACCTGCTCCCACGGCACGCTGTCATCGTCTGCGCGCGCCTGGGCCAGGGCTGCGCGGTCGCTGGCCTCATCAGCTGCCGCCACAAGACGCTCAAACGCCGCATGCTCCAGCAACACCGCCACCGGCCGGCCGTGTCGGGTGAGCACGATGGGCTCCCCGCTGCGCTGCGTGGATTCGATGACCTCCGCGAGGTTCTCACGGGCCTGGCTCACAGCGATTTCTCCCATGGCTGCCCAGCTCCTGTACAAATCGTACATCCATGCGCCGGGGAGCCTGACGGACCTCCAGCTCCCTACGCCACCTCCGTTTGATAACGGCAGCCGGCCTGCGCTCGGACCACGACTGCGCCGGCGCCCTGCACCATGCGAGTTGCCGCTCCTGTGAAGTGATCGCCGCCCTCGGAGGCGTGCTCTAGCAAATCACCGGGGCCACTGGGTGTGGCTTGCCAGGGCCAAGAGAAGAGGATTGGAGTTGGCGCCCCCAGCCAGCGTCTGGAGGGAGTTTGTGGTGACGAGCAGGCAGGAGTAGGAGGGCCTGGGGAGAGGGGGTAGGCGGCCCCGCAGCAGGGTTCGCAAAAAATCTAGGTTCGGGGCCCCGCTGGTGCCGCCGAGCCCGGCAGCCGTGTAGGCGAAGGCGCCGGTGCGGGTCAGACAGGTTTGATAACTGGTTTGGCCCTGAATGCGGCCCCTGGCAATCTGCTGCTTGGCTTGGGAGAGGGTCTGAAGCTGTGCCTGCTGTAGATGGAGTGCGGGGATGGTTGTGGTGATGGCTGCTGGATCCAGGGCAGCCTCCTGCCAAGAGGCAAGTGGTGTGAGAAGCAACCAATCCCTTCCATGGGTAAAGCGTTTACTCGGGCCGATGGCAACATTGCGCTGCAGCAAGCTGGTGTGCTTGGTGGCGGGTCCAAGCGAGGCGGCAGCGGCTTGCCAGGGCTGTGGCAGGAGCGCAGAAGCGGGAGGCAGAGGAAGGGGCGGTGACTGGGGAAAAACCACCAGGTGAAGGGTGGCGAGGCCGACACCTGCAGCTAGGGCTGCCAACCAGAACCGCTGCTGAGCGCGCTCTAGCTGGGCAGGGTTGCTATTGCTCATGCGGTTAACTCTTGATCGAGCAACCTGTAAAAAATCCAGCCGGCAACGGTGGCAGCAATCAGGGAGAAGATAAGGCCACCGTGGCCATGGAAGAAATCAAAAGCTGCCATGCCGCTGCGATCTTCCCAGGTGGTGAAGTAGGCCAGAAGGGCAATGCGAACTGTATTGATTGCATAGGCAGAAACTATGGCGCCGCCGAATGCTGCAAGGATGTGTCCGCGCTGCTTCAGCGGAAAAATGAGCTGGAAGATAACTACCATGCCGATCGAAAAGATCAGCTGTTCGTTGCCATTGCAATTTGTCTGAACTATTACCCCGGCAGAGCCAATCGAGATCTCCTTGCCACTGAGGCCCGCCTGAAAGCCGAGCCCGTAGAGAAAGGCCCAGGTGAGCAGGGCTGTGAGCCGATTTTGGATGGGGGATGACAACACCGCAAATGCACCACCAATAGAAAGCAGCATTGAAATGAGAAGGGGGGCCGCAAAGAGATGCCATTGCTGGAGTGGCCGACTGAGCAGGGCCAGGGCGCAGATAGATCCAGGTAAGAGCAAATACTTGATATAACCAGCCTGGAAGCTGATCAGTGCTGGCGATAGAGTTAAAAGCAGGGCGATTAAGATTGCTCCAGCAAAGAAGCTGAAACGGCTTGGTTTTGGCCAGAGATTGGCCAATTTATCCTCTATGGAGATGGCGATACCAAGCCAAAGCAACAGCTGAAAGATCTGCAGACTAAGGTCTATCTCGCTGAGCCAAAGCATGCTGGTATTCCAGCAGAACATCAAAGCGGCCAGTAGAAGAAAAAGGGTCCTTCGATTGCATAGCCTAGATACCCAATGCTGCAGCTCAAACATGGCAGTTGGCGCGCGGGATCAACATATAACTAGAGCTTGTGAAGGCCATAAAATCCCCAGGCGTAGGCAATTGCCATCAAGCAGATGCGGAGGGCATTGCGGCCGAGGTTCCAGGCAGCAGCAGAAGTTTGACGGTTTAGATCAACACGAAACTGGGCACTGCGTGCTTCCACCGAGGACAGCAGCTCCTTTCGTCTGGCCGGCGCATCTAGCTCAGGCTTGAAGAAAGCAGGAGGCAAGCTAGCTTGCGACTTCGTCCATTCGGCTTCAATTACCGCATCGGGGGCACTTTTTATTCTTGTTTCGACTGCCTTTATTTGCTCCTGGGCCTGGCTACTGGTTGCTGCGCCCTTGGCGGTAATCAGCTCCATGCCCTTGGCAAAGAGAATGGCCTGCCAGCCAGCCAGCAGCAGCAAGCTGATGGTGCCGGCCAGGGCCAGACGGCGAATCCCCAGCTCTGATTTCTTAAGAGCGATCAACCGTTGACCCTTAGGGTTGGGAGCCTCCTGGCTATGGACCTGAAGCTGCAGGTAGCCTGACACTCGCAACAGGGCCACTCCAACGAGTGCCAGGCTGGCAGAGCTGACAATGGTGTTGGATATGCCAAGACCCCAATCCGGTGAGCCTAGATTGAGGGGAAGTAAGTTGAAAACAACGGCAAAAACAAATACAGCAAATAACACCCTGCCGATGCGCCGGATCAGCCTGATCCCACCGAGGGGCAATCGATTTTTGCTCACGATAAGAGCCCAAAGGCAAAGGCAAGAGGCAGACTATCTGAGCTGAAGTGCAAAGCAGTTAACTAACATGCAGACCAACTCTAAGCTGGAGGGAGAAGAATTTTCTATATTATATGTAAAAAATTAACAAGTCTTAGCTAATACGCGGATTCACAGGGCTGCTCTAGCGATGCCCATAGCTTGGGCGCCGTAGTGGCGGGTCATGTCTGCCTGGAGGTGCCAGGCGGAAAGAAGGGTCTTGGCGACGCGGCGCAGTTCGGCCACGTCATCGCAGGAATCGATCGCCCTTGAGTGGGATTCCAGGCTGAACTGACGGCTAAGGGTGAGGTCGGCCACAGGTAATCATGAGAAGCAATAAAACTTTACGCAATCAGGCGGGGGTCTGGCGGGCGGGTTGCCGAACCGGGGCGCCAGACTGAAAAACCCATCCCCCCAGCCATGACAACTACCCGTGAGCAGATCCTTGCCGCTTCAGCCGGTTGGGTAGCGGTGGTGCTGAACCTGGTGCCTGGCCTGGGCAGCGGCTATCTCTATCAACGGCGCTGGAGGGCTTACTGGATCACCTCAGCCCTTGCTACTTCCTGGTTTGTGGCCGGAGCAGTGTTGGGCCAGCAAGCGGAAGCAGCCGCAGAAGCTCAGAACCAGCTTGTGGGCCTGGCCGGTCTGCTGGCGCTGGCAGCGGTGACGGCCACCGAGGCAGGCCTGGCGGTGAAAAAGGCGCGCCAGGCCAGTTGATCTGGTGAGGTCTTAGCGCTTTGGCTTGGTGTCGTACTCAACAATGTAGGCAACGGGACGCTTGGCCCGAACCTTAGTTAGACGCAAGGAGTCATTTGGCAGATCATTCCAGGTGGCTTCAACGTTCGAGCCTTGGACGATGAAATACTGCCCATAATCTTCAATCTCCTCGAGATTGTTGGGTTTACCCGGGGCCCAGTTGCTGTAGGAAAAGGGCTCACCACTCACCCAACCCCAACCGCCACCGGGCTCCTAGATCTGGTGGCGCACTTGTACGAGGCCGATCCAGGGGCCCACCGCGTCCGTTTTGCCAGCGTGGCTCGAAGTCGTCCAGAAGTTGGGCCTGCCTGAAATTAATGACCACACAAACAGGTTTTCAGGCCTGGAGGTGAGAGTGGCCAAATAACCGCCCTTGGCTTGGGCAGCAAGCCGAGCATCTATCCAGGTGATTCCCTCTGGAGCCACGACCACCTCGTAGTAATGGCCATTGGTTTTCCACTGCACTAAATCCGCCAGGGCAGGGGCCGTGGCTATCAGGTTGACAATGGCGCCGGCACAAATCGCAAAACCGAGACCCAGCCAACGTGAAATCCGTTTTGGTTGCCGTTTCAAAAGGGGATCCCACCAGAAAGGCTCATTAAAACCCAGGATTGAGCTGATGTCTGAGGGGAGTTTCGTCTGCTGTCGCTGACAGATGCTGCAAATCTGCCCGCACCTAGAGAGAGTGCAGGTTTGCGGGGCAATTGCCTGCTTTGAGATCCCACCATGCCTAAGAGACCCTTCAACAGCCACCTGCTGGGGAAGCCTGAGCAAGGCTTGGTATTTGGTGAGCAGCAAGACTGCCAGCCGGCGGACAGGCACTACCGCCAACTTGAGCAGAAGTACCACCACTCACCCCAATACGCTGCCATGGTACAGCGATACGCAGTTTTGAGGCACTCAATCGAAATTTGCCAACAACCCGAACTGGTGGGATCCAAGCCCGACCCTTCTACGAGCGCTCAGGAGGTCAGCGGGGTCAACTGGGCTTGTCAGCTTTGATCCAGAGCTGGAAAAGGCGAAGACCTCCAGCGCCCCAGAGTAAGGTCCAAATCACAAAAGTCATTGCGGTTCCAAGCTGGCCATCCTCGAGGGTATAGAGGCCAGCCCGGATAAAACCAGCATCAATTAGGGAGCCAAGGATTCCCCAACCGAGCACCCAGGTAATCAAAAAACCGATTGCTTGAAGATTACCCGTCATCGATTAAGGGGAAGCGGTTATCGGTTGCTTGGTGAGGAGAGATCAGTCGGACGACTGAAGACGTAGGCAGTCATGCCGGTTAGCAGCACAACAAGACCAATCACGGCCGAAATGGCAAGGGTGTAGTCGGTACCCATGGATCAACCGAGGCCAATTTGGGAGAGGATGCCCTGGCCGGTCAGCAACTCGGTACCAAGCCCGATCACAAAGCCGAGCATGGCCAAGCGGCCATTCCAGGTTTCAGCGAAGGCGACAAAACCGAAGCGGGGTGTAGTTTCAGCCATGGGTGTTGCGGTTTGTTTCAAATACAATAACACATTGTGAAGAGCTCCTTGCTGCTCCGCTCGCCTGGGCGCCGGGCCAAAATGGCAATGGCCTCTGGGGGATTGATGGCACAGGTGGCAATGGGCAGCTCGATCGTGCTGGCTGCAGATGCCCCGGAGAGCCTGGCCCGGTTCTATGGCAACTTGCTGGCAGTGGAGCCGCGGCCTGGGCTGGCTGGGAACCACTGGCTGGTGGCCTGGCCTGGGGGCGGTTGGCTTGAGCTCTACGCCCCAGCCCGGAATCGGCCCCAACCCCGCCAGCAGGGAAGGCTGGCCCTCTGTCTAAAACGCGAATGCGATGGCACCGGGCCGCTGGCAAGTCTCGAAGCCTGGATTGCTTCAACCCTGGGCTTGGGCGCCACCCTGCTGACGCCAGCGCGACTGGAACCCTTTGGCGCGGAGGCCTGGTTGCTGGACCCGGAGGGCAATCGGCTGCTGCTGTTGGTGGCAGCACCGATTGACAAGGGCGAGCCAATTGGAGGTTCAGCATGAGCAAATCACTTGCCCCCAATGCCATGAGCGGCAGGGTGTTCCGGCCAGCCGCCGAGCGTTTCCACAGCCAGCTCGACTGGCTCGACAGCTGGCACACCTTCTCTTTCTCAAGCCACTACGACCCGGCCTGGCTGGGGTTTGGGCCCCTGCGGGTGATCAACGACGACACGATTGCCGCTGGGCGCGGCTTTGGGATGCATCCCCACAGCGACATGGAAATCATCACCGTGCTGGTGGAAGGCCAACTCCACCATCGCGACTCCCTGGGCCATGCCGAGGTGCTGCGGGCCGGTGAGGTGCAGTGCATGAGCGCCGGCAGCGGGGTGAGGCACAGCGAAGTAAATGGGGGCAGGGTTCCCTGCCGGTTGTTACAGATCTGGATTGAGCCCAGCAGCACTGGCATCGCCCCGGCCTACGAGCAGAGGCCCTACCCAATTGGCAAGGCCTGGACTGCCCTGCTCGATCCGCTCAGAGTTGATGGTGCCATGGCGATTCACCGACCGGTGCGGCTATGGAGGGCCCAGCCAGAAGCTGGCGACAAGCTGGGCCTGGCAATCGCTGCCGGCAGCCAGGGCTGGATTCAGCTGATCAACGGCTCGGGACTAGCCGATGGCCAGGCACTCCAGCGGGGCGATGGTCTCGGCTTCGGCGCCGGAACCGTGGAAGCCTTCAGGGCTGGGTCCAGCGGAGCCGACCTACTGCTGTTTGAGCTGGGCTGATGCTCGGTTTTTGATCATTGGTTTTTGATAAGCCCAGAACTGCGCCAGAATCGCCATGGGCCAAGAAGGATTCCTCGCCTGTCAATTTCTCGCCTTTCAATTTCTTGCCGCTAGATAGACCCGATCCAGCCGATCAAGCCAAGGCGCTAGGAGCTAAATCCCCCTGGCTCGGATCTGGCATGTTGCTCCCCTGGCCCCGCTGCTGCCCCTGGCTACTGATCCTGGCCGGGGTAGCCCTTGGCTTCGTGCTGGGTTTCAGCCCTTGGCTGTTCTTGCTGATCGGTGTCTTCTGCCTGCTGAGCGGCATGATTGGCAAGGCCTGAGTGGCGGCGCCAGGCTTCCCCGGCGGTGAGCAGGGCCGATCCCATCAGCAGCGCCGCAAAGCCCCGACGCAGCAGGCGGTCGGAAAGTTTTGGTGCCAGCCGCTGGCCTATTAGGGCACCCATGAAGCCCCCGATCAACAGGGGGAACAGCAGCGGCAGGCCGGCGGCGGGCCAGCTGCCCAGGGCTGCCATGGCCACAAGACTGTTGAGGGCGATCAGCAGCAGGCTGGTGCCGCTGGCCAGCTGCATGGGCAGACCAGCCAGGAGCACCAGGGCAGGCACGATCGCAAAGCCGCCGCCCACCCCGGCAATACCCGTAAGTAGGCCAATCAGTATCCCCTGGCCGCCGAGTAACACCCCACCGTGCCTTACCACTGGTTTGTGGCTGGAGACGGGCCGGGTGAGCAGCCAGGCGGCCAGCAGCGCCGCAATGGTGAACACCCCAAGCTGCACCGGTTCGCTCAGGTGGCCTGCCTTGACAAAACTGCCGCCGATCCAGCTGCCGGCCAGGGCAGGCAAGCCGAGGATCAGGGCCGGTTTGGCAGCCACCTGGCCACGCCGCAGGTAGGGGCCCAGGTTGCCCAGGGCCATCAGGGTGACCACCAGCAACGAAAGGGGTACGGCCTCCCGCACCGACAGGGCTGCGCCGCTGATCAACAGGGGCATCAGCAGGATCGAGCCGCCGGCACCGAGTACGGCGAGCAGAAAACCGATCAGGGCCCCGCCTGCCCACAGCAGCAACACCAGCGAGACGATCACTTGGCCACCTTGTTCCAGGTCATGGGCCCAGCTGGGGCCTTCATGCTGCGGCTACTCCCTCCAGCGGGTAGCCGGCAGATGCCCACTGACTCAGCCCGCCGCGCAAATTGGCCACGCGTAAGTGGCCCGCCTTGAGCAGTTGCTGGGTGGCCAGGGCCGAACGACTGCCGGAATGGCACACCAATACCAGCGGGCGATCGAGGGGTATCTCGCCGGAGCGGGCCTCCAACTCGGGCAGGGGGATCAGCAGGCTGCCGGCCAGCCGACCATCCGGGCCCTGGTATTCCTCGGCGGAGCGCACATCCAGGAGAGTGACCTCCCCGCCATGGGCGGCCACCCAGGCCGGATCGAGCTCGGGCAGGCCGGCATAACTGAGCTCCACCGGAGCCCAGGAGGGCGTCGCCTGGGTTGATCGGGGCTTGCCGGAGCGCATGTTGCCGGGCAGGGCCTCGGCAATTCTGTGGGGGTGGGGAAGCTTCATGTTCTGCATGTAGCCGACAAAATCGCGCTCGGTGGCAGCAGCGCCGAGACGGGGATTGAAGGCGAGCTCCTCGGCAACTGAGGTGATGTTGCGGCCCGAGTAGTCGTGGCCGGGATAGAGCAGGCAGGGCCCAGGCAGGGAGTAGATCTGCTCGGTGATCGATGTCCAAAGCGTGTGGGCATCGCCCTGCTGGAAGTCACAGCGGCCACAGCCCCGCACCAACAGGGCGTCCCCGGTGAAGGCCATTGACAGATCGTCCAGCACGAAGGTGAGGCAGCCGTTGGTGTGGCCAGGGGTACTGCGCACTTCCAGGTGGCGGGCACCGAAGTTCAACCGATCGCCGTGGTGCAGGGGCAGGCTGACGTTGACGGCGCCGGCGGCGGCGGCCAGAGCGATGGCGCAGCCTGTGGCCTCGTGCATCAGCCAGCTGCCGGTGACGTGGTCGGCGTGGGCATGGGTGTCGATCGAGGCCACCAGTTCGATACCCAGCTCGCGGATCAAGGAGAGGTCGCGGCCGTGCTGCTCGAAGACCGAATCAATCAGCACCCCTGAACGGCTGGCGACATCGGCGAGCAGATAGGTGAAGGTGCCTGTCTCGCCATCGAACAGCTGGCGAAACAGAAGCGGGCCGCCCCCAGCGGCAGCAGCCAAGCAAAAGTGAGATGGGGCGGCGGACTGCATGGCAACCGATTACTTTCTACTATGAGCTTACGCGCATAAAAGGCAAGGCGAGCCCTATGGGCCTGGCGGAGGCCAACTCCGACCAGGCAGAATGCTTTTAACGTCATAAGGTTTTTTAATGGACTACCCCACACCTGGCTCCCCACCAACCCCTGAGCTTCTCGATGAGCTCAGCCAGTTCTTCCGGTTGCTGAGTGAGCCGGCCAGGCTGCAGCTGTTGTGCCAGTTGGAGCATCAGGGGCCCATGGATGTGGCAGCCCTGATCGAGGCCACAGGCTTCAGTCAGTCCCACATCAGCCGCCAGTTGGGGCAGCTGCAGCGTGCCGGTCTGGTGCGGAACCAGCGGGAAGGGGTGCGGCTCACCTACGCAGTGGCAGATCCGCTGGTGCCCCAACTGTGCAATCTGGTGCAGACGAGCCTCAGGCAACGCCTGGAGCAACAGCTGCAGCTTTTGCAGTCCGCTTGAGCCAGCCTATCCGCCATGCCCCACCACGCCGATCGAGACAGCAAGCTGTGCGCCGTCTGCGGGCGGCGTTTTGAATGGCGCAAAAAGTGGAAAGACGTCTGGCAGGAGGTGCGCTACTGCTCGGAACGCTGCCGCCGCCGGCGCAGTGTCAGCGACCAGCAGCAATCGGCTTGCTGAAGCTAAGAATCCTGTAGCGCAGCCAGCCCCAGCGGCTCAGCTGCTCGATCCGGGCCGTATCGCGCACCGCACTCGCCGCACCCATGGCATCAAACAGTTCCCGCACCACCGCATAGGTGGGCAGGGTGTGGGAGGTGATATCCGCATCTTTGCGGAGCTCCAGGCCGTGGAGCCTGGCTTGAGAGGTATAGCGGCGTTGATCCCAGCGGCAGTCGATCGGTCCGTAGGTGCCATTGCTAAACGGCGCCCCCCGCAGGCTCTGCAGCACCCGCAGCAGGATTGCCAGCGGACGGCAAGGCACAAAATCACTCAGCACCAGGCGCCCCCCCGGCCGCAGCACCCGCTGGACTTCCTGCAGAAAGGCCTGACGGCTTGGGAAGTGAAAGATGCACTCCACCGCCAGCACCAGGTCCACACTGGCTGGGGCCAGGGGCAGGGCACAGGCGTCAGCCACTATCCAGTCAATCGTGTTTGCCGCTCGCGGCTGCACAAGCTGGCGAGCCCGCTCGATCTGGCGGCCATCGAGATTGAGGCCCGTAAGGGCAAGGCCATCCCAGTTCTGGTTGAGGCTGGCAATGGTTCCCCCGAAGCCACAACCCACATCCAGCACGCTCTGGCCGGCCTGGAGATGGGCCTGATCCAGGAGCAAATGGGTCAGGGCTTCGGCGGCCTGGGGAAATTCCTGCCGGGCACGGCGGGCGCAGGTGTGGGGATCTTGCCAGTATCCCCAGTGCACATGGTTGCCGAAGCAGCGCTCAAGCTGGGCATCGCCGGCCGCAAGTCGCCGCAGCACCTGGTCGAAATAGGGGAGGGCAGGGGCTGGCATGACAAGGCCATCAAAGGGATACCAGCAAATCAATGATCTACCAATTTCCAGAACCCCCACTTAGTGCCAAACAGTTCGACCAGGCGCAACACGAAGGCGTCATGGTCTTGATGGCCCTGCCAGTCGTCAATGCGGCAAGCCAATTGGTCGCAACTGCGCAGATGGTCTGCCGCATGGCGATAGCGCCTGGCGTTGCCAGTCCATAGGGCAAAGAAGACCATCGGCCGCAGCAGCAGCGTCGCCGCCAGGGGGAATTTGGCGCTGAGGCGATCGGCTGCGGCCGTGTGGATTTCAAAAGCATCTCCATCCCACTCCTGCCAATGGGCGAGCACATGGCTTGCGGCTCTGGCCAAAGCAGGCCATCCCACCAGAAAGTGCAGCCCCAGCAGTGTGACTGGATGGCCTTCGGCCTGCTGCAGGGCGCGCTCCTCAGCTTCTGCGTCTTCAAAGGCAGCGAGACGCTTTAGGTAGTCGCGCAGGTGGGGAATGGAAAGGCTTTTGCTGAACCACTGCCAGCGCAGCTGCTGGGCCTCGCTGGTGCGATTGAGGGCATCGAGCACGGCAATGCGGCAGTCAAGCGAATCGATCTGGGGCCAACCGTCCGTGTCTTCTGTGGCTCCATCGAGGATCTCCAGGGCCTGCTCGGCCCGCCCAGAGGCCAGCAGGTGCGTGGCCACGCTGGCGGCAGTTTCGCGCCAGCGCAGGTCTTCCGCACTGAACTGGGCCAGATAACCATCCACATCCCCCCGGGCGACAGCAACCTGCAACAGATAGGTGCTGCCATCGGCGGCGCCGTGCTGGCGGATGTAGCTACCCAGCAACTTCAATCCCCAATCCCCAAGGGCGTCCTTAAGGGCTGGCACCAGCCCATCAAACTGCCCATAGCTGTTCTCAGCCAGCAGTTCGGCTGCCTGCTCGGCCAGGGTTTCAGGCCCCAGCTGGGCAGCCTGGCAAATCGGGCCCCAGCCCTGGGCGGCGCGACCAAAGAAGGCCAGCAGTGCACCACTGCTGTCAAAACAGCGGCCCAGCACCCCCTCTGACAATTCGAGCAAGCGCAGCAAAAGCTCGCAGGCCTGGCTGGGATCAGCGGCTGCAATTGGGCCTGAGATGGCCTGCAGCTGGGCCTCGAGATCGCTGAGCAACGCCTTGCGCTTGGCCGCATCCAAAAAAGTGCTGGAGCGGTCAATCGCTGCCAGCCGTTTGCGCACTTCCTGGGCGGCACTGCCAACCCCTTCCGCCGCGGCCAGGGCGAGGCGCAACCGTCGCTGGATCACGGCGTTGCCTGCACTCACCTCGATCAGCAGCTCGGCCAATACCTCCGGGCCTAGGGCTGCAAGGTTTTGGGGGTTGAGGGTGCGCTTACTGGCCATCACCTGGCTCCCCAAATATGGGTTTTCTAGGAGGCGAGGGCTAGATGCGGCAGCCCAGCCTGATTCCTCCTTGATCGAGGAGGTGGCCCTGCTCAGCCAGCACCCAGTCAATTTCGTTCTGGGTAATTACTCCAGAACTGAGAACCTCAAGGAAAAGCTCGCCTGGCACCATGACGCATGTAACGAAATTGTTACATTCCGCACCCCTGGCGCCCCTGTCGCGAGCCACCTTCCGTGGCACGCCGCCCGAGAGTCCCTGGAGCAACAGCCCAGGCCTGGTTGCGCCCCTGGCTTCACGTTTCTTAATCCAGCCTGCCAAAATCTCATAAAGGCTCTTCCGCCATGACCTCTCCCCTCCTGCTTGAGCTGTTCGGTGGCTTCGCAGGCGCATGCTTCGCGCTCTGGCTGGCAACCCAGAGCCTGCCCTCCCCAAATTTCTCCATACTCGCCCCCTTGCAGCGGCTTAAGCCCCTCCTGCTGGCCTATCTGCGGAGGCCAGGGGTGGTTGCTTCGGCTGGGCTGCTACTGCTGCGCCTGAGCATCGGCGTGATGATGATTCACCACGGCCAGGAGAAGTTGGCCGATCCCCAGCAGTTTGCCGATACCTACGTTGTGTCCCTGCACCTGCCCTTCCCCCTCTTCTTTGCCTACGCAGCTGGCTTTTCCGAACTGATCGGCAGTTGGCTGGTGATCTTCGGGCTGTTCACACCCCTGGGAGCCCTAGCTCTGACCGGCACCATGGCCACGGCGGCCTATCAACACATCCTCACCGCTGGCCTCAACATTTACGTTCTCGAGCTAGTTGTGCTCTATCTCGGCGGCAGCCTGGCGCTATTACTCAATGGTCCTGGGCGTTTCTCCTTTGACGCCGGCATGGCTGGGGAGATGCTCTCCGAGCTTGAGCCCGGCACCCCAGCCCAAGAGACAGGCATCCAAGCAGGAAATCAAACCGGTTGGGTTGGACCCGCAGACAGCTTGCCAACTCCGATAAAAATCAACTTTTAGGCAAGTAAACAGCAGTCAGCAGGGGACCTCACAGCGAACAGCCCCTTTGGCTATTTCTTAACCAAAGGGCCTTCGATTTGCTTCAGAGTGCTGGAGAAGTAATCACCTGTTTCTACAGGGTCAAGGCCACCGGCGTAGACATTGAATCGATTTGATAACTAACCATGGAGTTACCTTCCGCCAACATCCTTCCCTGCCCACTTTCTGCCGGCTGGGAGGTTGTTGAGCAGCGGCAGATCGAGCCGAGCCAGGGGGGCGGCTTTTCGGCCGGAGCTTACCGACCAGAACTCGATGAATTGTGGCTGCTGAGCGATGCGACCAGCGGCAGCATCAGCCGGTGGCGTGGCTTACGTGATCGCGGCCTCGGCGGGCTTGAGCCGTTGCCGCCGCTCCGCCTGAATCAACCCCAGCCGATGGATGGCGAAGGCCTCGTGCTTGATGGGCCCAACATCTGGGTGGCAAGCGAGGGGCGACTACAGCCGGCCCATGCCGCGGGCCTGCTGCGCTACGACATCGGTACGGGGATGCTCAGGCAGAGCCAGGCCCTTCCGCCGGCCTGGCAGCTGCAGACCAATCGGGGCCTGCGCAGCAACGGCGGGCCCGAGTCGCTCACGCGCCTAGGCCACTGGCGGCGACCTGCTGATGGCGGCAGAGATGCCCCTGCTGCAGGATCCGCCTGAGCGTGTCCGACTGCTGCGTTGGCAGAGGGATGACCGGGGCACGCTGCAGCCCCGGAGCCTGCGCCCTCTGGCCCTGCCGGCAGAGGGCTGGGGGCTTACCGATCTGCTGGCCAGCGAGCAGGAATTACTCGGGCTGTGGCGCCGCTTCACAGCTCCAGATCAGTGGCAGGCGCGCCTAGTGCTCTACCCCGCGGAAGCCATGGCCGCTGGGCCCAGCAGCGACCCCGCTGGCAGACCGGTGACGCCGCTGGTCAGCTGGAATCTGCTGCAACTCGGCCTGCCCGCCGACAACTGGGAGGTGGTGCTGGCAACGCCCCCCATGCCCGATGGCCGCCCAAGCGTACTTCTGGCGACTGATGACAACTTCAATCCCCGGCAACGTTCACTGGTGGCACGGCTGGTGCCACGCCAGATTGCGGGCTGCCGTTCCACTGGCCAACGCAGTTTCAAAAGCGAACCATGAACCGCTCCTCGCTCAAGCGTCGCAAGTTGCTGCAGCTGCTGGGGATCGGGGCAGGCGGTGGCGCCGCCGCCCTGATCTCCCCCCTGCTTGGGGCCCATGCCAGCGGCAGCGCAGGGAAGGCTGCCCTGCCTTTCGTGCCTGTACGGGCCCCCCCTGCCTTTGCCAAGCGATGGCCTCAGCGCCGCCGAGCAGAGGCAGGTATATCGGGAACTCAGCGTCGAAGACAAACTGCTGGTTCCCGACGGCTACCGGGCCGACCTGATCGCCAGCTGGGGGGGGCCGAGCAGAGGCAGGTATATCGGGAACTCAGCGTCGAAGACAAACTGCTGGTTCCCGACGGCTACCGGGCCGACCTGATCGCCAGCTGGGGGGATCGTCTCCCCGCAGGGCGCTTCGGTTTCAACAACGATTACCTGGCCTTGCTGCCGCTGACCAACACCAGGGCCCTGCTGAGCGTCAACTTCGAATACATCAGCCCGCGCAGCTGGGCGGCTGGCTACGGCGAAGCGGTCGGCACGGCCCTGCCCCTGGACCCCCTTCAGCAGGCCCTGGCGAGCCGCGGGGGCAGTATCGATGTTGCCAACTTGGCGGCGGATGATCCGCTACGCCAGCTGATCGAGGCCGTGGCCCGGGCCGCGATGGCCGATTTGGGCATCGGCGTAATCGAGCTCGAGCGGGGCAGCGAAGGCTGGCGGCAGCTCCGCGGCAGCCGCTTTGAGCGGCGCATTGATGGCCTCAGCGGGCTCAGCCAGCCAGGTCAGGCCCTGCGCTGCAGCGGCCCGGCGGCGGCGGTGTTTAGCCACAGCCAGCCGCTCGGCTACCGCGATGGCCTGGGTGAGCAAATCGTTGGCACCTTTGCCAACTGCGGTGGCGGCACCACCCCTTGGGGCACGGTGCTGAGCGCCGAGGAAAACTTCCAATCCCAGGTGCCCGAAGCCGTATTTGCCGATGGGTCGGCGAGCGCTCCAGCAGCGCGACCGTTCCGCTGGGATGGCTCCCGCCTCGATGGGCTCGGCAATCCCTTCGGCTTGGCCGGCAACAAATACGGCTGGATGGTGGAATTCGATCCCCGTCAGCCCCATCGGGCCGCGGTCAAGCACAGCCTGCTGGGCCGCTTTCGCCACGAAGCCGTCGCCGTTGTGGCGCGGCCGGGGGAACCACTGGTGGTGTATTCCGGCTGCGATCGCCACGGCGGCCACCTTTACCGATTCGTCAGCGCGGGTTTGGTGCGCGACCCAGGCGACCCTGCCAATTCAAAGCTTTTTGAAACTGGGCGGCTGGAGGCTGCCCGCCTTGAAGCCGATGGCAGCGGCCGCTGGATTGCGCTGGAGGCCGCCACTCCGGTGCAGCCCAAACCCCCCAGTGACTTCGAGCGCTTTGGCTGGCAGCAACCAACCGTGCTGCCCCACAGCGACCGCCAGCGCAGCGGCAGTGAAGCGCTCGCCAGCGATGCCGAGCTGCAGGCCTATTGCAAGCGCTACCAGAAGCTGGCCGATCTCTACCCCAGCAGCGGCCAGGATGCAGCCGCGCGGCTACGCCAGCAGGGGGCGATTTTGATCGATGCCCACCTCGCTGCCAACGCGGCGGGCGCCAGCGGCTGCCCTCGGCCCGAAGACACCGATATCGATCCAATCAATGGTGACCTGGTGATCGCCTTCACGGCGGCGGGCCGCGATGACGGCGGCAGCAGCGATCCGGCGATCTTCAGCGGTCCTAAGGGCCAGCCCCTCTGGCCCCACGGCTGGGTGATGCGACTGAGCGATGGCGATGCCAGCCGGGGGGCCCGTTTCCGCTGGCGCATGGTGGCCCTTGGGGGCGCTCCTTGGGAGGGGGGTCTGGGCTTCAGCAACCCAGACAACCTGGCCTTTGACCCGGCTGGCAACCTGTGGCTGGTGACCGATCGCTCTGGCGGGGATGTGTTCGGCAACAACAGTTGCTGGCTACTGCCCCGCGCCGGCCCGGAGGCCGGCCAGGCACTCTGCTTTGCGATCGGGCCGATGGAGTGTGAGCTGTGCGGGCCCTGCTTCGATGCCGGGGGCCACACGTTGTTTCTGGCGGTGCAGCACCCCGGCGAGGGCCAGGGAGTGCGCCTGGGCAAGGCGATGGAAGCCCAGGCCCACAGCCTGGTAGACCGCAGCGGTCAGCGCTTTGAGCAGTTGCGCTGGGTGCCGATCGGCTCCAACTGGCCCTCGGGCGTGCCTGGCAGGCCACCGAGGCCGGGGGTTGTCGCCATCCGACGTCTCGATGGCAAACCCCTGCTCAGCTGACGCTTTTCAGTTAAAGCTGTCTAGTTAAGGAGTGGGAAAGTTTCCTGGATTCAGCGGTTGATTCGCTGCATCTGCCAGGTCACCAGGGTGCCAACCGGACTCCAGAGCAGATAGGGAATCAACAACCCCACCGCGACAACTGAATGGGGCCAGATCACCACGGCCAGTGCCACCCCCCAGACCCAGCCCATAAGGCCAACGGCGGTGCCATTGGCCAAGCAGCGGGTGGAGCAGATCAACCAGGTGTAGCTCTGAACCAGCAGCAGCAGGCCCAGGTAGCCCCCCATCAGACCCCAGCTCCAGCTGGCGTTCCAGCACAACAGGGCCGAAGCATAAAAACATGCATAGATGCTGATCCAGATCAGTGGGATCAAACCCTCAAAAGTGAGCCAGGCTGGGCGCCTTAGCCGCAGAAACCAATCGAACTGCTGCCTGCTGGGGTTGATTACCAGTCCCACCCCGACCATCACCACAAGGATCAACAGAGCGGCAACCATCAATTTTGTGGCAGGTCTTCCCAGCCTGGCGGGGCGAGGGTTGGCCGATCGGTTACTGACACCAATTTCATAGGCAGACCTGAAGCCGCCTGAAATAATCGTGAACTAGGTCAACTGACGGGCTCGTAGGCTATGACCTTAAAAATTACTGGCATCCTGCTAGCCCTAGCAGAAGAGATGCGCTTGCCAATAGCGCCAATTTGATCGCCGACCTGCACAGCCCCAATCAATAGGGCCGGGCAGTAACCAAAGCCCAATTATGACCAAGCCTGTACGCTTGTACGGGGAAGGCCGGTGTCTTCTTGATTCATTTTTTGACGCCTTTTTGCCAGGTTTTTTTACCTGTTTAACAGCCGATGCCAAGCCAGCTCAAATCAATCAGCGCATGGCAGCGTCACACAGAAGCAGCTCCCAGCCCCGGGTTTGGATTGCACACTGATCCCACCGCCGTGGCGACGAGCAATGGCCTGGGCAATCGCCAATCCCAGGCCCGTCCCCCCCTGGCTGCGGGAGCGGGCTGGATCCAGGCGGGTAAAACGATCAAAAATGCGTTGCCTCTGGGCCGCTGGAATACCTGGGCCGCTGTCGTGGATGGAGAGCTTGATCTCCCGGCCCCGTTGCTCCAGGCTTACTTCGATTCGGCCGCCTACCGGACTGTGTTGAATCGCGTTGCTGACCAGGTTGATCAGCAAACGGCCCAATTCCGCCTCGTTGCCGTGCACCCTGGCAGGGGTAATCCACCGGTTCTGCTCCAGGCTTACCTGGGCTGCGGCAGCCGCCTCGCCGCACTCCTCCAGCACGTCGGCACTGATTTCGGCCAGGCTGCACACCTGCTTCTGGCTCTGGGGAATGGGTCGCTCCAGGTTGGCCAGCAAAAGCAGGTCAGCGATCAGCTGTTGGAGGCGCCGGCCCTGGCCCAGGACCCGATCCAGGCTTTTTGCTATTCGGCTCGGGGGTAGCTCGGCGATGGTGCTGCGTTCGACCTCCACCAGGGCCAGCAGGTTGGCGAGGGGAGTGCGCAACTCATGGGCCACATCGGCACTGAATTGCTCCTGGCGCCGGTAGGCCTCTACCAGCGGAGCCATGGCCAACCCCGCCAGCCACCAGCTGGCCAGGGCCATCACCAGCATCGCCAGGGAGAAAACAGCGTGGCCAAGCAACCACAACCGATCTGCCTCAGCATCGAGCTCGGCCAGGCTGCGAGAGACCTGCAGATAGCCCCAGATCGCTTCACCAGGAGCTTGGGCGTGGTGAAGATGGATCGTGTAGGTGCCCCAGCGCCCGGCGGCCCGGTCGCCGGCCAGAACCCAGCCCGTCTGGCCCGGTGTCGTTTCCAGGGGCAGGGTGCCGGGGGAGCGGGCAATAAGGCCGCCGTGGAGATCCAGCACCCGCAGCTTGAATCGATCTGGATCGGAGGCGCTGATGCCATGGCGATGGATCAGATCCGCCGGTGGACGGCAGGGCTCCCGCACCGGACAGAGGCCGGGCAGCACCGCAGCGATGTTGAGGGAGGCCGGTCCGTATTCGGGCAGGGAGGGTCTGAGGCTGTCATGCAGGGTGCCGGCGATGGCCTCCAACTCCCGCTGGATTGCCCCCTGCTTGGTTTGCAGCAGCAGCCGCCCCATGGCCCAGCCAGCGCCGTAGAGCAAGCTGCCCATCACCAGCAGTGACAGGCCGGCCAAGCGCAGGCGCGCGCGCCAGAGCAACCCGGGCACTGGGGAACGCTCAGGCATCACGTTTGCTGGGCTTGCTGCTGAGCTGGCTGGCTCGCTGGAGGATGCGCGAATCGATAGCCCCGGGTCGGCAAGGTTTCGATTGGTGAGGGCAGGCCATGGGCTGCCAACTTGCGCCGCAACAGCCGCACCTGGGCCGCCACCACATTGCTCACCGGATCCTGATGCAGGTTCCAGAGTTGGTTGCGCAGCCGCGAACCCGGAATGATCTGACCGGGGTGTTCAAGGAAATAGGCCAGCAACTGGCGCTCCTTGGCCGAGAGCACCACCCAAACGTCACCGCTTGCGGTGTGGACCCGCAAGCTGCCAGTGGCGGGGTCGAGGCGGTAACAGCCGGCCTCCAGCTGGGGCTCGCGATAACCCGGGGGACGGCGCCGCAGGGCCCGGATCCGCGCCAGCAGCTCCTCCATGGCAAAGGGTTTGCTGAGGTAGTCATCGGCACCGGCATCGAGGCCCTCTACCCGATCGGTCGTTGCAAAGCGGGCGCTGAGCAACAGCAGGGGCAGGCCCAGTCCAGCGGCCCGGGCACGCCGGCAGATTTCGATGCCGCTCAGATCCGGCAGCATCCAATCGAGGATCGCCAGGTCGTAGTTGGCCAGCTCACCGCTCAATAGTGTCCAGCCCTCCTGGCCCCCTGGGCAGTGATCCACCACATGGCCCTGACGCTGCAGCACCTCCTGGATGGCTGCGGCCAGGGGTACCTCGTCTTCCACCAGCAGGATCCGCAATGGCATGGGATTTCACCTGGTTTTCATCCCGGTTGGGCCATCCTGCGCCCATCCGTTGATCCTGTAGATCTTGCCCGTGCGAATCCTGCGACTTACCGCCCGTGTCAGCCTCTCGGCGGCAACCCTGCTGGCCATCGCCACGGCGGCTCCGGCGGCCCTGGGCCACGCCGGTCACGGCGATGAGTTCAAGCCCCAGGGGGATGCCCGCCAGGTGCGGCGCCAGGCCGAGAGCGATGGACTGCTGGGGGTGGCAACGGCCAGGCCCGCCCAGGGCTCCGACGGCCTCACGGTGCCGTCAACGGCGCTGGTGGATGCCAACGGCAAGCCCCTGCTGTTCGTGCAGATGGAGAAGACCTACGACCCTGTATTTGTGCAGACCGGCGCCAGCCAGGGCGACCGGGTTGTGGTGACCAAGGGAATCGATCCCACCGATGAGGTGGTGATCTCCGGCGCCCTTTCGCTCTACGCCGAGTCGCTGAAAACCCAGCCGGCCGAGCAGGCAGCTGAAACCAAAACCCCGGCGGCGGTTGCAGTAACTAATTCGAAAGCAGGCGGCGGCCTGCCCGTGCCAGCCCTGGCGGCTGGAGCTGTAGTGCTGCTTGGCGGCGGGGCCATCTGGCTGGCTCGCCGCCAAAAGAGAGATGCTTGAGCGGCTGCTCAACACCACGCTCCGCTTCTCGATCGCCCGCCGCTGGCTGATCGTGGCCGCAGCGATCGTCATCAGCCTCTGGGGTGTGCTGGCAGTGAGCCAGATGCCGCTGGATGTGTTTCCGTCGTTCGCCCCGCCCCAGGTGGATGTGCAGACCAGCGCCCCCGGCCTTTCCCCCGAGGAGGTAGAGACCCGAATCACCTTGCCGATCGAATCGGCCGTGAATGGCATCCCGGGGGTGGAGACCGTGCGCTCCTCCTCGAAGGCAGGCCTATCGATGGTGCAGGTGGTGTTCCACCAGAACGCCGACATCTATCGCGCCCGCCAAATAGTGGCCGAACGGATCCAGCAGGTCAGTGCCCAGCTGCCCGCCAATGCTGGTGCTCCCGAACTCTCGCCGCTGGTCTCCCCCCTGGGCACGATCCTTCAGGTCGCCTTCACCGTGAACGGCGATGGCGTCACTTCGCTGATGGATCTGCAGCAGTTGGTGCTGCGCTCCTACCGCCAGTCAATCCTCGCGGTGCCGGGGGTGGCCCAGGTAACGATCTATGGCGGCGATGAGCAGCAATTTCAGGTGCTGCTCGACCCACAGGAGTTGCAGGTTCAGAACGTTTCACTCCAAGCGGTGATGGAGGGCGTTGGTTCGGCCATGGCCACCAGCCCAGGCGGCTTCCTGATCGGTGGGGGCCAGGAACGGCTGATTCGCCCCCTGACCCAGATCACGCAGGTGAAAGATCTGGCCGAGGCGGCCGTGCGCAATCAGCAGGGTCAACCGGTGCTGCTCTCAACGCTGGGCGAGGTGAGGCTCGGTGCGGCGCTTAAGCGGGGCGACGCCAGCTTCAACGGAATGCCGGCCGTGGTGCTGATGGTGACTAAACAGCCGGATGTCGACACCCCAACGGTGACCCGGGCGGTGGAGCACCGCCTGGCCGAACTCAACCGCACCCTGCCGACTGATGTGCAGATCCAGCAGACCTTTCGCCAAAGCAACTTCATCGACAGCGCGATCCGCAATGTCAGCTCAGCCATGGTTGAAGGCGTGGTAATCGTCTCGGCCGTGATCGTGCTGTTTTTGATGAACTGGCGTGGAGCTGCGATCAGCCTCAGCGCGATTCCCCTGTCAATCCTGATAGGCCTGATGCTGATGAATGCCTTGGGCCTCGGCATCAACACCATGACCTTGGGAGGGCTGGTGGTGGCGATCGGCTCAGTAGTTGACGATGCGATCGTAGATATGGAGAACTGCTATCGGGGCCTGCGCGAAAACCAGGCCTCCGGTAATCCAAGGAATCCTTTGCAGATTGTCTTTGAAACCTCCGTGGAAGTGCGCCAGCCGGTGCTCTTTTCAAGCTTGATTATCATTGTAGTATTTGCACCGATCTTTTCGCTTACCGGCGTAGAGGGGCGCATATTTGCGCCAATGGGGCTGGCCTACCTATTTTCGATTGCAGCCTCTTCACTGGTTGCTCTCACGCTGATTCCAGCTCTTTGCGCCATCTTGTTGGCGCCGGTGCAGCTGCCCGAGGAGAGCACCTGGCTGACCAATCAGGCCGAGCGCATTTACCGGCCGATTCTCGACCTTGCGCTGGACGCACCGCGGCGTGTGCTGGTCATCGCTCTGGCCATGGTGGTGGCCACCAGTTTGATCCTGCCGGCGTTGGGGCGGGTCTTCCTGCCTGAATTCCGCGAAAAGTCACTGGTCAACTCGATGGTGCTCTACCCGGGGGTGTCCTTGGAGATGACCAATCGGGCCGGCCTGGCGCTCACCCGGGAGCTCCAGAACAATCCCCTGTTCAGCTGGGTACAGGTGCGCAGCGGGCGCGCTCCCGGCGACGCCGATGGGGCCGGCGTGAACCTGGCCCACGTGGATGTGGAACTGAGCGAACTGGCTCTTGCCAATCGCCCCGCCGCCATTGCCGAACTGCGCCAGGCCTTTGCCAAGCTGCCTGGGGTGGCTCCCAACATCGGTGGATTCATCTCGCACCGCATGGATGAGGTGCTCTCGGGTGTGCGCAGCGCCATCGCCATCAAGATCTATGGCACCGATCTGGGGGAATTGCGCCGCATCGGCGAGGCCGTTGAGAGGGCGATCAAGCCGATCGAGGGGGTGGTGGATCTGCAGCTCGAGCCCCAGCTGCCCATCCCCCAGGTGCAGATCCAAATCGACCGTCCTCTGGCGGCCGCCCTGGGGCTGACGGTGGAAGAGCTGTCGGAGGCGGTGGAAATCGCCCTCAACGGCAAGGTGGTGGGCCACGTGGTGGACGGCGGAGTGCGCAGCGATGTGCTGGTGCAGCTCCAAGAGAACGCCCGCCAGAACCTCGATGCAATTCGATCGGTGCCGGTGGCCTTTGCCGACGGCATGACGGTGCCGCTGGGGAGCGTCGCCTGGATCGAGGAAGGGCTGGGCTCCAATGTCGTCAATCGGGAAGACGTATCCCGCTTGATCGTGGTGTCGAGCAACGTCAGCGGCCGGGCCCTCGGCAGCGTGGTGAAGGACATCCAACGCACCATTGCCCGCCAGGTGCGCCTGCCCCAGGGATACACGATTCGCTACGGCGGTCAGTTCGAATCGGAGGAGCGGGCCACCGCCAGTCTCGTGTTTTACAGCCTGGTGGCCGCCGCCGTGATCAGCGTGCTGATGGTGGCCTCCGTCAAATCGCTGCCGGCCACGGTGGCGATCATGCTCAACCTGCCGCTGGCCCTGATCGGCGGGGTGGTGGCGGTGCTGCTCACCGGCGGGGTGCTCTCGATCGCCTCGCTGATCGGCTTCATCACCCTGTTCGGCATCGCCGTGCGCAACGGTCTGCTGCTGGTGGACAACTACAACCGCCGCCATGCCGCTGGTCAGCCGTTAGACGAGGTGATCCGCGAGGGAAGCCTGGAGCGCCTGAACGCCATCCTGATGACCGCCCTTTCCTCGGCCCTGGGGGCGTTGCCCCTGGCACTGGCTTTTGGGGCGGGCAACGAAATCCTCCAACCCCTGGCGATCGTCGTGCTCGGCGGCCTGATCACCTCCACCGCGCTCACCCTGCTGGTGATCCCGGCGCTGTACGCCCGCTTTGGCCGCTGGCTATTGCCCCCTGTCAGTACCCACGCCCCTTTCCCTGCCGTGTCCCAGCCATGAAAGTGCTACTTGGTATGGCAATTGCCGGATCTTTGCTGCTGGGACTTGGCCTGGGGCGCCTCAGCGGCCGGCTTTCGCCAGCTCCCCCTGAAGTGCCCCCAGGGCGGATCGAAGCCAAAGACAGGATCACACTCAGTGAGGAGCAATTGCGGCGCTCCGGGCTAAGCATCATTCGCCCCGAACTCAGCACGGGAACCGAACGGCCGATTTCGGGCTTTGTCGAAGCTGCTGTTGGGGCCCGCTCGAGCGTGGCCATACCCGTGGCGGGAAGGTTGGTGCGGCTGCTGGTGGCTCCCGGGATGGCCGTGCGCGCCGGTGAGGTGATCGCTGAGGTGCGAAGCCCGGAAGCTGCTGTGGTGCAGGCGGAGGCTGGGGCGGCTCAGGCAACGGCCCAATCGCTGGCCTATCAATACCGCCTGGCAATACCAATGGCCCGCCAGGGTGCCCTCTCGGCGCAGGAACTGGAGAGCCGCCGCCTTGCCAGTGTGACTGCTGCCAGCAGTGCCCGGGCGACGGCGGCAAAGGCAGCAGCGATCGGTCAACCGGATGCCAGGGGAGGGCTGCTGATCAGGAGCCCCAGCAGCGGGCAGGTCACCGTGGTGAAGGCCTACCCAGGCGCCGTGTTGCGGGAGGGGGAGGAAGTGGCCCAGATCAGCGATGCCCGTGGCAGTGAAATGCGTTTCCTGGTGTCTCCCCTGCTGGCCGCCAATCTGAAGAGCGGCCAGTTGCTGCGGGTGAAAGCAGGTGCGCAGGAGCTGCGGGCCCGGGTGGTCGCAGTGGCGGCCGACGGTGATGGCGGCAGGCGGTTCACCGTGGTGCGCGCCCAGTCGGTGGATGGTCCCATGCCACCGGCAGGAACAGCGGTAACCGCCTTTTTGCTGGTTGCTTCAGCAGAGCAGCGCTTCACGGTTCCGGCCGAGGCTGTGCAGATGGTCAAGGGCACCCCGGTGGTGTTCCGTTACCAGCGAGGCGGCGCAGAGCCGATGCCAGTGGTAATCGGCAAGCAGTCGGGCGGCCGGGTAGAAATTGCCCAGGGCCTGCGTGGCGGGGAAAGACTTCTCAGTGGCAACACCGGGCCGCTGAGTCTGGCCATCAGCAGGGAAGATCGGCTGGATTATCAGCAATAAAGCAAATGGCTGGATTGATTGGTTGACTGGATTGGTATGAGCTCAGGCGTTTTCATCAACGCTGCCCTGGGCACTGCCCTCCACTTTGCCGAAGACATGGCCCCATATGTCGCCCTTTACATCTCCCCAAACACTGCCCTCAATATTGCCATTGACATTCCCTAAAACGTGGCGTCCTACGTTGGCGCCGACGTCGCGACCCACATAACCCTCCACACTCCCCTCCACATCTCCGTAGATATCACCTTGAACACTGCCCTGGATATTCCCCTTAACGTCGCCCCATACATTTGCATTGACTTGCAAAATCCGCAGTTTTCCATCCACAAGGCCAAAAGTCACAAGCTTATTAATCTCTTCAATCTCAGACATGGGCTTGGTTGATAAATTCGATAATCCATCCTAACCCCGCCCCGACGCAAGGGCGCCGGGGGCGCCGCAGAAATGACCATTACGACTAATTAATATGTGTGCCGCATTACAGACAAGCAGCCCAAGGGCTAGCCATGGTGAATCCAAAAGATAGCCGGCTATGTGGATGCAGATTTCAACCAGCCTGGGCGCTGACCTGCAGGTTGGGCGCTGCTACCGCCTGATTGATGGCAGCTGTGAGCCGCACCGGGAACTCGATGCCTATTACAGCAGTCTTGACGAGGCCATCGCAGATGCCATTGCCTGGGTTGAACCAATCGCTCAAAACAATCACCAGGGACCGCTGATCGGCGTGGAAGTATCAACCACCAGAGGGGAATGGCGCACCTGCCGCATACCCGGCCCCCTGCTCTGCCCGCTACCCCGTTAGTCGACCGCCGCCAGAACGCCATTTGGCGATCCTGCTGGTGCTGGTTGGGGCTGAGTTTCCCTAGCTAGGAGTGTGTCGCTCGTAGCGCCGCCGCTCACGCCATCCAGCGCAGCTCGGCACTTCTTTCTTTACCGTCTTCCTTTGAATTTCGGACGCGGTTCGCTGACTTCTGCTCAGCCGTGGGGGTCTGCCCCCCTATCCCGTTGCCATCGCCTCCTGCAGCCTCTGTTTCTTCAGGTGGCGCCACAGCTTGTTGAGGTTGTGGGTTGTTCCCCAGAGCATCCATTCCCCATTCACCTTGGCCAGCCCGCGCAGCAGGAAGCGCCGCAGCCCTCGCACTTCTTTGGTTTGACCAAACACCGGCTCCACGATCGTTTTGCGCTTGGCGTAGATCTCTCGGCCTTCTTTCTTGCGTAGCTTGCGGGCCATCTTGCCTTTGGCATCCAGCCCCTTGGGGATCGGGCCATAGATCGGTGGTAATGGCTGACCGTGCGGCAGCCTGCCCGTCGCGATGTGGGGGTCGGTGCCTCGCTTTTCGCAGGCAGAAACGTTGTCCTCACTCCAGTAGCCCGCATCAGCAATGAACGTCCTGGGCACCTGGGTGGTGTTGGCCATGGTGCGCTCCAGCATGGGCACCAGGTGCTCTGGATCCGGCGGTTGGTTGCTGACGCCCATCGCCACGATCACCTGGTGATCGCCATCGACGGCCGCTTGGCAGTTGTAGCCCTGCAGCAGGTTGCCGTCGCTTTTCATGATGTGGCTGTCTGGATCCGTGTAGTTCCGCTGCGCAGCGGCTGTGGGGCTGCCATCGGCCCGATGGGCCAGGCCGCGATAAGGCATGGCGTCAGCCGGCTGAGGATCCAATCCTTCCGGCTCAAGGCCTGCCTCCTGGGCCTTCTCGATCGCTAGCTCCTTGGCGGCCTCTGCTTTCTCCTGCGCCTTGGCTGCTTTGCCAGCCAGCTTCTGCTGTTCGCTGGCATCCGCTACTGCGGCATCGGCAGCAGCAGCAGCATCCGCCACCGCAGCTTCTGCCTCTGCTGCCTGCTTGGCGCGATCACGGGCAGCGGCGGCCGCTGCTTCTGCCTCCAACGCTTGTCGGGCATGGCGGATCTTCTTCAGCCGGTCCTCGCGCCGCCGCAGCTCCTTGGGCAGATCACTGCCCAGCTTGCCTTTGCCGTACTTGCCGTCTTCCTGCGCATCAAGGATCTCGGCCCGGCGCATCAGCTCCTTGATCTCCTTCTCGAGCTGCGCCTCGGCTTTGAGCATCCGCTCGTGGCTCATCGCTTTGTGTTTGGAGGCATTGGCCTGCACCTTGGTGCCGTCCAGCGCCACATGGCCCAGGCTGACCATGCCGGCCGCCTGACAGAGGCGCAGGATCTGAACGAACAGCTCGCTCAGGGCCTCAAGGTTGCGGCGCCGGAACTCACTGATCCGGCTGTGGTCCGGCTGCTGGTTGCCGGTAAGCACCCGGAAGGCCAGATCCTCGTAGCAGGCCCGCTCAATCTTCCGGGAGGAGACCGTGCCCACGCAGTAGGCGTAAAGCAGCAATAGCGTCATCATCCTGGGGTCGAAACCCTTCTCGCCACGGGGATCTTTGCTCTGGGCAGGGATCACGATCGCCGACAGATCCAGCTCATCGACCAGATCGAGCAGGAAATACACCTGATGGTCAGCGGTCAGCCAGTCACTCGGTGAGGCCGGCAGCAAGGAGGTCTGCTCCGGCTGCCAGGGACGAAAGGTCTTGCGCTTCTGCATGCCCCATTTTATCGCCCAGATCCACTGCTGTCACTGGGATCAGGGCAGATTTGGATACGTCTGTGGAGTGTCGCTGGGTGATCTACGCGCAACAGCCTCCTAGGAGCCAGGAGGGCCCCCTTCGGCGCGTTCAGCTTCCTGGCGCAGGCGCTCCAGGCGCTGCAGCAGGGACTCATTGCTCATCCGGTTGTTGAGGCGCTCGGCCAGCAAGGGAAAGGCCAGGGGCCCAGGCCGGGGGGTACGCTCCAGCTGCAGGGTGCACCGCCGCAGGCGCTGCAGGGCGACGGTGATCCGGGGCAGATCCAGCTGTTCGCTGAGCACTTCCGATCTGGCCTGGGCCAAGAGGCGGTTTGAGGGTTCGTGGCGACTGAATACGTCGTAGAGCAGGGCGGCACTGATCTGGAGTTGGCCGCCCGATTTGGCCTGGCCGGGAAAGCCGTTCAGCACCAAGCCACTGATCTGGGCAATGGCGCGGAAACGCCTCCGGCAGAGTTCTGAAAGATTGATTGCCTGCTCCAGGTCGTCCTTGAGATCGGCGCCGGCGAGCAGTTCTGCGGCGTGCAGTTCAAACAACTCTTCAAATGGGTAGTTTTTCGGGGCTAGCAGTTCAAAGCCGTAGTCGTTTACCGACACCGTGATCGTGCTGGCTTGGTGCCGGGCCAGGCGCCAGGCCCAGAGAAAACCCAGCCCTTCGTGCACAAAGCGCCCTTCAAATGGATAGGCATAGAGGTGGCTGCCCTCGCGGCTGTTGCAAACCTCCACCAGCAATTCATGCTCCCTTGGCAGCCGGGAGAGCTGCACCTGGCGCTGCAGCAGGGGCTCGAGCGCCACAAGCTCGGGGCTGTCGAGTGTGGCCTGCCCCGCCAGGGCGCGGGCACAACAATCCACCTCGGCGCGCAGGTGGCGGCTGAGCAGGTCGGAGAGGGCCATCTGGCCGCCTGCCCAGGCGGGCACGGTGTTGCTTTTTTTGGAGCTGGCCTTCACCTGGGCCGTCATTTCCCGCAGGCGCACAAACTCCAACTGCCGGCCCGCGAAGAAAAACACATCGCCGGCCTTCAGCCGGCCGATGAAGGCCTCTTCCACATGGCCGAGCACGGCGCCGCGCACAAAGCGCACGGTTACGGCCCGGTCGGCGGTGATGGTGCCGATGTGCAGGCGATGCATCCGGGCGATCGCCTTTTCCTTCACCAGCAGGCGGCCGTCTTCACGCTCGAGCTTGCGGTAGCGCGGATAGGCGCCGAGGCAGTCGCCGCCGTGCTCGAGGAAGCGCAGGCACCATTGCCAGTCGCTATCGCTGAGCTGGCGGTAACTCCAGGCGCTGCGCACCGCCGCCAGTTCGCTTTCGGCCTGGAAGCCGGGCCCGCAGGCCAGGCTAGTGAGGTGCTGGAGCAGAACGTCGATCGGGGCGTTCGGCTGGCGCCTTTCCTCCACCAAGCCAGCCGCCAGGCCGCGCCGCAGGGCACTGAGCTCCAGCAATTCGAGGGCATGGGTGGGCATAAACAGCACCTGGGAGGTGCCGCCGGGGATGTGGGCGCTGCGGCCAGCTCGCTGCAGCAGCCGGGCCACATTTTTAGCTGAGCCGATCTGCACCACCCGCTCCACCGGCTGGAAATCCACGCCTAGATCGAGGGAGCTGGTGCACACCACCCAACGCAGATCGCCTGCTTTCACCCCGGCTTCGATCGCCTCGCGCTCAGCCCGGTCGATGGCGCTGTGGTGAAGGGCCAGGGCGCCCTCCATCTCAGGGCAGGCGTAGCGAAGGCACTGGTGCCAGCGCTCGGCCTGGTTGCGGGTGTTGGTGAACAGCAGGGTCGAGACGGCGGGCTCCAGGGCCGCCACCAGATCCTCATAGCGGCGCAACCCGAGGTGGCCGGCCCAAGGAAAGCCATCGATCGTCTCGGGTAGCAGGCTGCGGATCTCCGTGGCCCGGGCAATCGGTGCGGTGATCAGGCGGGGTTCGCTGGCGGCGCCAAGGGCGCTGCGGGCCGCCTCGTCGAGATTGCCGATGGTGGCGCTGATCGCCCAGGTGCGCAGACCGGGCCGCTGGCTGCGCAGCCAGCTCAGGCAGAGCTCGGTTTGGCTGCCCCGCTTGCTGCCCATCAACTCGTGCCACTCATCTATCACCACCGCCCGTAGGCCGGCAAAGAGGGCAGGCGCCTTGGGGTTTGCCAGCAGCAGGCTGAGCGATTCCGGCGTGGTGATGAGGATTTCGGGCGGGCTGCGCAGTTGCTTGCCGCGCTCGTAGCTGGAGGTGTCGCCATTGCGGATACCCACCCGCAGCGGCCAGCCCATCGCCGCGATCGGCTGCTGGATCGCCAGGGCCAGATCCCTGCTCAGGGCCCGCAGGGGGGTGAGATAGAGCAGCCGCAGGGCGGGGCTGGGCTCGGCCAGGAACTCGGCAATCGGACCCATCACGGCGGCATAGGTTTTGCCCGAGCCAGTGGGCACCTGGATCAGGCCGCTCTCGCCGGCCAGGTAGGCCTGCCAGCACTGGCGTTGGAACGGCAGGGGCGTCCAGCCCTGACGCTCAAACCAGGCTTCGATCGGGGCGAGCAGCGTGCCGGGGAGATCCGATCGCCTGACCTGGCCCACCGGAATCATCAATGCACACGCTAAACCTAATCACCGGGGGGTGATGGCGCAGGGAGGGCCGCCCTTGGCGCGGGGGATTGCTTGCCGCTGCGGCTCTTGTGCACCCCATGATGGAGGTGAGTCGCAAGGTGAGTGACTCGCTGCTGATTGGCGTGGCCTCATAGGGATATGCAGGCACGATGGGCGCATTTGAAGCCAGAAATAGACTGACGTCGATGGAGTGCTGGGCTAAGCCGCGACATGGGCGTATTCGCTGGACTGAATCCATCATGCGCAGATAAATCAATCAAAGACCCAGCCATTCAACGTTGCGTTAAGTCTGCGAATGAGTTGGGAATCGAGGGGGTGTATCCGCTCAATGCGTATGCCTTTAGAGCAACTCGCCTCGCGACATGAAAGCAGCAAGCAATCCAGTTGGACCAATAAATGATAAGTTGCTCCGGTATTACGGGAGCAACGCGATTGAGATCTTTGCCTGTTGGGCTGCCCACTGCGAACCAAAGCGCTGAGGCTTGGATTGCGAAATGATCGGCAAGTTAGTGATGGGCATTGGGACAACAAAGAATGGACGACAGAAGTATCTACTTGCAAATGGATACCAAACGGGATTAGTTCTGGCAGCCGCAAGTGTGACTTGTCGAAAGCTTGCCATCAACAGGCAGGCAAGAACTTGAGGTGCCGAGGCAGCGAGCTGGTGGTGGCCTGTCCACTCGAGGAGCTTGTTTGGCTATAGAGACTAGAAGGTTGGGCCAAGTATGCATATATCTAGATACAACAAACTCCTCGCTGCTGCCGCGTAGCTGCTGGAGCGATCACGACCGCGAGGCGACGTCGCTGCCCTCGCGCCGCAGGATGAAGAAGAAGGGCTGGGATATTCCCCGCGCGTCCATCACCCCTAGCAGGGTGTGCTCATCGAGGCGGCGGAAGACATCGACAATCGGCAGGTGGTCATACAGCATCGCCGCGCTGGCCACGCCACGGTGCTTCACCACCCGCAGGCGGGCCTGCGGGTGGTGGGTGATCCACAGAGGCAGCGCCAGCCGCTGGAATAGGTTCCCGGCGGCGGCGGTGCCCAACCAGGGCCAGCGCTCTAGCCAGCGAGGATCCGGCAGCAGCGTGGCCCGCAGCGGCACCACGGCGCCACCGGCGGTGCGAAACAGCAGCGGATCCACGTCATCGGGGCCGCGGAAGGCCTTGCCATACCAGTGAAAGGTCTCCAGCACCCCATCGAGGGGATGGCCCGTGGCGAAGCTGCCGCCAAGCCAGCGACCCAGCAGCTCGGTGAGCTCCACCGCCGGCAGCCGGTCGAACAGGGCCAGCGCCTCCTCCGGCCCGGCGGCGGCGGTGGAGGCTGGATGGTCCGCCGGTGCGGTGGTTTGCATGGTCACGAGATACGCGGGTTCTCAGGCTGGCATTTCATCGAGAAGATCATTTGCGTCGCAGGCTGCTGCTGCATCTGCCCAGCCTGCCCTTGGGTGAATGGAAGGTCTGATTATCAGTACGCCCGGTGCAGCATCTCTTTCAACCTCATCTGCCAGACCCCCAACCTCAAGCAGCAGCTTGGGGAGGCGGATGCCATGCGAATTCCCCATTTTTGAAAAGCTTGGCTCGCACTGGAGTTACCTCCTGCAAGCAGATCTACATTGTGCTCAGGCCATGGGGAGCTATCCATTCACTCCGCGCCAGCTAACGCTGCCCTTGAGTGGCAGGCAGGGAATTTGAGGTGGCGAAGCAAAGTTGCAAGTGGGGGCCTGTCCACTCAAGGGGCCGGTTAGACAGCCATCTTCGCCTTGTCAGTAGCAGTCACATGCAGTTCCAAACCCAACGCCGAGATCACCTTCAATATTGTTGCCAGCTCAGGATTTCCCGAAGGCGATAAAGACTTATACAGACTCTCCCTGCCTAGGCCAGCATCACGTGCAACTTGGCTCATACCTTTGGCCCTGGCTATATCACCTAAGGCAGCTGCAACCAGCTGAGGATCGCCATCCTGAAGTGCAGCCTCCAAATAAGCTGCGACATCATCAGACGTGGTGAGGTGTGCGGCTGGATCCCAGATTGTCGTGGTGGTTTTAGTCATTGGCTTCTCCTAGAGATTTCGAGCAAGTTCCTTGGCGAGACGAATGTCCTGGTCTTGAGAATTCTTATCGCCACCTGAGAGCAGAATGACTACGGTATCTCCTTGTCTTGTCAGATAGATCCGATAACCGGGGCCGTAATAGATCTGCAGCTCTGATACGCCCTCTCCGACAGAGCGGATATCGCCTGAGTTGCCCAAGGAGAGACGTCTAAGCCGAATATCGATGCGAGCTTTGGCAGTCCGATCACGCAGGCCAGTGAACCACGCGGCATAGGCAGACGCCTCCCGAATTTCGATCATGCCTCATTGTATCCTAAGAGATACGCGCAGGCAACGGCCGTTTGGTCTGCCCAACGCTTATTGGGCGGGTCCGTTAACCATTTTTGGGAGTCTGTTTTATCCGCACAACGCCTACTCCTATCCAGGCCCCGGCTCCGTGAGTTTTGTTGGTCTACAGGTTTAGAGCCGCTCGCTCCTGAATGCTCAGATCTTATAGGGATCCGATGACCACCTGATTCTTGAAGCACACACGTCTTGGTGCGGCAGACGCCGACCCAATTAGCTTGCATATTGCTATACATATTGCGAGTGCCAAGCCTGCCCCAATTACTGCTCCAGTAACTCCAGCGCGCTGGCCAGGGTGTCCGCCTCTGCGGCTGGTTTGTCCTGGCGCCATCGGGCGATGCGGGGGAAGCGCACGGCGATGCCGCTCTTGTGGCGGCTGGAGCGCTGCAGCCCCTCAAAGGCCAGCTCAAATACCTGCAGGGGCTGCACGGCCCGCACCGGCCCGAAGCGCTCAGAGGTGTGGCTGCGGATCCAGCGATCCAGCGCCGTGATCTCGCCATCGTTGAGGCCGGAGTAGGCCTTGGCGAAACTCACCAACTCGCCCTCCGCATTCCAGAGCCCAAAGGTGTAATCGGTGAACAGGTTTGCGCGGCGGCCACTGCCGGCCTGGGCGTAGAGCAGCACCGCATCGAGCGTAAATGGATCGCGTTTGTGCTTCCACCAGTGGCCCCGCCTGCGGCCCGCCAGGTAGGGCGAAGCGAGGGCCTTGAGCATCAGCCCTTCGGCGGCGGCGCTGGCGGCCTGCTGGCGCAGCGGCTCCAGCTGCTCCCAGGCCGTTAGGTGCAGGCGGGGGGAAAGGCGCAGGAGCCCGGCTGCGGGAGCGGAAGCCGCCTGGGGCAGTGACTGGAGCAGCTCCTCCAGGGCTGAACGGCGCTGGCTCAGGGGTCGTTGGCGCAGGTCGTCGCCCCCCAGTTCGAGCAAGTCGTAGGCCACAAAGGTCGCCGGACACTCGGCCAGCAGCTTGCGCCCTGGTGCCTTGCGGCCAAGGCGGCGCTGCAGCTGGGCGAAGGGGGCCGGCTGGTCGGAACCGGCTGGCCACACCAGGATCTCGCCGTCGAGCACGGTGCCGTTTGCCAGGCACCTTGCCGCATCAAGCAATTCGGGGAAGGCTGCACCTATCAACTCTTCGCCGCGGCTCCACAAATAAAACTCGTTGGCGCGGCGGATCAGCTGGCCGCGGATGCCGTCGAACTTCCACTCCGCTTGCCAGTCGCTGGCGGGGCCGGCCGGTTGCTGCTCCAGGGGTGAGGCCAAAAAGAAGGGATAGGGCCGGCTGGGCACGGTGGCGGCCTGGTCGGCGGGGGCCAACAAAGCCCCATAGGCAAAGGGGCTGGGGGTGAACCCACCCATCAGCCGGTGCTGCAGCAGCGCTTGCTCCAGCCCGCTGAACTGGGCCAGGGCCCGCAGCACCAGCCCCTGTCCCACCCCCACCCGCAGGCCGCCGGTGAGCAACTTGTTGGCCACCAGCAGTTCGGCCGGGCTCAGGCCCCGCCAGAGGTGGCGCACCGCATCGGCCTGGGCATCGCCTTCGAGGGCGGCGGCGGCGGGTAGCAGCTGCTCCATCCAGCTGTGCAGCGGAGCGGCGGCGACATCACTCCCCCCTGGGGCCTCCGCTGCCTCTGGCGCCAGCTGCCGCCAGAGCAGGGCGATGGTTTCGGCCGAATCGCCCACCTGGGCATAGCAGTCGTCGAAGAGCCACTCCGGCAGGGGGGAGCCCTCCAGGCAGATCTGTCGCAGGCGGCGGCCAGTGATCAGGCGCTTGCCCTGCTTCCCCAGCAGCACATGCAGGGCCCAGGCGGCATCGGGGGCATCCACCTCGCTGAAGTAAGCAACAAGGGCCTGCACCCTGGCGTTGGAGCCGCTGCTGCCATCCAGTGCTGTGTAGAGGGCGGCAAAACGGCGCATGGCTCTCAGATGCGTCTAACCACCACCAAGCCGCGGCTGCGGCCGGAGCTGCTGTCGGTGCTTCGAATGGCCTGCCAGAGATCGGCCAGGGGCACCCACACCGAGGGATAGCGATAGCGGGCTACATCGAGGATCAGCACCCGATCCGTGGCCGCGTGATAAGCGGCTATCGGCGAAATGTGACCGCCGCCGGCCTGCCCCAGGGACTGGCGGTCGTAGTTCACTAAAAGTCGATCCGATGGATCACTGAGGTTGCTGCGCAACAGCAGGCGGAACTGGGCCTGGCTGAGCCGGTCGCCGTGGATGGCCCGGGCCTGTAGCCCATGGCTGGCCAGCAGGGCCCGCAGCTGCTCCAGGGTCATGCCCTGGCGGGCTACAAGCTGGGGAGCCAGCACTGCCCGAGTGCTGGCGGATTCGAACACGTTCTGCTGGGTCCAGAAGCGATAGCTGCCGTAACCCGCCGCCGCCGGGGCCGGCACCGCCAGGCTGTTGAGCACCATCACCATGCTGGCCACGCCGCAGTAGGCCAGGTTGGCCTGGGTGAGGAACTGCTCGGCCAAGGGGCCGTAGTCGGCCCGGTCGACGCTCTGCAACAGCAGGGCCTGGCCCTCGCGCTCCGGCAGGGGAATGGTTCTGGCTGGCTGGGCCAGGGCGGCGGGGGCAGGGGCCAGCAGCGTCAGCAAAGCGAAGCCGAGGCCGCTGCAGAGGTTGAGAGTTCGCCCCTGAGCTGTTGTTGTTTGGAGTTGCGGCAGCACGGTTGGGGATTGGGCGCTCGCCGCTGATCATGGCCCCCTTTGCCCCTCCAGCGGCTCGGCGCAGATCCCTTCCACCTCGTTCAGGTAGCGGGCCAGACCGTCGCTGTTGCCGTGGGTTACATACACCTGGCGGGCGCCACTCTGCTGGACGCTGCGGATAAGGCCAGGCCAGTCCGCGTGGTCGCTCATCACAAAGCCGCGCTCATAGCCCCGGCGGCGGCGGGCGCCGCGCACCGCCATCCAGCCGCTCACGAAGGCCGTTTGCGGCAGCTTGAAGCGCTTCATCCACAGCGAGCGGTGGGCTGAGGGCGGCGCGATCACGAGGCGGCCTGCCAGCGATTCCCCCTTGGCAATGGCGCTCACCGGCAGGGTGGGCGGCAGCCGCACCCCCGCCTCCCGGTAGGCCGGCATCAGCGCTTCCACGGCGCCGTGCAGCAACACCTCGTTGGTCACGCCGATGGCGGCGAGTTCGGCCAGCAGCCGCTGGGCCTTGCCGAAGGCATAGGCAAACAGGAGCGAGGGCCGCTCCGGCGCCGCCTGCCACCACTGCAGGATTTCCCGCGCCACCTCGGCGCCGCTCTGCCAGCGGTAGATCGGCAGGCCGAAGGTGGCTTCAGTGATAAATACGTCTGCCTGCACCGGCTCAAACGGAGCGCAACTCGGGTCGGCGCAGCGTTTGTAATCGCCGCTCACCAGCCAGCTCTCGCCGCCGGCCTCCAGCCGGATCTGGGCGCTGCCGAGCACGTGACCGGCGCTGTGGAAAGACACGCGGGCCTCGCCGATGCGGTGCAGGGTGCCGTAATCGACCGGGATCAGGTTGATCGTGGCCCCCAGGCGCTGGCGCAGGATTGCCTCGCTGGCGCCCACCGCCCAATATTCGCCGCAGCCGGGCCGGGCGTGGTCGGCGTGGGCGTGGGTGATCAGAGCCCGGGGCACGGGCCGCACGGGGTCGATCCAGGCTGCCGCCGCCCGGCAGTAGAGCCCCTGGGGGGTGTGCTCAAGCAGGCTGCCGGGGGGTAGGGCCATGGCAGCAGTCTGGCTGAGAGAAACCGGGCAGGCGTCCCGCAGCCCAAGCAATCACGGCCCCTTCGGCCACCAGCCAGAGCCGTTCCCGCCGGGAGCAGGGATGACCTCCGGTCAGGCGGCCGAAGGCGGGCAGGGCGAGCCGGCCGCTGGTTTGGCAGTAGCTGAAGCAGGGCAGGCGCAACCGATCAGCCCCACGCCCCACCTGGGCCACTGGATGGAGGTGGCCGCAAAGGTTGAGGAGGCCGGCCCGGGGCTCGGGCATGTGGCTCAGCCACCAAGGGCCCAGCTCCTGGGAGGGTTCATGGGGCAGTCCTTCGATCCAGCTGCCCTGTTCGTGGTTCCCGCCGATCAGGCGCAGCTGGCAGCCCAGCAGCTCCGGCAGGGCCGCCAGCTTGGAGCGAAGTTCAGCGGTTAACCCCAGGCGACTGTGGATCAGGTCGCCTAGCACGACAACCTGCTGGGGCAGCAGCTGATGGGCCAGGTCCAGGAGGCCGTTAAGGGTGGCTGCATCGCCATCACTGGGCATGGGAATGCCGTGGACCTGGAAGGTTTCCGCCTTACCCAGATGGAGATCGGCGACGAACAAAACCTGGCGCTGGGGATCCCACACCGCCTTGGCAGCCAACAGCTCGAGGGGGTGGCCCTGCCAGTCGAAGGTGGCACTTGGGACGGCACCACCCGTGGCGACAGGCATCAAATTTTGCCCATGCCGCGTTGATAGGCATCCCTTGCCTGGGTGGCCGCGATCGTAGCCTGCACGTTTGGGTATGGGGTGAGATCGATCTGGGGGAAGAAGACCGGCAGATAGGCCAGATAGGCGTTTACGGCGCAATCGGCGACGCTCCAGAGCGGATCTCCCCAGGGACCTGCCAACAAGGAACTCCCACCAGCCAGAAGGCCATCGAGCACAGTCATCAATTGGGGGAATTCCCTCTCCCGGTTGGCCGGCACAAACAGGGCGACAGCCAGAGTGGAATTGGCAAATAGAACCCACTGGGTTGCCAGCGCGCGCTGGGCAGCTACCTGGTCTGCAGTGCCAGTGAATTCGTGGGCGTGGTGGTCGGCCAGATGCAGCAGGATGGCGCCACTTTCAAATAGCTGCAGTGGTTCTCCGCCTGGAGCCCTCAGTGTTTGATCAACAAGGGCCGGCACCTTGGCGAAGGGATTGATTGCGGCAAAAGCATCGGTTTTGTGCTCTCCAGCCTGCATATCGAGCTGTACCCACTCGTAGGGGATATCCCTTTCCTCCAGATACCAACGGGGAATTGAGGCGCGGCTGCGGGCGCCGCCATAGAGCTTCAGGGTCATGAACTGGGACTGGAGGGCCAACAGAGTCGCCCCTGTTTAGCCGACCTAGACCCCATCCAGGGGCATTAGGAGGCCTGCTTGTACAGCTCTTCTAGCCGCTCGCGGCTCAGATCGATGTAAAGCACCTCCTCGCCGGGATCTGGGGCTTCTGGATGGGGCTTGGGGCTGGAGCCACGAACCGGTACGGGGGCAAGGGCAGCGGCACCACGCAGGTTTTGGGTCATCAAGGCGAAGGCTCCACCAGCGATGGCCGCAAAACAGATCAGATAGATAGCAGCCAGGAGGTCATCCAAGGGTGGAAACGCTTTTGTCAACCTTAGTGTGAAGAACTGTTAACCGTGGCCGCTCGCTCGCTGGAGAGGCGCGGATTCAGCCCCCAATTTTTCGATCCAGCCACTGGGTCAACACATAGACCCCGATGAACATGGGCAGGTAGGCAACCCACATGTTGGGGAGATTGAGCTCTGAATTGTTGATCAGAACAAGACCCCCGTAGCTGGCAGCTGCGTAAATCAAGGCCCTGCGCAGGGGCGCGGTGATCTTTTTCAAGCAAAAGGGAACTTCGGGCTCTTCTCCAGGGTATGCCCAGGAAACCTGCATGGGGCCTACACCCACGCAACTAAGGCAGCGCCTAATGCCATTAACAGCACCCCCAGCCAGGCCCTGAGATCGAGCTGCTCGCCTAACAGCACAAGAGCTAGCAGGGCAATCACCACCACGCTGAGCTTGTCAAGAGCCGCAACCCCTGCCACCGGACCCAGCTGCAAGGCACGGCTATAGCAAAACCACGACAAGCCGGTGGCCACACCGGAGAGGGCGAGGGCGCCGAGGCCTGGGAGCGACAGTTGCCGCAGCTCCTGCCAGTCCAGCCGGCCGGTGGCCAGCAACACCAGGGCAAGCACAATCGCCACCGCCAGAGTGCGGAATAGGGTCGCCATACCTGCATCAACCCCCTGCACCCCAACCTTGATCAACAAGGCAGTGAGGGCCGCGAAAAAGGCCGCCGCCGAAGCCCAAAGCTGCCAGTTCTGCACGGGACCTAATGCGTTGGACTGGGGGAATCCAAGGCTAGGGACATGCGAAGCACGACAAGGGCCCTACAAACGAATCCTCAAGCCAAGCTGAGCTCCCCTATTGGATAATGATGAATTAGCCCGACGGGCATCCCGTATTGCTGAAGGCTGAAGATCAAAGAGTCGCCGATGCCAAAGCCAATCGTGATGAACATGCAGGAACATTTATTACGGGTCGCTAATGAAATAACCTGGCTGCGGATCGAGGGCGATTACTTGAGCCCACTGGCATAGCCGCCATCTTGCGTGCCGCAAACCCTATCCCAGAAGGTGAAGTAGAGGCCGAAGTGCACCGAAACTCGGCGGTGATGCAGGGAGTGGTGAGACGGTCCGATCACCCAGCGGCCCAACAGGCGGTGGGGAAACTGGCGCGGCAGACATTCGAGGTCTAGGTGGTTGACGATCGCCCATACGGTCATGGTGCTGAGCACGGCCACCAGGGTGGCCAGATGCAGGGGGATCAACATCACAATTCCCACCAGAAAAAGCGCCTGTACCAGGGCCTCGAGCGGATCGAATGCGAAGGAGGTCCAGGGTGTGGGCCGGAGGGAGCGGTGGTGGCCCCGGTGGAAGGCGGCGTACAGGGCTGGGTGATGGAAAAGGCGATGGGTGGCGTAGAACATCCCGTCCTGCAGGATCAGCACCGAGAAATAACTGACAGCCAAATACCACCAGGTGTTTGCATCCGCTCCGGTGTACAGCCGGGTTATGCCGTGGGCCTGCAGCCACAGCACCGCTGCGGCCGCCAGGGCAAACACCGCCGCCGAAAACACCGACAGGCGAATGTCATGGCGTATCCCGTCGCGAATCTGCTGGCCTTGTCGCGCAGCAGACCCCGTTTTCGCGTGGGGCCAACAGACACGTACGAGCCACCAACATCCGCCGGCGGCAAGAAAATAGCGGGCCAGAATGATCAGAAATAGGGCGAGGCTGTCGGCTCCAAAGGAATGGCCCAGCCACAAGTGCCCTGGCCCCTCAAGCCCAAGGCGAGGGTTGGGTGGGGCCTGGAATATGCCGATACAAGTGCTGATGAAGCTGCTGATGCATGTGACGATGTCGCTGCCCGCTACTTCGGTAAGTCCAGGCTAGGGACAACCAGCCCCGAAAGCGTCATCAGCTCAAGGGTTGAGCCAATGCTCTGCCCAGCCTTGATCGGCCCGCCAGCGGCGGCGCTGATGGGGATGGCCTTTGAGTTCCAGCAGCTCCACCTGGCTGATCTGGATCCTCAGCAGTTCGAAGCACTCCGGTAGGTGCGAGCCATCTGCCAGTTCGGAGGGGAAGGCCGCTGCTGGTTCGAAGGGAGCTCCTGGCGGGGGCCAACCCCAAAGGGCCCGGGCTCCGGGGCTGAGTTGGTGCCAGTGACGCCGGCGTTGCTGGGCTTCGGCCTCGGCATTCAGCCTGAGCCGATCGCCCCGCAGCCGAAACTGGCAGCGGGCCTTGGGCAGCAACCAACACAGCTCCAGCCGTGGTTCTGCCTGTAGTTCAGCGGCCTTATTGCTGCGGCCATCGGTGAATAGATCCAGGCTGTGGGCATCTACCCAGCAGCGAAAAACCAGGGTGCGCACCCGTGGAGCCCCATCCAGGCCCAGGCTGGCGAGCTGTAGCCAGCGGGCATGGGGGGAGCGACCCTCGCGCCTTTGAGCCGCCTTGAGCAGGGGGCGCCAGGGGGGCAAGGCGCCCGGGGTTGGGCCACTCAGGCCCATGGCTCAGGCTCGCAGCGGTATTGCTGCACATCACCGCGCAGCTGGGCGAATTCGGGGTGATCGGGGTCGAGGGCCTGCCACCACCAGCGGCCATCGGTGTAGCTGGGTACGCCGGCGTTGTTGGTGCGCGGCAGCTGCAGGGTCCGATTGCGCCAGCGAAGCACCAGAAAGGCCCCGGGCAGGGTGCCGCCGCTGCTGTTAGGGATGTCCTCCGCATCGACCGGCCCATTGAAGGCGATTGCCTCCAGCGGTTCACCGCCACAGAGGTAGTGCTTAGCTCGATCGTTGCTGGCCAGCGCGGTAGGAACCGACACCAACATCACCAAAATGATGGCGAAAAAACCAAGCTTGCTAAGCAGTTGGATCACGGCCTGGGAGGGGGCAAATCACAAGGGGGAAAATCACAAGGGGCAAAGTGGGCGACATAGCACTTTCGGCCCCTGCGCGGCCAAGCCAAGCTGGGAAGATCAGTATTGCCAAAACCATGGCCTGTTCCCAATGCGGCAGCTGGACCATTCGCGCCGACCGCAGCCTGGCAGGTCGAATGGTTTGTGGCCGCTGCGGTACCCCCATCAAGGGGGGTAAAAACCTGCCATCACGGCGGCGAAGCCCATGGCGCCTAGTAGCACTGGCTGTAGTGGCAACAGCAGCAGCTCTGGCGACCCTGGAACCGGCTAACCGCCAGCCCCAGCGGCTCAATGGCCCCCTAGAGCAGCCAGAGGAACACGGGGCCAGCTGGTCATCCTGAAGCTGAAGCACGCGGCAAGGGAAGGCCGAGCTTCCCAGCAATGATGATTGGTTGGCTGACGACTTTGCTGGGTGCGAGGGAATTGAACAAGGTGCCCATTCGAACCTGTTGCGATCAAAAGCTAGCCATACCCTGGGCGCCAGTTGAATTGATCTGATATCAGTACGGGTCGGGTTATTGAAACGGGTCGGGGTATTGAAACGGCCTACCCAGGCAAGCGAAATTAATCCATCCATCCTGCTCAATCAAAAGTGAACCAGCTGTTCAGCCCATCGATTTAGGTCGCTGATCCGGCATCTCAGGCGGCGGAGCCGGAATCAGCAGCGGGGCGATGCTGCTGATTCCGAGCATGAGGAACGACAAAGCTCCTAATAGCGCCAACAAACGCAGCCCCAGGCCACGGCCTCGATCGACCGGGAGCTCGTCATCGTCTTCGTTCTGGATTTGGGACATGCAGAAGGTTGGCCGGATCGGCAGCATCAAAAGTCGCTGGTAGGGTTGATGAATTAAGCCATACGCATGGAGAAGCTAGGTCGTTTTCTGCTGCGCGGCCTGCGCATCGGCGCCAGCACTATTGCGATCGTCGAGCTTGTTCGGAACGACTGGACCGGTGGGATCAGTGCCGCCCTGGCCTGGCTGGTGTTTCTACAGGTAGAGCGGCGATTGCCACCCAACTCCGCGGATCCAGCTGTGCAGGAAGGTGAGCGCCCTTGACCCAGATTCCTTAGGGAGGCTGCGGAACACACAACCCCGGGCCCCGCCAAAACTGTTCACATCCTGTTGCATCTCCCGTAACACTTCGAAACATTGATGGTTGACTCCTCTTCTTGCTTCGGTTTCGTCGCATTCGCTGAGAACTGGAACGGCCGCCTGGGGGCATCCTCTCCCAAATTGGCCTGGGCTGACCAACACGCCTGCCATCAACGGTCAATTTCAGAAGCCTGCTGAACACTTCAATGGTCGTGCCGCGATGGTTGGGGTCGTAAGCGGCGTCGTAGTTGAAGGCCTTACCGGCTTTGGTACTGCCCATCAAATTGGTCTTGGCGCCCTAGTGGATGGTAAATAGGGCTTGCTGAGGAACCGATATCCATTGCGCCGCAGTTGATTCCAGGGATGGTCTCACGTTAAAATGAGCCTAATGGAGCCATTCCTGGCTTAGAACAATCTGCTGACACGCCAATGTACGTTTTTCAGCACGCAGGTCAGCTATCGATCGAGGAGTTTTACACGCCCTTCGGCGGCAAACTAGATCCTAATAATCGCTGGGTTCTGCTTCGTAACCTGATTCCATGGATACCGCTGGAAAGCCAGTATGCACCCCAATTCAGTGCCAAGACAGGAGCACCGGCCAAGCCGTTTCAGATGGCGTTCGGTGCGCTGTACATCCAGCAACGCCTGGGAGTGACAGACCGCGAAACAGTTCAGCTGATCACGGAATCACCGTATCTACAATTTTTCATTGGCTTGAGTGCATACCAGGCAATGCCCCCGTTTGATCCATCGATGATGGTGCATTTTCGTAAGCGCATTGGCCCTGATCTGATCAAGATCTGCAATGACATGACCAAGGCCAATGGCGTTGCGATGATTAAAGAGATGCTGGTTTCGGCGGAGGAGGATGATAGCGAACAAGAAGAGGAGCAACAGCTTGCTGCCATCGACGAAGCGCTAGGGGTGAAGCCTGCAACGTTGGATCCTGAAAGTAACTGGGGTACTCTGATTCTTGATGCAACCTGCGTGCCTGATGACATTCCCTACCCAGTAGATCTGAGGTTGCTCAACGAAGCGAGAGAGGCCACTGAGAAGATCATCGACGAACTGTTCAAGCAGTTGCAGGGAAAGATCAATCGTAAACCCCGCTGCAACCGGGATAAAGCTCGGAATCGGTTTCTGGCGATCATCAAGAAGAAAAAGCCCAAATGCGCCGAGATCCGTGAAGTCAAGCGCTTTCAGCTCAACGAGATCCGGAGAAACCTCAGAGCAATTGATCAGATGATCCATTGCGGTGCCATGCTTTTGGAGCTTGGAACCCAGCTCTACCGCAAGCTGCTGATCACCAGTGAACTGTACCGGCAGCAGCAGGAGATGTATGACGCTGATAGCCGGCGCATCGACGATCGGATTGTCAATTTGTCAAAACCACACGTGCGGCCGATCGTGAGGGGCAAGGCGGGAAGGCGAACAGAGTTCGGTGCGAAGATCTCAATATCAGATGATAATGGCTTTGTCGATGTGGATCGAATCAGCTGGGACAACTACAATGAAGCCAACGACCTGATCGCACGTACCAAGCAATACAAGGAAGAGCGAGGGTACTATCCAGCACGAATCTGTGCCGATTCAATCTATATGACATTAGGCAACAAGAAGTTCTGCGCAGAAAATAACATCAGACTCAGTGGCCGTCCACGCAAGAAGCAGGTAGAGGCCGAGGTGCAGACAGCAGAGCAACAAGAGCTTTTTAAATCAGACTTGAGAAAGCGTTCCGTGATCGAGGGAAGAATCGGAACGAGCAAACGGAAATATGGACTGGATCGGATCATGACCAAGCTGATTGAAACATCAAGAACGGTGATCACGATGGCGTTCTTTGTGATGAATGCCGAGAAGGTTCTCAGGCTACTGCGCCTCTTATTCTCTATTCTTGTCTCTGTGTACATCCTGATGCTCTATTTGCTCGCCTCCTGGCGCCGTCCAGCGCTTCTGTGGGCTGCTTAGTCAGCTTCTAGGAGAAAATTGAGGTCACCAGCGCTTGGCGCTGCAGGCTGAGATCGCGGCCCTTGGCGCGGACGAAAAACCCGCGAATGAAATTCAGCAAGCCCTAAATACCTCCTGCCGCACCCAATTTCTGCCCTTCTGTTTCTTAATTTCTGTTCCTTAATTTCTCAACGCAATTAGCGCGCCCACAGAGGGGAATCAGCGGCCCTCGCAGTGCTGGACAGCTTTTAAGTAGATCAACTTGCCAGGGCCGCCCTGCCCAGCGAGGTTGCTTGTATGTCTGAGGCTAACCTGCTCATCAATGCATAGGTTGTAACGATGGTGTTTGACCGCTGCGGGAATCTGTAGAACAGCGATGCAAACCAAGCTCAGGCTGCTAATCGCTGCCAGTGCAGGATAAGCATGGGCCCGCACCATCTCTCGGGCAGTGAGCTGTTGACTGTTGTGATCACCCATCTGACGATCAAGCCACTGAAGAGCGGCGCTGCTGGTTTTTGTAGATCGCTGTTCCTGCGGCTGCGAGCACCAGCCCACCCCCAACGGCAAGGAAGGCCAAGGTTTGCAACAGCAACAGGAAGATACCCAGGGTCGAGCCGGCGACGATCTGCACCCGGGCCTTGATCAAGAGGGTGAGCAGCAGCAGAACCGTGGCCTTGAGAGCTAGCAGCTTGGCGACGCAGAAGGGACAGAAGGGGATCAATTTCACGGGGGAGGTGTTCTGTTGAGCCCATGCTGGCAGTCGGGCGACGGAGCGGTGGGTCAAGGAAAAGGATGACAACCAGGATGATGGCCAAGATGACGGTCAGGTGGAAGCTGCCGCATCGCTGTTCTTACGGTATCGATCCGCCAACATGGCGGAGTATTGATGCTCCCTTTCTGATGTCACGTCTCTCGGGTGCATGGGCTGCGCTGGCCATCTGTTGCGGCGGAGCCCTGGCCGCTGGAACCGCTGTTGCACCGGCCCAAGCCGTTCCAGCGGCAGGGATCTACTGCACGGCCCCTGGAGTGCCAGTGGGCTGCGTGGGCAGGCCGGCGGTTAGAGCCGTCACCCCAGGTGTGGGCGCCCCAGGTGCTGGGATGCGGCCAGCGGCAGGCCTTGGTGCCGGGCCAAACATGGGCGGACCGGCTAACCGTGGCGGTATGCGCTGAGTCTTACTGGGGGCTGAGTCCACTGGGCGCTGAGATCCCATAGCTGCCGGGCCAGGCTGTCTGAGCAGGCATCGGCACTGGGTTTAGTTACCTCAAAACGCAGCCGACCGGGGCCCAACACCCGGTTGCTCCAATATTCGAAGCCACTCGCCTGTGGAACCCTGCTGGCCAACCCAGCCAGCAGGGCTCCGGCCCTCTGGGGGGTTTCGGTGAGCCGCAGCAGGTCGCGGGCAACCATGGCAAAGAGAGCCTGGCCAAAGGGGTTGTGGCTGCGGCTATAGCGAAAGAAGCCTCCGTCGCTACGTGGGATCACCAGCCCGGGGCTCCAGGCGAGCACCGGCAGCAGCATGCCCTGCTCCCTGAGCAGCCGCTCCGCCTCCCTTGCCATCAGAAGGTTGCAGAGTTTGCTGTCTTTGTAGGCCTTCTCGGCATTAAAGCTGCTGCTGCCATCGAGCATCAGCGCGCCAGGGCCCTGGCGCAAACCAGCAAGATCCCCTAGGCCGGCCGGCAGCCCCACCTTCCCTCCGGCGCTAGTGGGGTCATGCACCTCTGAGGAGGTGACCACCAGCCGAGGTGCTGTGCCCCGCAGCAGCAAAGGCAAGAGCAGCTGCAGCAGAGCCTGGTGGCCCAGGTGGTTCACGGCGATGGTGAGTTCAAACCCCTGGGCCGACCAGCGGGGCTTGGCTTCGCCGCTGTACTGCAGGCCGGCGTTGAGCACCAATGTGTCGATCGGCTCCCCGGCTGCCAGCAGGGATTGGGCGCAGAGCTCGATGCTGGACAGATCAGCCAGATCGCAGATGGGGGTATCAATCGGGCCGCTCAGACGCTCGCGCAGACCTGAGGCGCTGCTCCCATCCCGGCAGGGCAAGGTGAGGCGGTGACCGGCCTGAAGCAGCAGGGCCGCTGCCTGAAAACCAATCCCGGAGCTGCCACCGGTGAGCAGGATGTGGCGGCTCGCTTCGGCACTGGGCTCCTTGTCCGCCATGGCTCCTGTTCCCGGCACCATCTCATTTTGTTGACCCAGCTGTTGGCCCAGCAACTCGCTCAGCGCAGACACGGCCGCACCAGAAGACCATCCTGCGGGGATGGGCTGGGAATGACCTTGAGCGTCATGTCTTGATCCGGCTCCAGCACCAGGGTCAGCTGTTTGAGCAGTCCCACCGCCAGCAGGCGTATCTCCAGCTCGGCCAGAGCCTTGCCCAGGCAAACCCGCTCCCCACCGCCGAAGGGCAGCAGGGCGGCTGTGCTTTCTCCGCCGAGATGGCGCTGGGGCCGGAAGGCCTCCAGATCCTCTTCTTTGCTGCCATAGCGGTGGCTGGCGGTGATGCTCACCTGCACCACCAGATCGGCCGGAATCTGCACATCCGCCAGCACAATCGGCTCCCGGGTGCGACGAAAGAAGCCACCCACCGGCGGAGCCAGACGCATCACTTCTTTGAGCACCGCATCGAGACGCGGTGCGCGGCTGGCGTCGTAGGCGGTTAGTTCCTCCCCCTGGGCCGGGGGCCAAGCCAGGCCGTCGAGCTCCTGCTGCAGCCAGACCAAGTCAGAGGGATTTTGCAGCAGGCTCAGCAGCAGACAACTCAGGGAAGATGCGGTGGTTTCGTAGCCGGCGAACAGCAGCAGGAGCAGCTGCTCGGCTACGTCGTCGTCTTCCAGGGGCAGACCGGCTTCATCCAGGCCACCAGATAGCAGATCGAGCCCGCCAGCTGCCAGGGGTACTCCGGCTGCCGCGGCGCCCTGGGCCTTCTCGAGCACGGCACCCAGGCGGCGCAGCAGGCCTTGGCGGGCCTGAAGAGCTCGCGCGTAGGGGCTGCCAGGCAGGGCAAAGGGCAAGGAGAAGAGGCCCCGGCACCAGGTTTCGAAATCGTCAAATAAAACCTCGCGATCGACACCATCGAGCCCCAGCACCGTGCTGGCAATCACGCTGAAGGCAAAGCGTCTCAGCTTTGGCACCAGGGCCACGGGCGCTGGCTCAGCCAGCAGCTCCCGATTGAGATCATCGACCAGCTCAACGATCGCCGGGCTGTAGCGCTTCAAGGCAGCTGCGGCGAACAGCTGGCCCACCACCCGCCGACGAGCTTTGTGATCGGCACCGTTGCGGTTTGCCAGGGACAGGGGGCCCAGCAGCTTGCGCACACTCTCCGGCCACCAGCCCTCAAGGGCATCTCCCTGGGCGAACAGGTCGTTGATCGCCCTCTGCCCCCGGATGAATACGGTGCGCTGCCCCAGCAGGGTGGTGCCGTAGACATCGCCATAGCGCTCGAAGCGGGAGCGGGCGAAATCGGGATCACGCAGGAAGGAGAGGGTTTCGAGCACTCCGCTCACGGCAGGCGTGGTTGGCAAGGGCCGCAGGACGGCGGGATCGGGCGACAACCAGGCTTCTCCAGGGGGAACTCCAGGTTGTCGGATCGCAGCCGGCATCGCGCCACGATGGACGCTCCTTGAACGCCCCAATCCCCGTGACCAGCACCGAATCAAGCCCTAGTACGCCTGGCGTCGAGGCAAGACCCAGGGCTGCCGCAGAGCTGCTGGAGCGCCTGGCTGGCGTGGCGGGGATGGGGCCGGGCCAGCGCCGCCTGGTGGTGCTACTACCCCAGTTGGGGGATTTCGACAGCATCGAATACGCCCAGGCCCTGGTCCCCGCCTTGCCACAGCTGGCGTCTGCCGCCATCACCGTGCTGGCGATCGGCATCGGCCAGGCCGCCGGAGCCGATCGCTTTTGCCAGTTCACAGGCTTTCCCCGCGAGCGCTTGCTGGTAGACGCAGACCCGCAGTTGCACCGTGCCCTGGGCCTCTACGAAGGCCTGCAGCAGATCGGCGGCCCCTGGCCGAACCTTCTGTTGATGTGCGCCGGCATCGGCTCCCCCGGCACCCTGGCCGAGGTGCTGCGCGGCTACACGGGCGATCGAGCAGCTCCCCAGCGAATCGCCGACGATGAGACCATCCAGGCCGGCCCCCTGCCGCCGATCAAGGGCTCGTTTTTCGCCAGGGCGGGCGGGACAGGATTCCAGCGCCCATTCGAGCTGGCCACAGTGCGACTGCGCAACATGGGCGAAGTGCTGGGCCACTGGCGCACCTACGTGCCATGCGACGACTTCCTCACCCAGCGCGGCGGCACCTTCCTGCTGGAAAAGGACGACACCTTGCTCTACAGCTTTAAAGACCGCGGCATCCTCGGCTTTTCGGCAACCATGGCCAGGCCGCTCAGCTTCCTGGATCCTTACCTCGCCTGATCCCCAGCTGCCCCATCGGCGGAACCGCCTGCAGCGCCAGCGCTCATAGGCTTGGGTCGTGACAGGAACCCACCTGGAGAGTTTGGAGCGCAAGTCCCCTGATCTCCAGTCGGCCCTGGCGGTGCCACTGCCCCAGTTGTGGGGTGGCCTGGGCCAACGGCAGCTGAGGCCTGAGCTGATGGATCAGCCTGGCCTCGATCCCCAGGCCCATCAGGCAGCCCTGCTTGGCCTGGCCCGCATCAATGCACTCACCCGCAGTGCCGCCTGCTTCTTCCCCGCCATCCGGCGCCTGGCGAGCCAGCTGCCATCGAAGCGGTTGCGCCTCCTGGATGTGGCCTGCGGTGGGGGCGACACGGTGCGGGCCATCGCTCGCCTGGGGCGCAGGGAGGGTCTCGATCTGGAGGTACACGGCTGCGACATCAGCGCCGAAGCCGTCGCCCTCGCCAGCGCAGCGGCCGAGGCGGAGGGCCTCGAGGCCCATTTCTTCCAGGCCGATGCGATCGGGGCCCCACTCCCAGGCGGGTATCACCTAATCACCACGTCCCTGTTTCTGCATCACCTCAGGGAGGCCGATGCGGAAGCCCTACTGCGCTCCATGGCAGCAGCCACGCTCGATCAGCTGTTGGTGCACGACCTAATCCGCAGCCATTTAGACCTGCTGCTCACCTGGGCCGGCACCCGGCTGCTGAGTCGCTCGCCGATCGTGCGGATCGATGGACCACTCTCTGTAGGTGGGGCCTTTGAGCTCGAGGAAGTGGCCCAGCTGGCGAGGGCAGCTGGACTAACTGACGCGCGGATCAGCCGTTTCTGGCCGGAGCGCTTCCTGCTCTCCTGGAGCCGCAATGCACCCAGCTCCTGAGCCACTGCTGGAGCAGATCGCGCCCTGCTGGGATGTGGTGGTGGTGGGTGCTGGACCGGCCGGCGCCCTGGCGGCCCATGGCCTGGCCAGTCTCGGCGTAAGGGTACTGCTGGTGGAGCAGCGGAATTTCCCCCGCTGGAAGGTCTGTGGGGCCTGCCTCAGCCCCCAGGCCCTGGCTGCCCTTAGGGCCGCTGGCCTGGCCGAGCTGGTGGCAGCAGAGGGGGGCATTCATCTGCAGCAACTGCAGTTGGGGTTGGCTGGCCTGGTGAACCCGATCGCCCTAGGAGGAGGCCGGGTTCTGTCCCGCGCACGCCTGGATCTGGCGCTGCTGCAAGCGGCTAAAGCTGCCGGCGCCACGGTGCTGACGGGCACCCGGGCCATGCTGGGCGCGCCAGCCGCTGGCTTAGGGCCATGGCGGGAGGTGGTGCTGCAAAAAGGCAACGCTCGCCGGAGTGTCAACGCCAAGGTGGTGTTGATTGCGGCGGGTCTCACCCACCGCGCCCTGGGGGGCGAGGCGGAGATAAACACCAAGATCGAACCCCATAGTCGGATGGGGGCCGGGTGTGAGCTGCCCGGGGAAGCTGCCGCCCTTACGCGCGGTGTGCTGCAGATGGCCGTGGGCCGGGGCGGCTATGTGGGCCTGGTGCGGGTGGAGGGCGGCGCGATCAACCTGGCCTGTGCCTTCGATCGGGCCTTGCTGCAGCGCAGCGGCGGGGCGGCCGGGGCCTGCCAGCAGATCCTGGCGGAGGCGGGCTTTGCGCCACTGCCCGCCCTGGAGGAAGCGGCCTGGCAGCTCACCGCAGCGCTCAGCCGGCGCACACGCCCCCTCGCAAGCCACCGCCTGCTGCTGCTGGGGGATGCCGCCGGCTACGTGGAGCCCTTTACGGGCGAAGGCATGGGCTGGGCCCTGACCTGCTCCCTGGCAGCACTGCCCCTAGTGCTGCGCGCAATGGAGCACTGGGATAGCTCCATCGAGTCAGACTGGCGCCGCCTTCACCACCGCTGGGTGACGCAGCGGCAGACCTTCTGCCGAGCTCTGGCGCAGCTGTTGCGGCACCCCGGAGCCAGCTGGGGGCTGCACAGGCTGGCTGGGACCTTTCCCTCGATCGCCGGCTCCATGATTGGGCTTCTGCAAAGGCCCGCCCTGCCCTGCTCGACGGCCTGATCGCCCATGCCCCTGTCCTTGATTGGTCTTGGCACAGCGGTGCCGCAGAGGCGCCTCAGCCAGCGGGAAACGCTGGAACTGGCACCGCAAATGCGCGATGCCAGCCCCCGCCAACAACTCCTGCTGGAGCGGATCTACCAGCGCTCGGGCGTGGCGCATCGCCACTGCATCCCCCTGCCTGATGCCACCAACCCCTCCACAGCCGAGCGAATGAGGCGCTACCAGCCCGCGGCGCTGGAGCTGGCCCTGGGAGCTTCCCGCCTGGCCCTTGAGGATGCCGGCATCGAGCCAAGGGCGATCACTCACCTGATCACCGTGTCGTGCACGGGCTTCGGCGCCCCTGGTTTCGACCTGGCCCTAATAGCCAGCCTGCCGCTGGCGATGGATGTGGCCCGAACCCATGTGGGTTTTATGGGCTGCCACGGGGCGTTCAACGGACTGAGGGTGGCGCGGGCCTTTGTAGAGGCCGATCCCAGTGCCTGCGTGCTGCTGTGTGCGGTGGAACTGTGCAGCCTTCACCTGCAGGAGGGCTGGGACCCGGACCACATCGTGGCCAATGCCCTGTTCGCCGATGGGGCCGGTGCTGTGGTGGCGGTGGGTTCGGCAGGCGGTGGCGGCGGCTCGAGCAGGAACAAGGGATTGCAGCTGGTCAGCTCTGCCTCGACGGTGCTTCCTGGCAGCGAAGAGCTGATGGGATGGGTCATTGGGGATCATGGTTTTTCAATGGTGCTCTCGCCCAAAGTGCCCAGTCGCATCGCGGCCGATCTGATTCCATGGCTGGAGTGCTGGCTGGCGACCCAGGGCCTGGCCTTGCCTCAGGTGGAAACCTGGGCCGTGCATCCCGGCGGCCCCCGCATTCTCAGGGCGGTGCTCAAGAGCGCCGGGTTGGAACCGGCTCAAATCGATCTTTCCGCCGCGGTGTTGCGCCAATTCGGCAACATGTCATCGGCCACGATTCTGTTCATTCTGGAGCGACTACGCGCCACGGCCGGCCATGGACCATGTCTTGCCTTGGGCTTCGGGCCGGGCCTCACTGTTGAAGCGGCATTGCTTATGCGGCGGTAGCCCATCTGTTGGTGGGAATATCAAAGGGCCGCTATAAAAAGGGCCGCCAATAAAAAAGCCCCTTCTTGCGAGGGGGCCGAGGGGATTCCGTTTATGGGTTGGCGTTAGCCAGGTTGTAAAGCCTCAGCCAATAGCCGGTGCGGTCAGTGCCACGGGGGTGGCGGTGGCAGCAGCCAGGTCAAGCGGGAAGTTGTGAGCGTTGCGCTCGTGCATCACTTCCATACCCAGACCAGCGCGGTTCAGCACGTCTGCCCAGGTGTTCACCACGCGGCCTTGGCCGTCGAGGATCGACTGGTTGAAGTTGAAACCGTTCAGGTTGAAGGCCATCGTGCTCACGCCCAGGGCGGTGAACCAGATGCCAACCACGGGCCAGGCAGCCAGGAAGAAGTGGAGGCTGCGGCTGTTGTTGAACGAGGCGTATTGGAAGATCAGGCGACCGAAGTAACCGTGGGCAGCCACGATATTGTAGGTCTCTTCCTCTTGGCCAAACTTGTAGCCGTAGTTCTGGCTCTCGCTCTCGGTGGTCTCACGAACCAGCGAAGAAGTAACCAGCGAACCGTGCATGGCAGAGAACAGGCTGCCACCGAAGACACCAGCCACACCCAGCATGTGGAAGGGGTGCATCAGGATGTTGTGCTCAGCCTGGAACACCAACATGTAGTTGAAGGTGCCGGAGATACCCAGGGGCATGGCATCCGAGAAGGAGCCCTGACCGAAGGGATACACCAGGAACACAGCAGACGCTGCTGCCACAGGGGCGCTGTAGGCAACGCAGATCCAGGGGCGCATGCCCAAGCGGTAGGAGAGTTCCCACTCGCGGCCCATGTAGGCGTAGATGCCGATCAGGAAGTGGAAGACCACCAGCTGGAAAGGCCCACCGTTGTACAGCCACTCATCGAGGCTGGCGGCTTCCCAGATGGGGTAGAAGTGCAGGCCGATGGCGTTGCTGGAGGGCACAACGGCACCGGAGATGATGTTGTTGCCATACATCAGGGAGCCAGCTACGGGCTCACGGATGCCGTCGATGTCGACAGGGGGTGCGGCGATGAAGGCCACGATGAAGCAGATGGTGGCAGCCAGCAGGCAGGGGATCATCAGCACACCGAACCAGCCCACGTAGAGGCGGTTGTTGGTGGAGGTGACCCAGTCGCAAAACTGGTTCCACGCAGAAGCGCCTTGGCGCTGCTGAATAGTGGTTGTCATGAGAACGGATGGGGAAGTGCTCGCCAGATCTGGGCCGGAAGGCTCAGCAGGAAAGCGGTAGGTAGGTGCGGAGCAGGAAACCGCCCGCTCATCTGAACTTAACACCTGTTCACACTTTCAAGTCATTTCCGGGCCACAATTGGCCAGCAGCAGGGCTGATGGCACCGATAAGCCCGGCTGATCACTCCCTATCCGGTGGTAGTTGAACGTGTGCCCTTGGTCCTGTGCGCCCATCAGCGCCTTCTGGTTTTGCTGCAACTGGCGATGCTGGAGCAGTGGCGCGATCAACTACCGGGTTGGCTGCAGTGGTTGGCCGAGCATCCGTTCTGGCTGAGGAACGCCGGCATCTGGCTGATCATCGGCCTCTCGCTGCTTATTCCACTCTGCCCACCATCACCACGGTTCCCGTGGTGGCCATTGGTGATGTGCATGGCTGCGCCGAGTTGATCCAGCTTGGTAGCGGCTGGAGTTCGGCAGCGAGATGCCACTACTGCGGTGGAAGAAGCGATTAACCATCATTCAAAGACGTGATCTGAACAGCCTGTGGCCGAAATCCTTCTTCTGTCTGTCCCTGTATTAGGCCATGTCAAGCCGATGCTGGCCCTTGCCCGGGAGCTTGTTAGCCGTGGTCATCGAGTGCGCTGGCTGGCTGGCGCGGCCTTTCGGGACCGCGTTGAGAGTACGGGTGCTGAATTTTGTGGTTTCCAGCAGGGCTTTGATTACTCCCGCCCTGATCTTGTGCCCGAAAACCTGCAGGCTGATCGTGATCGACTGCGCGGTCTTGCCAAGTTGCGCTTTGATTTAGGGGCGTTCTTCATCGGTCCCTCCGAGGGCTTCTGCAGGGATCTGATCCACCTGCACGAGGAGTCTCCAGTTGACCTTCTGGTGTGCGACAGCTTTCTGATGGCGGGTGCCTGGTGGTCGGAATGCACCGGGCGTCCCTGGGTTCAGTTGTGTTGCACGGTCTTGACGTTGCCCAGTCGCGCGCTGGCACCGTTCGGGCTTTCATTGCCTCCGAATGATTCCTGGCTGGGCCGGATCCGCAACCGACTGCTGCAGGGTCTGGTCCGCAACGTGCTGTTCCGATCGCTGCGCCGCCGCGCTGATCAAGCCAGGGCAGCTCTGTCGCTGCCACCGAGGCGGCCCTGGCTGTTTGATGTTGTCTCACCGCACCTCGTTCTCAGCTGCACGGTGCGGAGCTTTGAGTATCCAAGGGCAGACTGTCCACGCCAGGTGCTCTTTGTAGGACCTCTGCTGGAGAACCATGAGGAGGCGTTCACACCTCCGCCGTGGTGGGGTGAACTCGATCACGCCACGGTGGTTCATGTCAGTCAGGGCACCATCAGCAATGATCCAGCTCAGCTCCTGCGCCCCACGCTTGAGGCACTTGCGGATGAGCCCGTGCTGGTTGTGGCCAGCACAGGCCGCCTTGATGGGGGACTTGATGCCCTCGGTCCACTGCCGCCCAATGCCAGGGCGGCGGGTTACATCCCCTATGGCGTACTGCTGCCGAAAGTCTCCGTGGTTGTGACCAACGGTGGGTTTCAGGGTGTGCAGGCGGCACTGCACCATGGGATTCCGATGGTCACCGCTGGTGAGAGCGAGGACAAGCCTGAGGTCTGTGCGCGATTGCAGCTGACCGGTGCATCGATTGATCTGGGAACGGCAACTCCGGAACCATCGGCCATTAGGTCTGCTGTCAGAAGAGTTTTGGAGCAGCCATCGTTTCGTATCTCGGCCGCAGCTCTCGCCCAGGAAGCTACTGAAGCCGGTGGAGCCCATGGAGCGGTGGATGCGATCGAAGTTGTACTCGCTTCCGCCAGGGAGTGAGTGGTCCAGCTGACATTAAGGGCACCTCGAAAAATACGACCAGCCCTTGCGTTGAGGCGACAATAGCTTATAATTTGGATAGTTAATTGCATACCTGGTATGGGCCAGAGAGGCTTCTGGGACGAGCAGCAGAGGGTTGAAAAGCTCAAAACTAAAAAACCTGTTCTTGAGCGACTTTCCCAGTCGATTCCTTGGGAATCATTTCGCCCACTGCTCGAAAGAGGTTATGCGCAAGAGCGGAAAAGCAATGCTGGTCGGCGGAGAATTGATCCTCTGATCTTCTTCAAAATGCTGGTGCTCCAACAGCTTTTCAATTTGAGCGATGATGACACTGAGTTCCAGGTAAATGATCGCCGTTCTTTTGAAGAGTTTGTTGGCTTAGGCGTAATGAACGATATTCCCGATGCTACTACTATCGCCTTTTTTAGAGAAAGGCTTCGTAAGGCTGGGGTAATCGAAGAGCTGTTTGAAAAGTTTGAGGCCTATCTCCGGTCCCAAGGCCTCGAAGCCCGTGGCGGGCAGATAATTGATGCAACGTTGGTTCCAGTGCCACGGCAGCGGAATAGCAGAGAAGACAACAAGGAGATTAAAGAGAATCGCATGCCTGAAGGATGGGACGAAAACCCAAATCGATTGCAGCAAAAGGACTTAGATGCGCGATGGGTTAAAAAGAACGGCATCAATCACTATGGCTACAAGAACAGTATCTGTATCGACGTTGAACATGGATTTATCAGACGCTATGCCGTGACACCGGCCAATATCCATGACAGTCAGATGCTGCCGATGCTCCTCGATCCTGAGAACACAGATGATTATGTTTGGGCAGATTCTGCCTTTGCAGGCGAGCGCTTTGAAGACCTACTGGATCTTGGCGGTTTTGAAAGTTGCATTCACGAAAAAGGCAGCCGCAATCACCCGCTAAGCGACGCAGCCAAAGAGCGTAACCGTATTAAATCAGCAATTAGAGCTTGTGTGGAACATGTTTTTGGCTGCATGACCATGTCTATGGGTGGCAAGATGACTAGAAAGATTGGGCTTGAGAAAAACAAAGCATGGTGGGGTCTCAAGAATCTGACATTTAACTTCTTGCGATATCTTCTAAGAGCAAATCGTGGACCGCGTCCCTTTGCGTGGTGTAAAACCCGAGGCCCGAATGCCCTGATCAGAGGGTGAACAGGGTGGAATGACGGGCTGTCATTCCGGAGGCGCAGATGCACCTCGTTTTTTCACCTTGAATCAAGGGCGATTGACTTGTCAAGTCTTTCGCCCGATCGCGGATGTGTTGTGTTCTGGAGTGGCTGGCACCAGCCACAGGTTGTTGCCCCGGCCCCCGGGCGGCGATCAAGACCGCTGCGCCCTGTAGAGGCGCTGCAGCCTCGATCACCTGGGGCCTGTTTCCTGCAGCTCTCAGGCGCCGGCGGCCTGGAGGGTAGGGGTGTCGCCCAGTTCGGGGATGGTCGCCATGCTCTCGGCGGAGAACATGCGGCGGCCCTCCAGCTGCCAGTGCTCGTGTTGCTCCAGCAACACCGCCCCGACTAGGCGGATGATCGCAGGGTCGTTGGGAAAAATGCCCACGACCCTGGTGCGGCGCTTGATCTCCTCGTTCACCCGCTCCAGCAGGTTGGTGCTCCAGATCTTGCGCCAGTGGTCCTTGGGGAAGTGGCGGAAAGCCAGCACGTCCTCCTTGGCCTCGTGCATGAGCGCAGCGGCCTTGGGGAAGCGCTCCGCCAGCGAGGCCGCCAGATCATCCCAGCGCGACTCGATCTCCTCAGCGGTTTCTTGGGCGAACACGCTGCGCAGGGCAGCGGTGACCATGCCTTGGTGAGCCCTGGGAACACACTGCAGCAGGTTGCGGGCAAAATGCACCCGGCAGCGCTGCCAGACGCAGCCCTGCAATTGCCTGCGGATCGCCTTGGTGAGGCCGCTGTGGGCGTCAGAGATCACCAGCTTGACGCCACCCAGACCCCGCTCTTTGAGGTGGGAGATGAACTCCGCCCAGAAGGGCTCGCTCTCACTGTTACCCACCTTGAGGCCCAGCAACTCCCGGCGCCCGTCCTCGTTGACCCCCATGGCGACGACGACAGCGCGGGAGCAGACCTGCTGGGCCTTGCCCAGGCGCCCCTTGAGGTAGGTGGCATCCAGGTAGACGTAGGCGTAGCTGCTGCTCTCCAGCGGCCGGCCCAGGAACGCCTGCACCTGCTGGTCGATGTCCTGACAGATGCGGCTCACCTGCGACTTGGAGATGCCGCTCTGGGAACCCAGCGCCGCCACTAGGGAATCCACCTTGCGGGTCGAGACGCCACTGATGTAGGCCTCCATGATCACCGCGTACAGGGCCTGATCGACCCTGCGGCGGGGCTCGAGGATCGTGGGCAGGAAGCTGCCGGCTCGCAGTTTGGGGATCTGCAGGGCGAGATCCCCCACCTGGGTGGTCAGGGTGCGAGGCCGGTAGCCATTGCGTTGGTTGACCCGCTCCTCGCTGCGCTCATGGCGATCGGCACCGACCACAGCGGAGGCCTCCAGTTCGATCAGCTGCTGCAGGCCGTAGCGGGCCAGCTCGGGGATCAGCTCACCGGCGCTGCTGCCATCGAGTAGCGCCGCCAGTTCAGGCACGGCAGCATGGTGCTTGGGCATGGTTCGTCTGGTTGAGGTGGTACTCGAACCAGGGAAACGGGCCTGCCCACCCGGGGTCCCCACGAATCCAGCGCCCGAGGCGCTGAATTCGCGGGGTGCCCCGCCCCTTGCAACGCCAGCCGCTGAGCCGATCGCTTGAGGTGCGGACGCTCAGCCCCGGCTACGCCGGGGCTGAGGCCCAGGGGAATTACACCACTGCGGGGGACGCAGGCAAATCGTGCATTTGCACTCGCATGAGTAATAATTTTCATGAGGCTGCCTGATTCAATTTAGTCGTTTTGTTGTGCAAATTATTAGATCGTTTGGCGCCGCAAGGCGTTTTTTTTGCAAGCGGCTGTAGGTGTGAAATTCTTGATTTTTCGAGGTCCCCTTAAGAAGCTCCTGCAGCACTGATGGTTTGGTGGGAAATCCATGGCCGCTGCGAACGGGCCCAGAAGCCCTCAGATCTTCACCGCAGATGGGATGTGGCCAGAGACTGGTAAGCATTTATATCCCTACGTGGTCATGCCTCTGAAATGCTTCTGGGCTGGGCATGTGCCCGTGCTGATCGCTGCTGACATTCCAGATTGGCCACGGCGGCGATCAAAGACTCGTAAATGTGGAGCCGGTCGGGCCACCATGGTCAGAACGACTTGAGGGCTATGGCATGGATCCAGCCACGGCCCTCGCCTGGGCGCTGCTGTCACTAGCCGCCGCCGCCGCCCTTGGCCTGCTGACTCTGATCGCCGGCCTGGCGCGGGGGTTTGAGCAGGCGCCCAGGCTGATGGAGCAGCCAGAGCCGGGAACTGAAGCGTCAGAGGCCCTGGCCAGCACCTCGCTCACTGTGGTGGTGCCCACCTACAACGAAGCGACCAACATCGCCGCCTGCCTCACCAGCCTACTGCGCAGCGAGAACCCCTGCGGCGACTGGCGGGTGTTGCTGGTGGACGATCGCTCCAGCGATGCCACGGTGGCGATCGCCGAGGCGGCGGCAGGAGCCTGCGGTGCCACGGAGCCCCGCTTCTCACTGCTCGACGCCGGGGCCCGGCCGGAGGACGAGCGCTGGGTGGGCAAGAACTGGGCCTGCAGCCGTGCCATTGAGCAGGTGAGCAGTGACTGGGTGCTGTTCGTAGATGCCGATGTGAGCCTGCAGCCAGCCACCCTGCGGCGCGCCCTAGCCCAGGCGAGTGCTGACGGGGCGGACCTGCTGAGCCTCGCGCCGCGACTGAGCTGCGGCTGCCTGGCGGAGTGGATGGTGCAGCCAATCATGGTCAGCCTGTTGGGGCTCGGCTTTCCGATTGAGGCCGCCAATGATCCCGCCAGTCCGGTGGCGTTCGCCGCCGGGCCGTTCATGCTGTTCCGCCGCAGCGCCTACGCGGCTATCGGCGGCCACAGGGCCCTGGCGGCGGAGGTGGTGGAGGACCTGGCTCTGGCGCGGCGGATCAAGCAAGGCGGCCATCGCCTGCGTTACCTGCTGGGGTTGGATGCGCTCGAGCTGCGCATGTACAGCGATTTCACCTCCCTGTGGGAGGGCTGGACCAAGAACTGGCTGCTGGGCCTCGATGGTGATGTGGCCAGAGCCCTGGCGGCCTCCTCGGTGGTGCTGCTGATGTTCAGCGGCCCTTGGCTCATGACACCGGCTGCGGCCTTCGCCGCAGTGCTGCTGCCGAATCAGCGGCTGGTGCTGCTGGCCGCCCTGGCCCTCGCCCTGACGGGAATCGGCCTACAGCTGGTCCTGCGCCTGTGGACCCGCCGCCACTTCCAGGTGCCGCTGACCCTCTGGTGGCTGATTGGAGCCGGTGCCCTGGTGGTGGCCGCGATCGGCCCGGTGTCGGTATGGCGCACCCTCAGCGGCCGCGGTTGGACCTGGAAGGGGCGGCCGTTGGCGTGAACGGCCACTGGAAATCCAGTGTCGGCAAATCGGGCGGCAGGTGATGCCGTTGCCCAGGTGCTCGGCGGCGAGCGGTTCATGAAGAGCCTTAGCCGCAGATCACAAGCGGTGGCCGCCTGGGAGGAGAAGCTTGCCTGCCCCCGAGACCGTCCGATGGTGACTGCATCAACAACCGGGGTGAGCTCGGTCTGCTTCACGCTCGCTTCAGTCACGCCGAGCCAATTGGCCACCTGCACCTGCGCGGCGACAATCAGCTAGGGACTCCTGAAAAAGCCAGATCGACTGCAGCGCGGCTTGTTTCAGCGATCAAGGCCCGATTAACTTGCCTTGAGAAGGCAATCGACGATTGCTAAGTTGCTGAGCAATGCAGATGTACCGGAAACTCCATAACGGCCAGCTCTCAATCAAGGATTTTCATGTGCCTTTTGGCGGCACGCTGGACACGGACAACCGCTGGGTGATCTTCTCCTCCTTGATGCGAGAGAACAGCGCTCCTCAAAAGCTACAGCTAAGCGCAGACTAGCGGAGGCGAAACGAAGTGGAATGATGCTTTGGATCAGGGAAGAGAAAGTATTCACTAAGTTTAATTATGGCTTGGCTGAGCAAAGTTGCAGAGAACTCCATCTCCATGGCTTTTGTGGTGATGTGGGCAGAGAAGATCCGGAGGCCCCTCCGCCTATTTTTTTATCACTATTTTTGCCTGGTTATGCACCTGGAAATGGCCAGTTGCCTCTTGAGGGGCTCGGGAACATTTGGCGGCTTGAAACAAACGGATCACTGGCCACTGGATAACCGTGCATTTGAGCCGACTACGACCTGCTATTCGGCTGCAATCGGATCCTGCGGGCCGTTCGACTTTTCAGGAGTCCCTCATTGGACAATGCTCAGTAGTCATACGGCGAGTGCCATGCCTCGCCCGCGCTACCGCCAGAACCCGCTCCCGCTGGGCAGTGATGTCCCACCGACTGAGCTCTAAGGGGTGACCTCAATAGGGATTAAAGCTGGATATAAGAAGGCAAAAAATGACTTGACTTAGTGACTAAAATTGCCAATATTTTTCCCTCCTCGCTCGTTCTAAGACTGCGTCAATCGAGGATCGTGGGCTGGACTTACATAGGGGCACCTCGAAAAATACGACCAGCCCTTGCGTTGAGGCGACAATAGCTTATAATTTGGATAGTTAATTGCATACCTGGTATGGGCCAGAGAGGCTTCTGGGACGAGCAGCAGAGGGTTGAAAAGCTCAAAACTAAAAAACCTGTTCTTGAGCGACTTTCCCAGTCGATTCCTTGGGAATCATTTCGCCCACTGCTCGAAAGAGGTTATGCGCAAGAGCGGAAAAGCAATGCTGGTCGGCGGAGAATTGATCCTCTGATCCTCTTCAAAATGCTGGTGCTCCAACAGCTTTTCAATTTGAGCGATGATGACACTGAGTTCCAGGTAAATGATCGCCGTTCTTTTGAAGAGTTTGTTGGCTTAGGCGTAATGAACGATATTCCCGATGCTACTACTATCGCCTTTTTTAGAGAAAGGCTTCGTAAGGCTGGGGTAATCGAAGAGCTGTTTGAAAAGTTTGAGGCCTATCTCCGGTCCCAAGGCCTCGAAGCCCGTGGCGGGCAGATAATTGATGCAACGTTGGTTCCAGTGCCACGGCAGCGGAATAGCAGAGAAGACAACAAGGAGATTAAAGAGAATCGCATGCCTGAAGGATGGGACGAAAACCCAAATCGATTGCAGCAAAAGGACTTAGATGCGCGATGGGTTAAAAAGAACGGCATCAATCACTATGGCTACAAGAACAGTATCTGTATCGACGTTGAACATGGATTTATCAGACGCTATGCCGTGACACCGGCCAATATCCATGACAGTCAGATGCTGCCGATGCTCCTCGATCCTGAGAACACAGATGATTATGTTTGGGCAGATTCTGCCTTTGCAGGCGAGCGCTTTGAAGACCTACTGGATCTTGGCGGTTTTGAAAGTTGCATTCACGAAAAAGGCAGCCGCAATCACCCGCTAAGCGACGCAGCCAAAGAGCGTAACCGTATTAAATCAGCAATTAGAGCTTGTGTGGAACATGTTTTTGGCTGCATGACCATGTCTATGGGTGGCAAGATGACTAGAAAGATTGGGCTTGAGAAAAACAAAGCATGGTGGGGTCTCAAGAATCTGACATTTAACTTCTTGCGATATATTCTAAGAGCAAATCGTGCATTTGCACTCGCATGAGTAATAATTTTCATGAGGCTGCCTGATTCAATTTAGTCGTTTTGTTGTGCAAATTATTAGATCGTTTGGCGCCGCAAGGCGTTTTTTTTTGCAAGCGGCTGTAGGTGTGAAATTCTTGATTTTTCGAGGTCCCCATAGGTTATACCCGATGGGGCGATGCCTGTGATCTGAAAGACCACCGGTTCATCTCTGGTTACAAGAAAGTGGTTGAGATTGGCGGGCTCAGTCCAGAAGCTGCCAGGCGGCAGGGCCTTCAGCTAAGAGGGGGCGAGGTGACTTCCGAAGCCCACATAAAGGGTTCCGGAGATCACGGTGTAAGTCCTATTCTCTGGATGGGAGTGTGGATAGTTGATGAAGTTGGCGGGATAGCTGACTCTCTGGACATAAAACCCTGGCTGTGTTCTGCTACCGATCAGGTCTGAGGCTTTTGCGCCAGCTGGGGCTGGCAATGCCTTCCATTCCATCTCGCTCGGTGTCAGCATCACCCTCTTGATCCCGACTTCCTGGGCGTGGGCAATCGGAATCAATGCTGGCAGCAGCCCAAAGGCTGCAACGAGCGATGTGCAGCTAAGCAGGCGAGTGGTCTTTGGCTGATACATTGTTGCCCCTTGGTTTTCGTTAACGGAAGATCTTGTTTGTTTTCTATCCTGCCCTTTCACTGACCCGCAGCCAATGGAGCTGAGCTGACAGCGTGGAGTCAGTCCCGGCCCCTCTCCCCATTCTCTGCATCACGTCTGCCTTCTGATACAGCCGCAAGCCTAAGAAACTCATCAAGCGCCACAGTGGGGCCAGGGCTGTCTCTAACTCCCCTGCCGCCTGATCCATTCCTGGCACCTTGCCGTAATCGGTGTTGCGCCGGGGGGCCCAGAGCCTAAAGCTGATGTCGTCGGTTGAATCTGTGACCACACAGGGCGCTGGCCATGCCTCGGCTATCTGGCCGTGGTGGTCGAGCTGGTGGTGGGAAGCCGGGCTCTCGTGGTGGAGGTGCGTAGGGCGGTTTTGCCACTTGTCTAGTCATTTGGTTCCCCCTGGCGCAGCGGCGAGAATTATGTACGCGGCGGCGGTTGCCTAGTTGACACCTGGCAACCCGGCCTATGACGACCTACAAAACAAAACCCCTGAGGTAATCCTCAGGGGCGCTGGGTAAGAAAATTCAATTGGCGGCCGATAGAAGCTGCTGGCGTTGGCACCTGGGGCCATGCATTCCAGGTGTGCGGCGGATGCTCCTCCTGTGGGCACCTGCGGCGGTGCGGCTGGAGTGTCGATCAGTCAGGCGCACAAGGTTGAGCTGCAGTGGGGAATGCTGCTCTCTTGCCCGGCTGAACGACCCGCCCAAAGATAAATAAAGACTGTTGGAGCAGGGGCCGGCAGTCAGCGTGCTTCTTGAACCTGGCGGGGTGGCGTGTCGTCCATGTTGGGCGCCTCCTGGGTTGATGAGCACAGCATCGCTGGGCCAGCGGCTCAGCACAATCGGCCTTTACACGCATTGCCTCTGGCTGCAGATCGGAGGAGAATGGAAATGTTTTGTGGCCTGCTGTAGCTCAGGCCATGGGCTTCTGAGTGCCGAGCTTGATCGCCTGCTCGCTCATCACTTCCCTGCAGCGCTCCGTGCCGTGCATGAGCTCTCCGAGGATCACCTCCTGTGCCTGGATCCAGCGGTCGTAGCGGAGGTCTTCGAGCCGCTCATCCCCATGGCCGCCACCAGGGCCTGGGTGCTGGTGCCCCATGGCTGCCGTCGCAGAGGGGGTAGCGGCGGGAGTGGCCGCAACTGCACATCGGTACCGTGGCGGGCTTGTTCAGCCGCAGCTCGTAGGAGACACGGCCGGTGCCCAGGTGGGTGCCATCGCAAAACCAGCCGTGATGGCTGCGGCCGCAGCTGCAGAGCTGGTGCACGCCAGCCGGCAGGTCCAACGGCTCGGGGCCAGGGGTGGGCGCTGCAGGCTCGGGCATGACGGGTTCTCTCCCCCATTAGGTATTAGGCCCAGTCTGGTGCTGTTCAGCAGCGGGGCGGAGTGGGGGGCGGGGTGCCAAAGGACTCGGCAGGCCAGGGGGGCACCGTGCTCCCGTTGCCGTTGCGCATGGCGTGGTAGCCGGGAGAGAGGATCTCGACGCCAGCGCCGGCGAACTGATCCTGGATGACCCCCAGCAGATCTGAGAGGGTGCTGCGGTAGGTGTCCACATCCTCCACGTAGGCGTTGAGCTCGTAGCTGATGTGGAAGTCGTTCAGTGAGGTCTGGAGCACGAACGGGGGCCTCTCCTGGCTGATGCCTGCTGTAGCGCCGGCCGCATCCAGCATCAGCCGGTGAACCTGGCGCCAGGGCACGTCGTAGCCGATGGTGACGGTGGTGGCGATCACCACGGGCTCCGCGATCTCCCGGCGGGCCAGGCTGTAATTGATGATCGAGGCCCCCAGCACGGTGGCGTTGGGGATGCTCACCACCTCGTTGCGAGGTGTGCGCAGTCGGGTCACCAGCAGGGCGGAGTCGTGAACGATGCCTACGGTGCCGTTGATGCTGACCCGGTCGCCCTCCTGGTAGGCCCGGGTGTAGGTGAGCATCAACCCCCCGATCAGGTTGGCCGCCACGGCACTGGAGCCCAGGGCCGCCAGCAGCCCCACGAAGAGACCAGCGCCCTGGAAGGCCTTGCTGTTGGCCCCTGGGATGTAGGGGTAGGCCAACACAACGCCGAGCAGCAGAATGCCGATCCCCACCAGCCGGGCCGTGGGCCGGGCCCATTCCGGATAAAACCAGCTCAGGCGCAGGTTGCCCAACTCCACCGCCCGGAACCAGGCGTTGCTGGCCCGCATCAGCAGCACGCTGAGGGCCAGGATCGCCACCACGGAGATGAGGTCAGGAATGGCCCTCGAAAAGGCCTGGGCGCCGCCTACCACCAGGTCAGTGATCTGGCGCCGCAGGGTTTCGGACAGCGCCTGGGTGGGGGGAAACAGCCCAAGGAATAGGGGAATGGAGAGGTAACTGACCAGCAGCAGCAAGGCTCCGTGAACGATCCGACGCAAGGGGTCGAGGAGGCTGCGCTCCTGATCGGCGGTGAGCCACTGGTTACCCCCCACCTGCAGCCCCCGGATCCGGCCATTGGTGGGATCGTTGATCCAGCGTTCCAGGCGCCGGTTAAGGGCGATCTGGCCGCGCAGCCAAAGGATGTAGAAAACCAGAGCGAGCAGGGCCAGGGCGGTTCCCCGCAACCAGTCCGACCGCCGGTGGGTTTGGCGGTGGCGCACGATCGCCGCGCGGATCTGCTCTAGGTAGCGCTGGGCCAGCTGCTGGCGGCTGAGCTGAAAGCGGGCCGCGTTGCGGTCATCCACTGAGAGGCGGGGCTCAAACTTGCCGTCCCGCATTACGCCGATGGAGGTGTATGGCGGGTCCTCTTGCAGAACGATCTGCTCGGGCTTGATCGAATAGTTGGCGGCCAGCTCGGCCAGCCGCTGGCTGCCCATCCTCGCCACCTGCGCTGGGTTCTGGGCGCCGGCAGCGATACGGATCTCAAGTACCCGGCGGCCATCAAGTTCGATGTAGGCCGGGGTCGGGGCCTCATCCGCCCGGCTCAGGGGGGCCGCCAACAGCAACTGGGTCGCCAGCAGAGCGGCCAGCAGGGGGAAGAGGAAGCGCACCCATTTGGGGCGTGGACCGCGTCCCTTTGCGTGGTGTAAAACCCGAGGCCCGAATGCCCTGATCAGAGGGTGAACAGGGTGGAATGACGGGCTGTCATTCCGGAGGCGCAGATGCACCTCGTTTTTTCACCTTGAATCAAGGGCGATTGACTTGTCAAGTCTTTCGCCCGATCGCGGATGTGTTGTGTTCTGGAGTGGCTGGCACCAGCCACAGGTTGTTGCCCCGGCCCCCGGGCGGCGATCAAGACCGCTGCGCCCTGTAGAGGCGCTGCAGCCTCGATCACCTGGGGCCTGTTTCCTGCAGCTCTCAGGCGCCGGCGGCCTGGAGGGTAGGGGTGTCGCCCAGTTCGGGGATGGTCGCCATGCTCTCGGCGGAGAACATGCGGCGGCCCTCCAGCTGCCAGTGCTCGTGTTGCTCCAGCAACACCGCCCCGACTAGGCGGATGATCGCAGGGTCGTTGGGAAAAATGCCCACGACCCTGGTGCGGCGCTTGATCTCCTCGTTCACCCGCTCCAGCAGGTTGGTGCTCCAGATCTTGCGCCAGTGGTCCTTGGGGAAGTGGCGGAAAGCCAGCACGTCCTCCTTGGCCTCGTGCATGAGCGCAGCGGCCTTGGGGAAGCGCTCCGCCAGCGAGGCCGCCAGATCATCCCAGCGCGACTCGATCTCCTCAGCGGTTTCTTGGGCGAACACGCTGCGCAGGGCAGCGGTGACCATGCCTTGGTGAGCCCTGGGAACACACTGCAGCAGGTTGCGGGCAAAATGCACCCGGCAGCGCTGCCAGACGCAGCCCTGCAATTGCCTGCGGATCGCCTTGGTGAGGCCGCTGTGGGCGTCAGAGATCACCAGCTTGACGCCACCCAGACCCCGCTCTTTGAGGTGGGAGATGAACTCCGCCCAGAAGGGCTCGCTCTCACTGTTACCCACCTTGAGGCCCAGCAACTCCCGGCGCCCGTCCTCGTTGACCCCCATGGCGACGACGACAGCGCGGGAGCAGACCTGCTGGGCCTTGCCCAGGCGCCCCTTGAGGTAGGTGGCATCCAGGTAGACGTAGGCGTAGCTGCTGCTCTCCAGCGGCCGGCCCAGGAACGCCTGCACCTGCTGGTCGATGTCCTGACAGATGCGGCTCACCTGCGACTTGGAGATGCCGCTCTGGGAACCCAGCGCCGCCACTAGGGAATCCACCTTGCGGGTCGAGACGCCACTGATGTAGGCCTCCATGATCACCGCGTACAGGGCCTGATCGACCCTGCGGCGGGGCTCGAGGATCGTGGGCAGGAAGCTGCCGGCTCGCAGTTTGGGGATCTGCAGGGCGAGATCCCCCACCTGGGTGGTCAGGGTGCGAGGCCGGTAGCCATTGCGTTGGTTGACCCGCTCCTCGCTGCGCTCATGGCGATCGGCACCGACCACAGCGGAGGCCTCCAGTTCGATCAGCTGCTGCAGGCCGTAGCGGGCCAGCTCGGGGATCAGCTCACCGGCGCTGCTGCCATCGAGTAGCGCCGCCAGTTCAGGGGTGCGTTCTCTATTCAGGGGTTGGTGCGTAATGGTCAGTGTGGTTCCGATAGGCGGCAGCTTGAGGCGACCAGCCCAGTCGCCCCGCAAGGGGCCCCATCAAGGGCACCCACCAAGGGCGGCGGCCAGAGCAGAACCCCTGGCACCAAGACCCATACCGTGCTAGTACAGGCGTACGCATGCAGCAGTCGCCAGGGTGCCACTCCCCCTCTCCCGCTTAGAGCCCTTCCGCAAGGAGGAGATCGAGGACTGGCCCTGGCTGGACCAGGCGGTGCTCCGCTCCAGCCGCAGCCGCCAGGTCTGCATGACCTGCCACTTCTTCCGCCACCACCCAGGGCCCGAGTGCATCCCACTGCTCACCTGCCACCTAAATCAGGGCCTAATCGCCCACGGCGAGCACCTCATCAGCAGCTGCAGCGGCTGGACCGAGGACGTTCATCGCCAGCGGGGCTGGGCGCCGGAGGCGGCCTGAAGATTCAGGAGCAGCTGGTCTGTTCTGGCTGCCACGGACGCGCTGGCATACATTTCGATGATGGTGATCAGCCCCCCGTAAGGCAGTCGAGCTCTGGTGCTGGCCAGCGGGCCGGCCGATGTCTTCTTGCCCTACTTCGCCCTTGAAGTGGGCGCCACGACTGATCTGTACCAACTGATGACGTTCTCCCTCAAGGAGTGGTGGGGCCGACCCCACCGCGACATCCTCTCTGGCCTGGTGGTGGCCTTCGCGATGATTCCGGAGGCGATCGCCTTCTCCGGCATCGCCGGCGTCGATCCGCGCGTGGGCCTGTTCGGGGCCTTTCTGCTCTCAGTCACCCTTGCTGTGGTGGGTGGTCGCACGGCCATGATCACGTCGGCCACCGGCTCCACGGCCCTGCTGATGACCGGGCTGGTGCAGCAGGGCAATGCCCTCGGCCAGGGTCTGGGGTTGCAATACCTGCTGGCCGCAGGCATCCTCACCGGCCTCTTTCAGATCGCCTGGGGCTACCTACGCCTCGCCCATCAGATGCGCTTCGTGCCCCAGCCAGTGATGGCGGGCTTCGTGAATGCGCTGGCAATCCTCATCATCCTGGCGCAGCTGCCGCAGCTGGGCCTCGATGTGTTTCATCCCGAGGCGGTGACGCTGATCGCTGGTCAGCTGCCAGTGGTGTGGGGCCTGATGGCGCTCACCCTGGCGATCATCTATCTGCTGCCGCGGCTCACCACCGCCGTACCCTCGGCCCTGGTGGCCATCCTGATCACCACCGGACTCTCCATTCAGCTGGGGCTCAAGATCCCCACTGTGGCTAGCCTCGGCACCCTCCCTGAAGGCCTGCCGCAACTGGGCCTGCCCCAGGTGCCATTCAACCTGCAGACCCTGGGGCTGATCCTGCCCACGGCACTGGCGATCTCGCTGGTGGGTCTGATGGAGACCTTCCTCACCCAGGACATCCTCGACGACCTCACCGACAGCTCCAGCTCCAAGAACTCCGAGGCGCGCGGCCAGGGCATCGGCAACATCGTCAGCTCTCTGTTCGGCGGCATGGCCGGCTGCGCCCTGGTGGGCCAGTCGGTGATGAACGTGGGCTACGGCGGCCGCACCCGCCTCTCGACCCTCAGCTCCGGGGTGGCCTTGCTGGCGATGATCCTGCTGGCCAGCCGCTGGGTGAATCAGATTCCGATGGCCACCCTGGTGGGGGTGATGGTGATGATCGCCATCAACACCGCCAACTGGAGTTCGATCCGCGCCATCCGCCGCATTCCCAAGAGCGACACAGCCGTGATGCTGCTGACGGTGGTAGTCACCGTGCTCACCCACAACCTGGCGGTGGGTCTGCTGGCGGGCGTGGCCCTGGCCGGAATCATGTTCAGCCGCAAGGTGGCCAAGGTGATTGCGGTGTCCAGCGAGGAGCTGGCGCCTGATCACCGCCTTTATCGGGTGCGCGGCCAGCTTTTCTTCGTGAGCAGCATCTATTTCCGTCAGGGTTTCGAGCTCCACGAACACCCGGCCCGGGTCACGATCGATATGGCCGAGGCCCATATCTGGGACCAGAGCGGCGTCACGGCCCTCGACCAGGTGATCCGCCGGCTCAAGCTCGGCGGCAGCGCCGTGGAGGTGCTGAACCTCAACCGAGATAGTACCGATCTCTTCGCCCGCATCGGCGTGGCCGAAGAAGCGGGCGGCCGCGGTGGCGATCTCGCCCTGGAGCACTGAAGCGAGACCAGTGGCGTGAGCTGTTCCTCGAAGCCTTCATCCAGGCGTATCGCAAAGCCCTCCCCAATGCTCCCCATGCACGTCAGTGACAGGAAGCAGCATCCGCCGCTCTCTCCGCAGGGGGGCTGGCTCAACGATGGCCGTCAGGTGCTCCATTTCCAGCCCTGCCGCTACGACCGCTGGAGTCAGAGCCTGGAAGGGACTTTTGGAGAGGTGATGCCCGGCGGGGAGCCACCACTGCTCAAACATCGCAGGGAGCTGATGCGAGATGAGGCGATCAAGCTCTGGGCCAAGAAGCGCAGATCCGGCTGGCAGGTCTGCACGCCGCAGTGGAACCCGCCGCCGCCCCTGAGTTCAAGGGATTGACAATGAGAAAGCGACCGACTGGCTCACTTTTCGATGTCGCCAGATCACGGCGACCCCGCGCTCAAAGCAGTGCCCGCACGCTGGCCACCTTGTCTTCCAGTATCTGCTCCTTGTCCGTGCGGGGGTTGACTTTCACCGTTGTGTAAATCCGAGGGCAGCCCATGCCGTATACCGCCTGGTTGCAGGCATCAATCGCCTGGAACACCGGCTGCCACTCGCCCTCGATCGCCGTGCCGTTGGGATGCAGCTGGATCTTGAGGCCTGCTTCTGTGAGCACCGTCTCGCAGGCGGCGATGTAGGGAGCCAGGTGCACGCCCACCCCGATCGGCACCACGCACAGATCCACGATCACCTTCACAGCACAGCCCGCTCGATTGCACCCATCGTGGAAGCAGATGCCCGGGTGCTGCCGTGCCTGTGTTCCCGCTGCTGGTGATTGTTCATGCCCTGGCCGCCACGGTGTGGACCGGCGGGCATTTGGTGCTGGATCTGGGGGTGCTCCCCGGGGCCTTGCGAGCACAGAGCGCGGCCCAGGTCCGCGCCTTCGAGGAGGTGTTTGAGCCGCTCGGTCTCACGGCCCTGGCCATCCAGGTGGTCACCGGGCTGTGGATGGGCTGGATCTACCTGCCAGGCTTCCAGGGCCTGTTCAACCCGGCCAATTCGATCGGGCTGCTGGTGGGCGTCAAGCTGCTGCTGCTGGCCGCCACAGCTGCCCTGGCCATTCACGCCCGGCTGAGGCTGATCCCCCACCTCACCGACGCCAACCTGAGCAGCCTGGCCTGGCACATCCGCAGCATCACCGCCCTGGCGATCGCCTTTGTGGTGGTGGGTGCCCTGATCCGGCTTGGTGGGATGCTCTGAACTGGCTCTATCCCCACAACAAAGCCCGGAGCGTTGGCCCCGGGCGTTTGCCTGCTCAGCCGTGGTGCCGTCCCAAGGGGTGCGGGCTCAGCTGTGCGGTCGGTTGATCGTCAGATCAGGTGTTTTTCAGTTGTGGGCGGAGCTGCCGGCGCTGGCACCTGGGGCCAGGTGTCGAGGGTGACGTTCCACTGGGTCCGGGGCACCTAAGGCGATGCAGTGGACGGCCGTTCAAGCCAGGAACATCAGAGATCCGTTGAGAGTGTTGGAGCAGGGGCCGGATCGTCAGCGCGCTCCTATCTGCTGCTCAGGGGGGTGTCTTTCATCTGTGGAGCCTCCGAATCCCGTTGCAATCAGCATGGATCTGGCGGCAGGGCTGAGCAAGGGCTGAAAGGCGATCGACACCGCTCTTCACGGGAGGCAATGGGCCTTCATGAAGGGGGCTTCATGGCTGACGCCAGGATGCAGCGGCACCTTCGTCCAGCTGGGCCCCAGTGGCATCCCCCCTGCAGATCCGCCCCTATGAGGCGGCCGACTGGCCAGCGGTGTGGACGCTGCTGGAGCCGGTGTTCCGCGCCGGTGAAACCTTCCCCCACGACCCAGCCATCACCGAGGCCGCAGCCCGGGTGGCGTGGGTGGAGCAGAGCCAGGCGGTGATGGTGGCCGCCGATGCAGCTGGAAGCCTGGTAGGCACCTACTACCTGAGGCCTAACTCCCTGGCCCTCGGCGCTCATGTCGCCAACGCGGGCTACGTGGTGGCCGAGCACTGCCGCCGCCAGGGCATCGGTAGCCGGCTCTGCCAGCACTCTCTTAAGGCGGCGCGGCGGCTGGGCTTTCGCTCAATGCAGTTCAACCTGGTAGTGAGCACCAACGCAGCAGCCATCCACTGCTGGCAGCGCAACGGCTTCCAGGTGGTCGGCACCCTGCCGGGGGCGTTCCGGCACAGACAGTTGGGTTACGTGGATGCCCTCGTGATGGTGCAGTCCCTGCTGGAGGGGCCCAATCGATGAGGGTGGTGCCAATGCGCTTCAGCCCCGGCGACGACCTGCGCCTGGCGCTGGAAACCTGGATGGCTCAGCAGCAGGAGCAGGCTGGCTGCGTGATCAGCGCCGTTGGCAGCTTGTCGGTGCTCCAGCTGCGGCTGGCCGGCCAGCAGAAGAGCACCACGATCACGGGCGACCTGGAGATCCTCAGCCTCGCGGGCACGCTCTCGCCCGATGGGGTTCACCTACATGTGGCAGTGGCCGACAGCCGCGGCACCGTGATCGGTGGCCATCTCTGCGCCGGCTCGCTGGTGCGCACCACCGCTGAGCTCGTGGTTGGCCTGCTGCCGGAGTGGCGCTTCTGCCGGCAGCTGGATCCGGCCACCGGCTATGCCGAACTGCGGATTCATCCTCGGGATCTGGGGTGAGTTGCGGCAGCCGCCGCTCCACCTGCAGAAACACCAGCCAGGCCACGCCTGCACTGATGCCGCTGGTCCAGTCATTGCGCAGCAGTTCCACTATTGCCGCCGTGCTGACGCCAACGCGCAGGCCGCGCAACAGGAAACGGCCCAGCACCTCCAAGCGTGAGGACTCGGCCCCCGTCATCAGCCGACCAACAGCGAACGGATCAGCTCTTGGAGCCCTTCAATGCGCTGCACCAACTTTTGCTCCATCAGATTCAGTCGCTGTAGCAGCCGCTCTTCGAGCTGCGCGGCTTGGAGCCCTGCTGTGCTGGAAGCGCGCCGGCTGGCCTTCACGGGCCAGGCACCGGTGCGGAAAGTCTGCTCCAGCTCCGCCCAGGTGGGCTTCTTGGGAGCGGGGCCCAGGCGCTCTTCTGCCCAGACCTGCGCATCGGCCACCCGACGGAATCGGGTCTTCAAGGCGTGGAGGGAGCACGCCTCTGGAGCCAGCAGGGCCTGGGGCGCGAGCGCGGTGGTAGCTAGCGGGACCGTGCCCGCAGCAGCGGCCGCAGGGCCGGTAAGGTCCTCCACTATCTGTCGCACGCTGGCGTTCTGCTCTCCGAGGGTGCGGAACAACTCGGCGTCGCTTTTGGACAGCCGGGCCATCAACTCGGCAAAGCGCTCGCTTAATTCAGCCATTGCTGGAGGCTCCTCCGCGGAGCAGGTCCCGCATCTTGGCGATCAGTTCGGTGATGCGCAGGATGCTCCAGAAGCCCGCCTGCTCCTTGGCCTCATCGAGGTCGGTGAGCAATCGATCGAGGGCCTCTTGCTTGCCTTCAAAGAGCTCCAGTTCCCGGTTCAGCTCCTGCGCCAGGGAAAGGGCCTCGGCTTTTTCCTTGCCGATGGCCACCAGTCGCTCCTCATAGCCATAGAGGGTGGCCAGGAAGCGATCACGGGCCTCGCGCAGCTCGCGGGAGCGGCGCTGCAGCTGGCCGCGGGCACGTGCCAGCGAGGCATGGCTGTTGCGCATCGCGCTGTAGGTGTGCGCGATTTGCTCCGGGGAAAGGCCACTGAGATCGCGCGGAAAATCGCTGGTGGCACGGATTCCCTTGCACTCCGGCGAAGCAGCCACCAGGGCCGAGTCAGAGCTCGCCGGGAGGTCATCCACAACCTCAGTCGGATTCATGGCGGCTGGTCGGGCACTCCAGCAAAAGCCACCGGAGGGCCAGGAAGCAACACCAAAACGGCTGGGCATGCGAGTTCCGCATGGCTGGCACCTGCGGCGGTGGCGCCTGCATGGCGGCTGACTGATGCTGATGGCAGTGGCGGCAACGCCAACGCAATGCTGCTCGTCGATGGCCCAGCAGAACAACGGATGCGCCACAGGCTGCGGCACCTTGCTGGCTCTGGTGGCCCTGGGCTTTGTGCTCGCCTACTGGCAGGCCTTCCTGATGGCGGGGCTCTTGATCCTGGCCACCGTTGCTGTGGTCTATGCACTGCTGCAGCAGAACCACCGGCAACTCCAGGCCTTGGTGGAAGCCGCGGATCGGCGCGTTCGACAGGCCCCTTGCCACATCAAGGAAAGCTTTGGCGTGATCCAGTCGGTCAAGTTGTCCGGCAACTTGCAGACCCCGCGGATTGACGTGCGCTGCCGCACGCTTACCTCCAACAGCAAGAAGCTGACCACCGAGGAGGTGTTTATCAGCCTCAGCCCACCGGCCGAGCGGATGCAGCTCCGCTCCGCCAGCGGTGTAGCCAACTGGCTGAGCGGCGGTGGCATCGCCCAGTTGGAAGATCTCTCCGTGGAGTTCAAGGCCGTCAAGGTGGCGATGGAGTGCCTGCGGGAGCGGTCGTGGACCAACAAAGCCCTGGGCAAGATCGATGGGCTGCGCTCCTCGGTGATCGACACCCTGGCCAAAGCCAAGGGCAATGAGTTGCTGGAAGGAGCCATCCCCCAGCTACAGCAGGCCTTGGATGCCTTCAATGGGGAGCGGGAGAAGCTGCAGTTGGCCAACCACAATGCCGGCGAGATGCTGCGCAAGCTGCACGATTTCCTCAGCGTCCCGGAGGGAATCCGGCCGATCCTCAACTTCGATGTCGATCAGCTGTTCGATCCCCAGCGCTTCTCGGTCCTGGAGCAGTCGTTGTCCGAGGTGGTGTTGCTGAACGATGCCTTCCGCCAGCTCTCAGAAAACCGACTGGCCTGAGTCGTCAGCACAGCCAGCGCCAGCCTGGCCACCCCCAAGCGCAGCCGTGACCAGACCAATGAAGCCGTACTAGTAAAGGCGTACGCATCTGGAGTGGTTCATGTGTGTCCCGTTGCCCCTGTCGGCGGTCTTGGCGCCCCGACTGGAACCCCCAGTTGAAGAGTGGCCGTTTCTCGATGAGAGCGTGCTGCTCAGGAAATACTGCCGCAAGGAGGTCTGCATTACCTGTCACAGTTTCCCCACCACGCGGGGTTGAACTGCATCTCGGCGATGACCTGTCAGCTGCACCAGGGCCTGATTGTCCACGGCGAGCACCTAGCGAGCCGCTGCCAAGGTTGGACCAATGACATGGTCCGCCAGAAGGGCTGGGCGCCTGAGGTGGCCTGAGCGGTGCTGCTCTCTTGCAGCACTTCCTGATGTCGTGCCTTCACCAGCCGAGCTGTTTCGGCAGGGCCCCGATGCCGCTGATGACGGCGCAGCCCCTGGGCAACTGAGCTTCGTCGCCTGGGCGGTACTTGCCGGTCTGAACGAGCCAGGCCCTGAGACCTGCGGCCGCGGCGCCGCACACATCGGCCTCCACGTCGTCGCCCACCATCAGGCAGGCATCGGCCGGCAGCCCCAGTGAGCGCACCACCTCGGAGAAGAACTCCGCCGAGGGCTTGCCCATCACCAGAGCGGTGCAATCGGCGCCGTACTCCAGGGCCTGTAGGAAGGCCCCGGCATCCAACATCCAGCGCCCCGCCTCCCGGAAGCGGCGGTTGCGGCCGATGCCGATCAGCGGCGCCCCCTGCATCAGCAGCTCCAGAGCTCTGTTGAGGTTGGCGTAGCTGAGCAGATCACGGCCATCCCCCAGCAGAACGCAATCCGGCGGCTCGCCACTGCTGCCGGCGAACAGCGGCGCAATCGCCGGATGCACCAGGGCCAGGGGGTGACGGTGTTCTCGCTCCAGCCAGCTTCTGGCCGCCAGGGGAGCGGTGGCCAGTTCGGAGGGCTCCGCCGCCAAGCCCAGCTGCTGCAGATCCTGCAACAGGTCGTCGTGATGGCGGGTGGCGGTGTTGGTCACAAAGCGGATGGCGACCCCCCTGCGGCGGGCCAGGTTCACCGTGTCAACCGCCCCCGGCAGGGCGCGCTGATCCTCGATCAGAACCCCCTGCAGATCCAGGAGCAGGGCCGAGGGCCAGGCCTTGTCTGGAGCCATGGGGAGCCCTGATCAGAGTGCTGCAGACACCTTGATGGTCCTGGAGGGTTCGCTTCTGCTGCTGGTGAACAGCTCGATCGCCTCGCCGTAGCACCGTCACCCCATGGAGATCACCGTGAGCGAGGTCAGCTGTCCGCCGACAATGAAGTTGGCCGGTCGGCGACAAGCTCGTTGGCCGGTGGGGTGAGTGCTGGAGACCCTGGTGCCGATGCGCAGGGACCAGGTGATGCCGGCACCACTGACAAGCCACCAACGCAATCTGTTCATGACGAAACGACGAGGCGGCAGCAGCCAGGAGGCTGCTGCCGCGGCGGCGGGCATCTCAGTGCGCAGTGCTCGCCGGATTGAATGCAATCAGCTGCAGCCGCGGGCGAACCAGCCCCGTGGCCGCACCCGCCCCGATCCGCTGGTAGGGGTATGGGAGGAGGAGCTGGTGCCGTTGCTGCAGCGCTCACCCGCGCTGACGCCGATCACGCTCCTGGAGCATCTGCAGCAGCAGAAACCTGATGTGGACTGGATTCCGCTACAGCGCACCCTGCAGCGCCGGGTGCGGGAGTGGAAGGCACTGCACGGCCCGGCGCCGGAGGTGATCTTCCCTTTGAGCTATGAGCCTGGCGAAATTGCCTTCTGTGACTTCACCCAGCTCAAGGGGGTGGAGGTGACGATCGCCGGCCAGGTGTTCCCCCATCTGCTGTTCCACTACCGCCTGGCCTGGAGCGGCTGGAGCTATGCGCAGGTGGTCCAGGGCGGCGAGAGTTTTGCAGCCCTCTCCGAGGGTCTGCAGAACGCTCTGGCTGCCTGCGGCGGGGTGCCAGGTGAACTGCGCATCGACCGGTTATCAGCAGCGTGCCGTAACCGCAACGGCAGTTTCAGCTCCGACATCACCCGCCGTTATCACGCCCTCTGCAGCCACTACAGCCTGGCCTACAGCCGCAACAACCTGGGGGTGGCGCATGAGAACGGCCGTGTGGAGAGTCCCCATGGCCATCTCAAGCGGCGGATCGAGCAGGCGTTGCTGCTGCGCGGCAGCAGTGATTTCGAGTCGCTGGCTGAATACCAGGCTTTTCTGGCCGCGGTGATTGACCAGTACAACAGGCCGCGCCTGATCCGGCTGGAGCAGGAGCAGGCGGCGCTGCGGCCACTACCGCGGTTTCGTTTTGCCGACTACGACATTGAACAGCTCACGGTGCGGCGCACCAGCACGATCGAGGTACGCAGAGTCGTGTATTCGGTGCCGCCGCGGCTGATCGACCAGCGGCTGACGGTGCGGATCTTCCACGACCGGCTGCAGCTGCTTCTGGGCCGGCAGATCGCCTGCGAACTGGAGCGGCGCCACGGCGGTGTCGAGCGTCATGGGCGGGCGTGGAGCATCGATCTGGAGCACCTGATCGATGCGCTCAGGCGAAAACCCCGGGCATTGCTGCACTGCAGTTACCAGCGGGAGCTGTTCCCCGATGAGCGCTGGTGGCAGCTGTGGCAGCAGCTGCGCAATGGCGGTGACCGTGACGCCGCCGCCCGATTGATGGTCGAGGCGCTGTATGTGGGCTGCCGCCTGGCGGGCTACGAGCCAGTGCTGGGTTGGCTCGAGAAGGCCCATCAACGGCAAGGGCTGTCGCTGGCGGCGCTGCAGCAACGCTTCCGGCTGCCGCCCCATCGCCCCCACCCACCGCAACGCATTCCCCAACACAGCCTGCAGAGCTATGACGACCTCCTTGCCCTCCATCCCGCGGCCCCAGGCGGCGGAAGCCGCCCTGCCGATCCTGCTGCGACAGCTGCGGTTGGCATGGATCCGCTGCCACTGGCAGAGCATCGCCTCGCAGGCTGAGGGCGAGGGCTGGAGCCCCAGTCAGTTTCTCTATGCCCTGTGCGAGCAGGAAATGGAGCAACGCCAGCAGGCCCGCCAGCACCGGCTGCTGCGCGCGGCCCAGCTGCCCTGGAGCAAAGCGCTGGCGGACTACGACCATGGCGGCCGGATCGAGGCGCACCGATGGCAGGAACTGGAGGCCTTGAGCCGCCAGAGCGAGTGGCTGCAGCGGGGCGAGAACGTGCTGCTGTTCGGCCCCAGCGGTGTGGGCAAGACGCACCTGGCGGTCGGCATCGCCTTGGCGCAGATCGGCCTGGATCAGGCCTGCCGCTTCTATCCCGCCACGAGCCTGGTGCAGGAGCTGCAGAAGGCCCGCGCCGAATACAACCTGCCGGCAGCGCTGGAGCGGCTGGATCGCTACCCGCTGCTGCTGATCGATGACATTGGCTATGTGCGGCGGGATGAACAGGAGAGCAGCGTGCTGTTTGAGCTGATCTGCCACCGCTACGAGCGCCGATCGCTGCTGATCACCGCCAATCAGCCGTTCACCGCCTGGGATGAGATCTTCCCCAGCAGCTCAATGACCGTGGCGGCGGTGGACCGGCTGGTGCACCACTGCCACATCGTCGAGATCAGCGGCGACAGCCACCGCCGCGCCCAAGCAAGCCGGCGCAGCGGCAGCAAATAGCCACAGCAGCCGTAGAGAAGCGGAGAACAGCCCGGGAGATTGTCGTCCGGCGACAACCTGGTGCCGATGGTGCCAGACCCCGGCGGGGAGCTCCGCGCTGCCGGCGGACTGTGCGGTCCGCCGGCTCGTGCGCTCCAGGGCAAGGCTCAGCAGAGGTCTCGGCGCCTAACCGGCCAACGTGGTTGTCGCCTGGTGCCGATCAGAGGAAGTCAGTGCTGGCAATGGCTCGGACTGATGTGTGGCTCAGTTTTCGTGTCGCCTCCAGCGTCATCGCCCCCCAGTTGTCGCCGGCGACAACTGGGGGGCGATCAGTTCCCCTCACCGGCCAACTTGATTGACGCCAATCGGCCAAGGGGGTTGACGCGGGACACAGCCCGCCAGGCTGAGCAGCAAGGACGCCGTGATGCCATTGCCGCTGAGTTCAACCTGGAGCGTGTAATCGCTGCGGCCTGCGTAGCTGTGTCGCAAGCGAGCATTGCCGTCAGCGGCTGCCGGCCAGGGCAGGGTTTCGGTAAGGCCATCACCCCAGTCCAGCGTCACCGCATTGGGGGGAGTCAGGCGCGGGTTGAGCAGCAGCTCAATCGGGATCAGGCCGCCTGACTCCTGGCCAGCCGGCTGCCAGCTCAGCTCGAGGTCGGCAGCGGGGATCGGCGCACGGCCAAAACCCAGCTGCTCCCAACGCTGCACCTCATTGGGCGGCACCCAGAGCGGCTGACCCGGGCAACCCAAGGGCGGCAGCAGGCGGACCAGCTGGGCGCTGATGCCGCTGCTGCTGATTGCTGGGGTGCGTGTCGCACCTTTCGGTGCGCTCTGCTGTGTCAGCGACATGCGGTGCTCCTCCTCAGATCAGGGGGTCATCCAACAGCGCATCCGGGTGTGGCCCATCGATCGCTGTCACGGCCTGAAGTTCCAGGGAGGTGGCCTGCTCCACCAGCTCCGCCTTGGTCTGGCTGCCATCGAGCTCGACCCCATAGACACTTGAGCAGTACTCAGTGATCTGGGCCTTGGTCATCGCCTGGAAGTCGCTTGCCTTCTCCACCGGTAATACCTCTGCTGTTTCAGCGTCAGGGCCCACCTGCGGTTCAAAGGCTGGGTCAAGTTCAGAACTGGGGTCGCTCTCGTCCACTGCAGGTGATGTCTGAACGTCCAGCACTGCCATATCCAGTTCTGGGTCAGGGGCTGGATCTGGGTCTGGGTCTGGGTCTGAAGGCAAATTTGGGTCGAGTTCGAGGTCCAGCTCCAGCTCAGGCAGCCGTGGTTCCGGCGCCGGTAGACCAGCAGCCGCCTGCAGTTGCCAGCCCAGGCTCTGCCAGCCGCCCAGATGCACCGGCCAGATGAACCGGTAGCTGCCCCCCAGCACGATCCGCACCATCCCCTCGGGAGTGGCGGGGTCACTGAGGTCATGGCGAACAAGAGTCGTCATGGCCATCAGGCGGGGATGGTGGCGGTCAGGCCCACGTGCATCCCCTCCGGTGTGGCGGGGGAGACGAGTGCCTTGGCAAAGCAGACCGCCGGCAGATCCACATCCGCCAGATCAGCGGCATTGAGCTGCAGGTCACGACCGCTGAGGAAGGCCTCCACCCGGCCGCCCTCTGCCGGCAGGGCGACGGTGGCAGCGCTGATCCAGTTGCCGGTGGTGCCATCACGCAGCACCGGGGCCAGCAGTAGCTCCACCTCCACCGGGCTATCGGCGCCAGGGTGGGACACCACCAGCGAGAACCGCGATGCAGCATCGAGCTTGGTGTTCAGCAGCACCTCCTCCCCTGAGAGGAAGGTGTGCTCGCTATTGCGGATAGCGCTGCGGTTGGTCCAGCCCACCAGGGTGGTCTCCGCATCCAGCAACGGGTTGCCGTTTCCGTAGGTCATGGTTGTCCTCCTCAGGCTCCAGCGGGGGTGATGTTGAACAGACGGCCGCTTGCACGCGGATGCAGCACGGCAAAGCCCACGTACCAATCGACGCGGGTGCGGAAAACAGGTGCATCAGGCACCTCACCGAGGTCCCGCACCGAAATCCCATACCGGCCCTGGAACGGGCCCTGCAGACCGGTGACGCCCTGATCACCAAAGGTGCAGCAGTAGATCGAGCTGGTGCCGGCCGCCTCGTCGTAACCCATCACCTCGACGCCCTGGGCATCGCGGTCCACCGTGAGGATGTCGCAGTCCTGGTAACGGTGCACCGTCATCCCGTAGGAGTTGGTGCTGGTCTGGTACACGCCGCCGCCCATGGTGCTGCGGGCCAGGGCATTGAGCTGGCGGCGCATCGCCTTGCTCATCACCAGCACCTTGCTGCCGCCGTAGGCATTCACCGAATCGATCAGCTCATCGAGCCGATCGAAATCGAGCGGAGCACCAGCAGATCCGGCGCCAGCGCTGTTGTCGATCGCCATGGTGTCACCGGGCGGCAGGCGCTTGCTCAGACCGTCAAAGGCCCGCGGGTTGGCAGCGGTGTCACCGTTGATCACGGTCGCCTCCAAGGTGAGCCGCATGGAGCGCACCTTCATCTCGATCTGGCTGGCACGGGCCTCAGGGCCCATCAGATCCACGATCGAGCGGTCCACATCCACGTCACCGCCAAAGAGGTGCACCGCTTCTGCGCGCTGGTCCACAACGCCGTAGCTCTGGGTGTAGCCCTCATTGACGGCGCGGAAGCCCACCGAGGGCAGTTCCTGCTCAGCGGAATAGAAGAGGCCGCTGCCGGCGATGTTCATGAACGGCAACCGGGCGAGCAGTTCGCCCTCTGAAAACGTCTTGAGCACAGCGAGGTGCTCGAGCCGGTTTTCGTATTTGGCTGCCTCGATCAGGGTGAGGCCCATGGCTCAGGGGGCAGCGCCCCAGGGAGGTCAGGGGCTATTGCCGAGCTGGGCCATCGGGGCCGATAGCGGCTGGCTCAGCTGTTGGTCAGCTGGGGCGGCAGGCCGCTACGAATCCGACGTTCGAATTCACTCTGGATCTGGTCGAGGTTCACTGTCAGGCAGGCGTTCTGCTTGCAGAGCTCGCGTAGCTGCTGGAGGTTGTCGCGGATCATCCCCAACTGGGCGATACGGCCATCGAGATCACGGCACTGATCCAGCACCAGGAAGGACTGGTTGATGGCGTCACTGAGCAGCAGTGCCCGATCAATCGCCAACCGCTCAGTCGCTGATAGGGAATCGGCGTCGGCCGAAAGCTTCTGGACGACGTTCTCAGTGGTTACCCCATCGATCTGGCGCGTCTTGCCGGCAGGTAGAGCAGCCCTGGTCACTGGCTGGCTGGACGCGAGCAAAGCCTTGAGCAGGCAACTGCCGCACCAGGCAAAACCAACGACCAGCAGCAGGATTCCCATGGCAGCAGGGGTGGACGTTCAATAGTAAGTACCCGCCCCTGCTCAGTGATTGAGAGCAAGGACAGGACTGGATCGCAACTGCTAGAAGCCTAGAGATTCAATCTTCGGGGGGGCTTCTGGAGACCAGTTTGCGTAGACCTTTTTCCATGCCGCTACGGTGTCTTTGCCAATCTCAGAGAGCACCGCACTCCCTGTTCCCTCAGTGGAGAAGCGGATGTAGCCGTTCTTGCCTGCCGGGTAGTTACGCAGGGCAGCGGCGACTTCGCTTGTCACCGTAAATCGACCATTGCAACCTTTGATGATCAGAAAGCTATCGCCATCAGAGATCCAAAGAATGTCTGCCTCGAAAGGCACAAATGTGGCAACTTTTTCGCTAAACCCGCCGCCCGTACTCAGCAGCCAATACCCCCATATGGTTATCCCAAAGCGACCCCATGATGAAAATACCTTAGAGCCACCCGGCACAAAGTTCTGATCATAAACCCCAACTGACTGACCAGTTACCGGATCATTCAGGGCAAGCGCCTGCGAAAAGGGGAGGTCGTTTTTGGGGAACCGAAAGTCAGAGTTCAGCTGGACGTCTTTAAGATCACTGTAGCCACTTGGCAACACAGTCTTGCTGACACGAGTGACTGTTGACTTGAGACTTTTCTCACAGAAGACATTCTGGGCAGGTGTGCCTGTCGCGTTGCCTACATTGCCGATTTGAGCAAGACTTGGCCCGCCAACAGCTGACAGGGCAAGGCCGATAGCAATTTTAGTAAATGCGTTTTTCATGATTTAGAGAACTTGATCATACTGAAGCAGGCGAAGCATCTTGGCGTATTCACCCACGGCTTTGGTTGAAATGTTGACCATGAAGTCACCCTCGCTGGTTGTTGCCCGCAAGGTGAGTGGAGATGAGGGTGCGTTGATAATGGCCCTCCTCAGGCCGCTTGGAATATAATAACCACCTCGAGCAAGAATTGGCAGTCCATAGGACTGGCCGTTGATCTGCGCTGTGACTTTGGTGGGATATTGGTAGATCAATGCACAACCAGCACAACCCTCGTAGCGAAAGAGCCGGAGGGCAACGGGATAGAAGACGGCTTCAAAGCCTCGGCTGGGTGCAGAGCTATCAAAATCCTTGGTTCGAACAGCTGGTATCTCGCGTGATGTCTCCGGATCCTTGTAAAATCCAAACACATCAAGCATGCATTGATCAAAGCATATTGGAACCTCAAGCTTGACCCGCTCAAGTTCCTCTGGCTTCCATTCCCCAATCGCGAAGTGACACTCCTTTATCTGAGGATCTTTAACGCAAAGCGCAGCCAAGCTGCGGGATTCTTTCAGCGCGACAATATTGTAATCAAGGCTTGTTGAGCGAAAACTCTGGGCTTGTGCTGCGGTGAGGCTCAGCACGGTCGCCAAAAAGCTAGTGGCAAGGTCCCTTGATCTCATAGGCGTTATCCAATTTGCGGATCCTACTCATGGATGGACAGTTGTGATGTCTATGCAGATTATGCATGGTTTGTGTATTCACTTCAGGCGCGTTGCTCAGGCTCGGCACGGCTTGATTGCCAGCACTGAATGGGACTGGTCCGTTTCGCTGATCAACCAGTTCGGCAACAGCAGATGTCTGCCCTGTTGCCATGTCCACCACCCCAGCTGTAGGGACTGACTCTTCCCCCGCCGCCCAGGCGCCGTTCACAGCTGAGCGCTGGCGTCAGTTCTGGGACAACTGGAAGGCTCAGCCCCAGCAGCTGGAGGGCATCGAGCAGTTGCGGCTCGCCGTGATCAGCGCTGACCCGGAGGTCCTCACCGAGGCGACACCCTGGCGGCAGACCTTCTCCTCGGCCCCACCGGCTCCCCCAGCAGCGGCGCATGCCAATCCCCTGCCGGTGGCCTGGGAGAACCAGAACGACAACGCCTCAGGCACCGGCTACCGCGAGTGCTTCTCCAGCAGCTGCGCCATGCTCGCCCGCTACTGGGGCAAGGTCACAGGCGACGACGCCTACAACGTCATCCGTGCCCGTTATGGCGACAGCACCGATGCCCAGGCCCAACTGGCCGCATTGCGCTCCCTGGGGCTGACGGCGAATTTCGCCACCAATGGCGACCGCAGCGATCTGGAGGAGCAGATCAACCTGGGCCGACCGGTGGCGGTGGGCTGGCTGCATCACGGTTCGGTCTCGGCACCTTCTGGTGGCGGCCACTGGAGTGTGGTGATCGGTTTCACCGAGGCGGTCGCGATCCACAACGACCCCAATGGGGAAGCCGACCTCGTGCCTGGTGGCTACACGAGCAACACCAACGGCGCCGGCCAACACTACAGCTGGAAAAACTGGCTACCCCGCTGGGAGGCCGATGGCCCCGGCACCGGCTGGCTGCTCAGCTGTCATCCCTGAGCTGCTGACCATGGCAGAAGCACCGCAGCCGCTCACACCCCTGCCGCCAGGGCCGCAAGGTCCCAAGCAACCGTTTGATCGTGAGCGTTTTGTCTTGAAGACCCTGGCGGTGGTGATCGCAGCGCAGCTGCTGGTCTACGGGCTGGCTGCCGGAATCTGCGGCCAGCGATCCATGGCTGGCCGGGCCGTCGGCCAAGTGTGCCCAGGCACTTTGCAGCAGCTGCAGAGCGGCTTTGATTCCACCCTCAACCTGCTGCTGGCGCTGTTGGGGGGAGCGGCCATTTCCAGGGTGGGGCCGCCGTCTTGAGCCAGAGCAGCTCAGACCCCACCCCAGCCAACCGTTACGGCCTGGGACGCAGCACCAGCCAAACAATCAGCAGGATGCTGCTGGTGCTCACCACCGTGAAAATCCAGTCGGCGTGGGGCGTCCAGGGCATGGGTTCAGCCTGCCGCAACGAAAGCGGCTTCTGCTGGCCTTGTTTGGTGCAATCAGCCAGCTGGGAGCCACGGCACTTATCAACTGATGGCGATGGCCTTGCGATCGGCATCAGTGCCGCCACTCCCCGCCAAAGTGGCGGGGAACAGATGTAGCCATGGCCCGCTTTGAGGCGCTGATCACCCCTGTTGCTGCTGGCAGTGAGCTGCGCGGTGAGCTTGAGCAGATTGCCCAGCTATGGGGCGGGGCGCTGACCTGGCTGGATCGGCGCAATGTCTCGATAGACCTTGTCTCGGCAGGAATGCCAGTGAAATTGCTGCTGGAGCTTCAAGGCGGCGATGCCCTGGGCATCTTGGTCACCAGCCGGGAAGGGATGGGTGCTGGAGCACCCCAGAGCCAGAAGCTCCTGGATCAATTGCTGAAGGCGCTGCTTGAGCGCATGCCCAAGGCGCAGGTGGCATTTCGCTCGGACCGCGATGGCCCGATCCGTCAAGTCAAGGAAGGGGCTATCAAGCGACACATCGCGATTATTGGGGCTAGTAGCGCCGATTGATCAGCAGCAGTAAAGAGCGAGTTTCGCTGCCTGGAGCAGGAGTTCTCCCCAGCTATTCCCCAGTCGTTTCAGCCAAGACTCATGCCGAGCGCAAGCTCCCAGCACCTGCCGTGGGAAAACGCAGCGAGCCTTGACAGCAGCAGGGCTGCGGCAGTCGCTCCAGGCTCAGCGTGTTCACCATGAACGCCTTGCCCGTCATAGCAATGGGTCTTGCAATTACCCGACAGAGTCCCGCAATAGGACCTGCCTTTGACGGGCGGGAGGATGCCGTGGGGTGATGGATGGGTTGAGAAGGTTGACGACGCCATGGCTGAGATCCCGGATGCGATGGCGGCCCACGTGAGTGTGGAAAACCAGTTTCCTGAGGATCTCTATGAGGCGATGCTGATGTTCATCAGGTCTCGGCAGGATATGGACCAGTACCGATTGATGCAGGCAGCCGTTGCGAGCTTCCTGTTTCAGCAGGGCTGCAAGCAGCCAGTGGTTGTGCGCCACTATCTCGATGGAATCTTCCGCCGTGTCCCGGGGGTAGGCAGCAAGAACAGCTGAGCAGCAGCCCAACGGTTGTCCTGGGAGCGCCAGAGGACCTCCAGTTGAGAGCTTGACAGCCCCACCGGCACCCGACTTCTGCAGCAGAGTGGCCGGAATGGAGATGCCACCGCCAGCAACACCAAGTGAGAGCACAGAAGCGATGGTGCGCCACATCGACCGCGAACTGCTCGAGATCAAGCAGGTCATCCGCCGCTGCAGCGGTGACCCGGTAGCCGAACCAAAGCTGACGGGAAGCTGGATGGCCCACCTGCTGATCTGCAGCAAGGAGCTGCTGCACAGCTTGCTGATCGACACCGCCCAAAAGCCCCAGCGGATCGAGCCACAGGCGTAACGGTGCCCAGATCTACGTGCCTGCCCTGAGGCGTTTCGCTGTGACCGGCCAACTTCATTGTCGGCGAACAAGCTTTTTTGATGCCAGCCAACGGCAGAGGCACCACTGCAGGCGCTCAGTAGCAGTGCCGAGCTGACCGGATGGGTTGGAGCGAGGGACCCCAGCACCGTGCCCGAACGGCTTGTATTGGCAAGGGCTACGCAAGCGGCGTGCCGCCGCCCCTGCCTTCCCCAGCGCACGTCGGGCGGATCGGTTGGGTCCCTCGCGCCAATCCCATGGCCGTCATTTCTTTCCCCTGCTGTGAAATCCGCCGCGTGGTGGTGCACTTCTATCCAGAAGGCATCAAAGGCGGTGCCCATCCCTGCGAGCAGCAGTTCTTTGGTCGTCGCGGCAAGCCCGTCAAAAAGATGCGCTTTGTTCCGGCTGAAAAGGCCTTCTCGATCGCCAAGGCGATGCAAGGCACCAAGGGCTGCACCGTCTCGGTGATCTGATGCCCCATAGGGGGCCTGATCGGCCCCCTTTTCATCACCCACTGGCAGCGCCCAGCTGGTGAATCAGCAGCCTCTGCGCACAATCAGCTCGACGTGATCGACCAGCTCCACAGCCCGCTGTTGCCAGTCCCTGCGGTCCAGTTCCATCGGCTCTGGCTCAGCGTCGTAACGGAACTGGACGGCAAAGACGGTGAACGCTTCCAGGGCCAGGAAGGGCTCAACATCACCGCCAGCATCGGCGACCCGCTGCAGCAGGGCCGTGAGGTTATGGATCAGCGGTGGCTCCTCGCCAAGGCTAAACAACCAGGCCTTCAGGGCCTTTTCCACCGCCTGCTGAATCTGAAAGCCCCAGCTGGATTCATCGATGGACGGGATCTGCAGAACCTCGGCTGCTTTGAGATCGCGGCGAGCGATACGCAGCAGGGCCTGGGCCTCAGGGTTGGTCATGCAGCAGCCGTCCTTCTCGGTAGGCCCTCGAGATCACGTGGCTGAGCCATTGGCGCCGCTCGGCCACCTGGCTCTGGGAATAAAGCAAGAGGTCAATGGGGATGCGGTTGTGGGCGAGCCGGCGCCAGAGCTTGCCGAGGGTGTCAAAGCGGTTGTGCTGCTGTAGCCAGCTGTCGCTGGCGGTGATCAGCAGGTCGATGTCGGAATCAGGGCGCGCATCACCCCGGGCGTGGGAGCCAAACAACCGCACTTCAGCGCCAGGAATCTCATCCCGGATTTCAGCTGCCATCTGCTGCAGCTGGATTTCGCTGATCGTTGCGGCTGGAGCTGTGGTCATGGCAATACCTCGACCCTCAGGATGACGCGGCCTGGTTGAAAAACACAAGTCTCGGCACTACTGGTCAACGGCCTAGCCATAGGGGCAGGCAGTTCCAGGTCTCCTGCTTCCGACTCCTCTCCACCCACTCCCGCCTGCTCGGGATTGCGGGGTGTCGTCGCAGCGTCGCACCGATAAGCGTGCTCACAACCAGTGGCGGTAGCGGCTGCGCTGGCGTCTGGCCGCTGTTCGTGCAGCAGCGCTGCCGAACTGGGGGCTACTGCCGTCCTTGCGGCGCTGCACCCATACTCCTTTACGAATCAAGCGACTGTCAGCTTCGTTGGCGTGACGGGCTGAGAGCAGGGTGCCGTAGCCCGCTTTATGGCGGCCACGGGCTCTAGTACGGGCCTGGGCAGCTGTGGCCGCCGGCACCACGGTGGCTGTCGAGCGGCGGCTCCAGAACACCAGGTAGTAGCGGCTGGCCATCGGCTGGACTGCTGTGCTCAGCGGCGTGGGCTGCGGCCGTTGGTCACAAAACCAGCCCGGTAGAGCTCACTGGCGCTCATCGCCTGGGGGTTGAGCACCTCGCCAAAGGCACCGGCCGTTGCAGCGGTTCCCAGCCCCGGGGTGCTGGTGATGGCACTTGCGCCCATGGCGCCGCGCTGTTGGAACAAGAAGCCGTAGACGGGATGAATGCGCAGCTGATCGAGGAAGTCAGCGGTGCTCAATGGCCGCCCGTCATCGCCCAGCAGAGGCTGGCCCTGGCTGTCCAGTGGTTCCAGCACATCGATGCCGTCCTTGCCGGCACTGAGACGAAAGCTCTCGCCCAGCTGCCCCTTAAAGACATCAAAGAAGGTGCCGCGCCCGTCGCCGCCGGTGCGGCCCTCGGCTTCTGAGAAAGCGCGCTCCAGCAGCCGTTCCTTGCGCAAGGCCAGCACCAATGCCTGGGCACCATCGCGCTCAGCCGCAACGGTTGCCACCTTCTTGGCAGAGGCTTCTTCCATCTGGCGTTCGCGTAGCTCCACCTGCTGCTCCAGCAGTTGCTTCTGCCGTTCTGCCTCCTGCAGGCGGGAGTATTCCTCCGGGTTGATCTCGGAGAAGCGGGTCAGCTGCTGCCGTACGCCACGCAGTTCTTTTTCAAGGTGGTTGGTGCGGCGCCGTTCGGCCTTGAGGGCCTCGCTGAGGCCGTCCTTGCCTTGGGCGGCTAGGTCGTGGCCGCTGGGAGCAGGGTCGTCGGTGCTGCCACCGTTGTCATCAGAAGAACTGTCCTGCTCATTGGCGTCCGTGTCGCGGAGGTCCAGCAGCTCGTTGCCTTCACCCGCGCTGCGGGAAGTGTTGATGTTGGTGCTGGAGGATGTGGTGCTTGTGGCCATGACCCGTCTCGGCTGTCAGTGGGAGTGGCAGCCCGTCGCGGCGCTGCCAATACCTGTTGCCGAGGCGGCTCTGCTGGCGATCGATGCAGAGCCTTTGCTAATTAGTGATGCTGCCAGCGCTAGCGACAATTCAGGGCACACATGCACAACTGCCAACTCGATGGCATCCATAGTCAAAAAAGACTGTGTGATCTTTTTTCTTCTGCCGTGCAGCCTTACTTGCGATCAAGCTGAGCGAATCGCCGTTCACTAATGATCTTCGCAAGTTCCAGGAAATAGCCAGCGGTACACCACCTGCCATGGTTGCGGTCGCGATTGACTACATCAGTCCTGACCTCGGCAGCCTCTGCCATTACAAGATCTAGCTGCCCTTGAGGCAACTCATAAAGCTCTTGGAGCTCAACCGAGCGGTCAAGCAGGTGACTTTTAAACCACTTTGGGCTAAGTTCTTGAGGAGGGATATCCAAATGGAATCAATTCTCGCTTAGAACTCGCATTCTACAGCATTGTCCTCTTCTTGCCATTCATCCATAAAGTCCTCGAAGCTTGAGTGGAAGCCAGGGTTGTTTAGATAAATCTCCGCGAGATCATCCAAGGCGACAAATTCAGGGATGAACGCACCAGGCTTTTGCTTGTAATCGTGCAAGATTTCTTCCTTATTCACTTTCCTAAATTCCCAATTACCCAGCATAGGCTCCGCTGCCAGGGCGGAGGTGGCGAATGAAGCCCTCTCGATCTATTGAGTGAGTGCATAGATTCCGGTTCTTCTCGGGAGATTTTTTTGGGAGAATGCCCGTGAAGACTCTGGTTTGCCGTTCCCCATTAGCGCTGCCGGTTCCTGGATCCCTGCAGGGAAGCAGGGTCAGTCCATTGGCGAAAGCAGCCCAGAGGGCGTCTCGCTACTGCCTGGGTTTCACCGTAGCCGGGCTGCGGCCTGATCTGGCCGCCGTGATCGCCCCGTCTACTTGGCAGAGGGGGGGATTGGAGCGCCAACATCTGCAACTGCTGTTGGCGAAGGGTACGAGCGATGAGCGCAGCGCCATGGGCTGGTTGGTGAATCAGGTGTCCCGCGTCAACCCCCTTGGCCGATTGGCGTCAATCAAGTTGGCCGGTGAGGGGAACTGATCGCCCCCCAGTTGTCGCCGGCGACAACTGGGGGGCGATGACGCTGGAGGCGACACGAATACTGAGCCATCCATCGCTCAGAGCCATTGCCAGCACTGACTTCCTCTGATCGGCACCAGGCGACAACCACGTTGGCCGGTTAGGCGCCGAGACCTCCGCTGAACCTTGCCCTGGAGCGCACGAGCCGGCGGACCGCACAGTCCGCCGGCAGCGCGGAGCTCCCCGCCGGGGTCTGGCACCATCGGCACCAGGTTGTCGCCGGACGACAATCTCCCGGGCTGTTCTCCGCTTCTCTACGGCTGCTGTGGCTATTTGCTGCCGCTGCGCCGGCTTGCTTGGGCGCGGCGGTGGCTGTCGCCGCTGATCTCGACGATGTGGCAGTGGTGCACCAGCCGGTCCACCGCCGCCACGGTCATTGAGCTGCTGGGGAAGATCTCATCCCAGGCGGTGAACGGCTGATTGGCGGTGATCAGCAGCGATCGGCGCTCGTAGCGGTGGCAGATCAGCTCAAACAGCACGCTGCTCTCCTGTTCATCCCGCCGCACATAGCCAATGTCATCGATCAGCAGCAGCGGGTAGCGATCCAGCCGCTCCAGCGCTGCCGGCAGGTTGTATTCGGCGCGGGCCTTCTGCAGCTCCTGCACCAGGCTCGTGGCGGGATAGAAGCGGCAGGCCTGATCCAGGCCGATCTGCGCCAAGGCGATGCCGACCGCCAGGTGCGTCTTGCCCACACCGCTGGGGCCGAACAGCAGCACGTTCTCGCCCCGCTGCAGCCACTCGCTCTGGCGGCTCAAGGCCTCCAGTTCCTGCCATCGGTGCGCCTCGATCCGGCCGCCATGGTCGTAGTCCGCCAGCGCTTTGCTCCAGGGCAGCTGGGCCGCGCGCAGCAGCCGGTGCTGGCGGGCCTGCTGGCGTTGCTCCATTTCCTGCTCGCACAGGGCATAGAGAAACTGACTGGGGCTCCAGCCCTCGCCCTCAGCCTGCGAGGCGATGCTCTGCCAGTGGCAGCGGATCCATGCCAACCGCAGCTGTCGCAGCAGGATCGGCAGGGCGGCTTCCGCCGCCTGGGGCCGCGGGATGGAGGGCAAGGAGGTCGTCATAGCTCTGCAGGCTGTGTTGGGGAATGCGTTGCGGTGGGTGGGGGCGATGGGGCGGCAGCCGGAAGCGTTGCTGCAGCGCCGCCAGCGACAGCCCTTGCCGTTGATGGGCCTTCTCGAGCCAACCCAGCACTGGCTCGTAGCCCGCCAGGCGGCAGCCCACATACAGCGCCTCGACCATCAATCGGGCGGCGGCGTCACGGTCACCGCCATTGCGCAGCTGCTGCCACAGCTGCCACCAGCGCTCATCGGGGAACAGCTCCCGCTGGTAACTGCAGTGCAGCAATGCCCGGGGTTTTCGCCTGAGCGCATCGATCAGGTGCTCCAGATCGATGCTCCACGCCCGCCCATGACGCTCGACACCGCCGTGGCGCCGCTCCAGTTCGCAGGCGATCTGCCGGCCCAGAAGCAGCTGCAGCCGGTCGTGGAAGATCCGCACCGTCAGCCGCTGGTCGATCAGCCGCGGCGGCACCGAATACACGACTCTGCGTACCTCGATCGTGCTGGTGCGCCGCACCGTGAGCTGTTCAATGTCGTAGTCGGCAAAACGAAACCGCGGTAGTGGCCGCAGCGCCGCCTGCTCCTGCTCCAGCCGGATCAGGCGCGGCCTGTTGTACTGGTCAATCACCGCGGCCAGAAAAGCCTGGTATTCAGCCAGCGACTCGAAATCACTGCTGCCGCGCAGCAGCAACGCCTGCTCGATCCGCCGCTTGAGATGGCCATGGGGACTCTCCACACGGCCGTTCTCATGCGCCACCCCCAGGTTGTTGCGGCTGTAGGCCAGGCTGTAGTGGCTGCAGAGGGCGTGATAACGGCGGGTGATGTCGGAGCTGAAACTGCCGTTGCGGTTACGGCACGCTGCTGATAACCGGTCGATGCGCAGTTCACCTGGCACCCCGCCGCAGGCAGCCAGAGCGTTCTGCAGACCCTCGGAGAGGGCTGCAAAACTCTCGCCGCCCTGGACCACCTGCGCATAGCTCCAGCCGCTCCAGGCCAGGCGGTAGTGGAACAGCAGATGGGGGAACACCTGGCCGGCGATCGTCACCTCCACCCCCTTGAGCTGGGTGAAGTCACAGAAGGCAATTTCGCCAGGCTCATAGCTCAAAGGGAAGATCACCTCCGGCGCCGGGCCGTGCAGTGCCTTCCACTCCCGCACCCGGCGCTGCAGGGTGCGCTGTAGCGGAATCCAGTCCACATCAGGTTTCTGCTGCTGCAGATGCTCCAGGAGCGTGATCGGCGTCAGCGCGGGTGAGCGCTGCAGCAACGGCACCAGCTCCTCCTCCCATACCCCTACCAGCGGATCGGGGCGGGTGCGGCCACGGGGCTGGTTCGCCCGCGGCTGCAGCTGATTGCATTCAATCCGGCGAGCACTGCGCACTGAGATGCCCGCCGCCGCGGCAGCAGCCTCCTGGCTGCTGCCGCCTCGTCGTTTCGTCATGAACAGATTGCGTTGGTGGCTTGTCAGTGGTGCCGGCATCACCTGGTCCCTGCGCATCGGCACCAGGGTCTCCAGCACTCACCCCACCGGCCAACGAGCTTGTCGCCGACCGGCCAACTTCATTGTCGGCGGACATGCCGGCCAGGTTGCGGATCAGGCAGCAGGTGGGCCGCTCCGAGGCGATCACCGTCACCTCCTGCCAATGGGGGTGGGCCAGCAACGGCTCGATCCAGTCGCCGTAGTCAGAGGCCCGCAGATCCTGCAGGTGCTGGCCGGCCTGGTGGCGAAGCTGGGGCAGAGGATGAAAGCAGGCCTTGAGCAGGGACTCCAGGGCCTGATGCACGGTGTGACCGCGGGGTTCCCACTGGTGGCGGGTGGCCTCGATGCGGGCCATCGCCCACTCGCTCTTAGCCGAGCCGATAACGCTGGTGATCGACACCGGAAACAGATGGTCCCCCAGCCAGTAGCGGTGCTCTGGATCTGTACGCCGCAGGCCTCGGATCGGTGGCAGCCAATCGCTGGGGGCAGCGATGGCAGAGCTGGTTGTGGTGAGAGGACACCAGATCACCACAGCCTCACATGAAACACTAAATTCGTTCTTTTCTTTGTATTCGCTTCTGGCGCAGTGGATCTGGGGTGGTCTGGGCTCGGCGCATTCTTTCGATTCTTGGACATTCTTTGGCCCCCAGGAGGCCACAGACCAAGCCCCTGAAAGAACACAAAGAATGGCCAAGAAATCACACCCCAAAAATCACTGAGACCGCCTGCAGCGCAGTGGAGGGAAAAGAAAACGATGAATTCAGCCCTGTTCTGGTGAGCGTCGGGACAAAAGGCGCTGCGTTGCTCAGGCCGTGGGATGGCAGCAAAGAATCGAAAGCATGCAGGGGCGATCTCACGCCGCAGAACCGGCCAGATCGGTTGCGGGGCAGGAGAGTGCAAAGAATTCAAAGAAGCACCCCTACAGATCGAACTCACGCGCCAGCCATTCCGCGCCTGCGTCGCTTAGTCCGTAGCGCAGGTAGTAGCTCTGGCCGCTGGTGCCCACCCGGGTGGCCATGACCAGGCCGTCCAGGTGGCTGAGGAAACGGCCGAGGGCGTTGTAGGTGCTCAGCGTCTCTCCCTCCAGATCCCGTTTAAGGCGCGCTTCTGCAGGCGCTGCGCCGATCGCCTGCACCAGCTCCAGCAGTCCCACACCAGCAAGTCCATTGGCATGCAGTGCCTGGAGGTAACGCAAGGCCTCTTGCTGCTTCTCATTCGCTTTACGGACCCGCTGGCTGGCGCGATCAAGATCGCTCTCCTGCTCCTGCTGCACCTGCAGGTCGTCGTAGGTGCCGAGCCTTGAGAAGGTTCCGCTGTTGCCGTCAATCGCCATCACCAGATCCGCTGGCGGACCGGAACGGGCCTCGCGCACCAGGCGTCGCTGGGGCGAGTCCTTGATCAGCCGGTTGCCCTTGGCCAGGTAGTGCAGGGTGAGGATCGTGTTGGCCGCACCGGCGATGGCGTTGTGGCCCGAGAGGGCCTCGGTGCCGGTGGTGTCGTTGGCCTTGTTGCAGTGGTGGATGAGCAGCAGGGTGCCGCCGGCGTCGATGACCTGGTGCTTGAGGTCGTAGATCAGCGAGCCCATCTCCGGGTCGTTCTCGCCAAAGCAGCAGCTGCGGGTGATCGAGCGCAACGAGTCGAGGATCACCACCGCGCCAGGGTGTTCGGCCAGGCAGGCCAGCAGGGCATCGAGGTTGGCCTCGGTGACCCTGAACCTGCGTGACCAGAGCAGCAACGGGTGATCCCAGATCCCCAGCTGCTGCAGCATCTGGGCGGTGTCGCCGTCGCCCTGGTCATCTGTCACCAGGATCACCGGCCTTGGCAACTCCGGCGCCCCGAAACCAAGAAAGTCCTCAGCGCAGAGCAGGCAGCGGGCGAGGGCGTGCACCAGCCTGGTCTTGCCCACCTTGGCCCGACCGCCCACGATCGTCAGGTCCTGCTTTGGGATGCAGAGCGGGATTTCCCACTGCACCGCCGGTGGGGGCATGGCAGAGCGTTCGTCTTCTGTAAGGGCGCGGAAGCGGTTGCCGTTGCGCATGTCGAGGGCCTCGAGGGTGAGCTGGCTGATTTCCTGCAGCCGCAGGGCGGTCTTGAGTTGCAGGGCGGCATGGGCCTCGCGCACGCGGGCGTAACGCCAAAGGCTGTTGCGCTCCCGGGCCACCAAGGAGCGGATGCAGTGCTCCAGCGCCTGCAGCCGCCGTGGGATCGGCAGGTGCACCTTTCCCCAGCGCACCCGGCTGTCGGGCCGAGGCGAGAAGCGCTGAGGACCAGCTCCAGGCGCAGATGCCTTGGTCCCCCTGGGGTTACTGCTGCTGCTGTTGTTGCGGTCGCTGCTCTTGCCGCCGGGATGGCGCCCGCTGGCGTCGCCCTGGCTCCGGTGGCTGCATGAGCTCTGCACTCCGGGAGGCCTGGGGTTGTGGACAGGTGCCGGCGGCAGCCAGCCGTGCTGGCGGGCATGGAACCAGAAGGTGGCGGCGCTGATCTGCTCGCCGCCGGAGCTGGCCACCTGGCGGATGTCCCAGCCGCAGCTGGCTGAGGGGCTGTGGGCCTCCATCAAAGCGATCGCTAGCTCGCGGTCATGGCCGGCCTGCTCGCAGGCCGGCATCAGGCCCCAGAGGATGTTGCGGTAATCGCCGTAGGTGTTGCTGCCAGCAACGCGCCTGGGGATGGCAGCCAGGGCGTTGCGGATCTCCTCCAGCGGGCGGGGCGGCCCGAAGTCCTCGTCGTAAAGGTTCGGCAGCGGGATGCCGGTGGCCGAGTCCAGTCCTTGATGCTCTAGGGGGATTCCTGGTTGCGGCGCGGGGTCTGCAACGGGTTCGGCGAACTCATCAGGGAGCAGCGCCAGGGCAATGTCCTCTGCCGAGTAGCGCTGACCGCTCACATGCACCAGCTCCACCAGAGCGGTGGGCTCACCGCCTGCATCGATGTACCAGCAGCCCGGCAACCGCATCACCCGCGAGGCGTCCTTGCAGTGGGGATCGCCGCCGGCATAGGCGATCAGCTCGGCCTGCAGCGGCGCCCACTCCTGCGGTGGGATGGGCTGCTCCAGCAGCCAGTAGCAGTGCGCCGACTTGCCGCCGCTGAGCACGATCAGCGAGGGCTCCGGCAGCCCCAGCTCCCGCCAGGCCGTCAGCTGCCAGGCGATGGGTCGGTCGTCCCACTCCACGAAGAACGCCCGGCAGGCCGTGATCTCGCTTTTGCGGTCACCGCCGTCGTTGATCACCAGGTAGACACCCCTCCCCTCCCGCTGCCATTGCTCGGCAACGGCCAGATCGAACGGACCCTTGCGGGCGCCGATCACCCCCTTGGCGGGGTTGGCGCGATGGGGAAAGGCCCGTAGCCGGGCGCTGGCGGAATCTTTGCCCAGCAGGGAGAGAAACTGCTGGGCGGCGGCGCGGTCGATGCAGGCCTGCGCCGGAGGAGCAGCCGGTTCAGCGCTGGCCATCGAGCCCCTGGCGCTTACGGGGCTTGCTGGTGAATTGGTCGCGTTCCATCGCCTCGGCCACGATCAGCCGAATCACCGAGGAGCGAGACAGCAGACCGCCGCGGGTGAGCTGGTCCAACCAGGCCTGCTGCTCAAGCGTGAACTGGACGGAGAGCGGGGTCATCATCGGGGCCATGAAGCCTCGGCATATCGAACCATCCTATTGAGCCTGGCACAGGCTCGCTAGGGCGAATCGTAAAGTGCAAGGTGGCTGGGCTGCGGCGCGGCAGAGCAGGACGGAGCCCAGTGCCCTTTAGCAGGAGTCGTCGCTTTGCTTGTGCGGCAAGGGCTTAGGGCAATTGCTCTGCCACTGTTGACTCGCTGCTGCGCCGCCGAAATCAAAATTGCCCTGCTGGCCTTGCTGGCTCGCGAGGCCTTCCTGGCCAGGCGCAGCTGGCAGGAGATCTGGTGGGGGCGCCTGCACCTCGATCTGGCCAGCGGCTGGCAGCTGGCTATTGAAATCGAGCGCGATCAGCTCGGTGCCTTGCTGTGGGCACTGGCTCCCGATGGCCGTGATTGGCTCTACGGCTGTCAGCGGGACGACTGGAGCCTGGGGCCAGACAGCCGCATTGTGGAGCCGCTGGGGCTGCTGACAGCAGCGCAACGTCTGGAGCTAGAAGGCTTGCTGCGTCATGCCTGCTGCTGGCCGCCACCTCTGGTTAAAAGCGATTGGCTGATCCCACCCGAAGGTCGCCTGTGCTCGCATCGGCAACGGCAGCAGAGGCGACCGCCAAGCCAGATTTATGCCAATCCATTTTTGCACTGACAGCGATTGGATTACACATGTGCAACCTTGGCTTAGCCTCTCGCTAATGGCCAGATTTCAGCCTTGATGCCGTCTGAGTACCGGTACATCGAAGCCAAGCAGCTCGAAGCCGGTCAGCAGTTCGGGCGAATGCTGCGGCGCTGGCGGGAGCTGAACCACTGGACCCAGTACACGGCGTACAAGTGGGCCAAGGAGGCCGGCTTTGAAATGATGGCCCCGAGCACCCTCAGCGTGTTTGAGAACGGCAAGGCGCCCAAGCCCCGGCCGGAGAGCTTCTTTGCACTCGCCGAAGTAAATCGCCGCCTGGCGGCCAAGGATTTCAGCGGTGTGCGCACCAGCGACCTCAAGGAGCTGATCAGCCAGGCCGAGCCGCTGCTGGATGACGCAGGTCTGATGTGGGGTCCGGCCGAGTTTTGGAGCTGCCATCTGGGTCTGCTGCCCGTGCCAAGCGCATACCAGACGCCGGAGCTGCCGGCCCAGCCTGAGCTCGATGGGGCAGAAGCCCAACGCTTGAGCGAGCAGTGGCGAGCCCAGCTGGTGCAGATCGCCAAGCAGAACGGCATAGGCGTTATGGATGCCCTCAGCTCGGCGGCTAAGGCGGCGCCGGCCAAGCAGCGGCAGGCCTTCCAGGCCGTACTGGCAGGCTTTGAGAGCTATGCACCAGAGCAACTGAAGGGGCTGTGGGACGGTGAAGCGTGGCTGCCGCAGCGCTGGCTCCAGAGCTGGGCAAGCAAGGCCAGCGCCAGCTGAACCGCTCAAAGCAATGCGAATTCGGCATAACCCATAGACCCGTGTTCTGAGATACAGATTCGGATTAGCGAGTCAGTAATATCTCGTGCAAGCGGGCGCCGGTCCCGCAGTGCCTTCGATGACCACCACCCAAAGCGGGCGGATGGAGCCGACGCCAGGTCCCACAACCGCCCTTGATTTCAACCACGCCCTGCTGCAAAGCCGGGATCAGGCCCGTGCCCAGTGGGCCGGAAGCCTGGCCCAGTTCCAGGCCCAGATGCTCGCTATCCAGGAGCCTTCTCTGGCCGAGGTCGTCCTGGCGGCGGCGCCTGCCTTTGCCCTGGGCTTCTCATTCAGTGCCCAGAAGCTGATTCAGGAGGATCAGCAGCTGTTGCGGGTGACCCTGCGCCATCGCGGCGGGGCCGAGGAGTTCAGCGAAGCGCTTGCGCCCGTGGATGGGAGTCAGGCCTGGCAGGCACTGACCGCCTCGTTGCTGGTGGGACTGCTGGGCATTCCCGTGACCACCCTTGTTCAGGCTAACGAGCCTGAATTGCAAAATACTGCGCTTTTTGACAACAGCAGCTCTGCTGGCGCTCCTGCCGCAACAGAGCTGCCGCAGAGCGCCGATGACGAGTGGTCCAATCCGCTGGAAGTGCAGCCAGTTGCGCTTGCTCAAGACCTCGAGCCCCTGACGGAGGAGGAGGTCGCCACCTTGCACAAGTTCCTAGCGGCGATGCCGCCAGAGGTCCGCAAGCGGTTCACGATCGAGTTCCGCCATCACTTTCAGGTGCCCAAGGAGGCGCGGACAATCAAGGACCGCATCACCCAGCAGCGCCACAAGGCCTTCATCGACGTGTTCGAGCGCGAGCTGGCGGGGGTGACGCCATGAGCGTCTGCCGCCGCGCTTACGCCAAGCCCCAGCCGCGGGTGCAGCACGGCCGCCACACCCTGTGCGTCTGCGTGCACAGCGATATCTACCGGCAGGTGCAGCAGCTGGCGGCCCAGCACCACCTGAGCCTCTCTGGCGCCGCCCATCACCTGCTGCGGCTAGGCGCCGGGCTGGATCCCCTGCTGCCTCTCTCTTGTTCCCCCTCCAGCAAATCGAGCGACACCCATGGCGATTGAACTCAACGACGGCAGCCGCAACGCGGCGCCGGTGATTCGGCAGCAACGCCTCGCTGAGGTGGCTTATCTGGCGATCGTGCGCCCCGAGCAGCGCGACCGGCTACGCAAAAACCAAGGCACCGGGGCGATGGAGCCGATCCCCAACGGCAGCGACCGTCAGGGCCGGCCCAAGGTGAAGCAGGAGATGGTCGTCCATGCGATCGCCATGCCGGGCACAACGATGGAGGCCCGCATCGGTGACGAGGGCGGCGTGCCGGCAGCGGGCGATCGGGTGCGGTTGATCCTCAAGGCCAAGGGTTTTGGCGAGTGGATCGAGGCACGGCGCCAGCACCGTCGCGGGCGGCTGAATGTGGGGGATGTGCTGACGCTGGAGACCCGCTGGGCGCAGCAGTACGACCAGGACGGCAACCCCAAGGGCCCCAAGATCGAAGACCAGGCGTCTGCCGATGCGGTGCCCCGCAACGTCACGATCGGCTTTTATGGCCCGCTGAGCATCCGCGAGGGCACAGATCCAGCCTGGATCGAAGCAGCCGAGCAGGCCTACCGAGCCGATGAGGCGGCAGCCCGCCAGCAGCAGGCAATCCCCCTGGCCGATGCAGAGGACTACGGCGATGAGTTCGCTGCTGAAGAGGTGCCCTTCTGATGGCCCACCACACCAACATCCGTCTCAGCGCAAGGGGAAGCAGCCCCCAGCTGCCAGCCTTCTGCCGCAGCCGCCGGACGATCACCACCAACGTGCGGGTGAGCAGCCTGCAGCAGCTGCAGTGGTTGCTGTGGCTGCTGCTGGCCATTCAGCTGAGCACCCTGCTCCTGCTGCTCTCCGGCCCGGTGCCAGCTCCTCGGAGACCGCAGGCAGGAGCGGCCTTCGCGGCCACTGGGGAATCGCCCCTTGGGGGATTCGCCCATAAAGCGATCGCGTCTCGAACTGGCGCAGCTGCGCCCACTGTCCCCTCACCTTCCCAGCCATGAGCAACACGTCCGCTCTGGTGCCCTATCGGTTTGAGGGGCACCGCATCCTGGTGAGCACCGATGAGCACGGTGAGGCCTGGTTCGCCGCCGCTGATGTCGCGGCCGCCCTTGGCCAGCAGCCGATCGCCAGGGGGCTGGCCAACATGCGGGAGGAGGAGCACTGCCTCTATTCCCAGGAAGGCCCCGGCAGCGAGGGCTGCACTCTGGCCCTGATCAGTGAAGGCGGCCTGCTGAGGCTTCTGCTGTTGGGCAAAAGCCAGACGGCCTGGCGAATGCGGCGCTGGCTCACCCATGAGCTGCTGCCCGCCCTGCGACCCCACCAGGTCAAACCAAGGGTCCACTTATCAGGGCCGGCTGGGGAAAAGACCCAGACGGTGCAAGCAGTGCTGCGGCTTGCTGAGGAGATCATCGAGCTCACCGGCGTCGGGTACTCCGATGCGCTCCTCGCTGCCATTGAGGGCATCGAGGCCAGCACCGGCCTCAGCCTGGCCCCAGTGCAACAGGTTCTGCGCGACAGCTACTCTGCGGCCTCAGCTCATCGGCCCGCTCAGCCGGTTGGTGCGTCAGTCGAGGCACGCCTGGATGCAGAGCAATTAGCCGAGCGGCTAGGCCGCACGATCAGGGATATGAACCGCCGGTTGGCGGCCTGCGGCCTGCAGGTGCGCAATGACCTCGATGACTGGCAGCTCACTGCAGTCGGCCGCGACTGGGGCCACACCGTGCCCAGCTGGACGCGGGGTCAACGCTGCCAGCAAATCCTCTGGAATCCCGCGGTGATGACCGTGCTGCGGGAGGAGTTGCCATGAATACGCACACCCTGGTGTCCCGTTCAAGCAACGGCACATCAATTTCTCGGCGCGCCAGCGATGGCTATGTCAATGCCACAGCCATGTGCAAAGCCAACGGCAAGCAATGCCCGAAGTACCGGGAAAGCGTCCTCTGCCAGAGCTATCTCGACACCTTGGCTGAAACCTCCGTAATTCGGATGTTTGACCTGGTCGAGTCCCGCCAGGTCAAGAGCTATCGCCACTTCTTGCTGGCCAACACCCTCAAGCGCTACCGCGCCCAAGTGGCAGGGAACTGATGGAAACCCAAGTAACGACCACTCGCCAGCGGGTCTGGGTCACGACGGCAGAGGCCTGCACTGCCCTGGGGATGAGCCGGGAGACCCTTCGCCGGCTGCGGCTACGCGGGGTGCTCACCCCCGGCAAGCACTACAGGCGTTGGGGCTGCACCCAGGGCCGGGGACCACTGCAGTGGCACCTGGAAAACGTTGAGGCCACCATCACTGGGTGGAGCCGTCGGCATCTGCAGCACTGAAAACCATAAACTGGACGTAGAGTCATGTCTCTACAGGTGGCCGGGAACGGCCCAAGGCGTTCCTTGACACAGTCCAAGCCGCAAGGTCGTTCAGCCGACGCCAGCCAGCACTTCCCCCAGGCGATCCGTCGCTGGGGGAACAGCCTGGCGGTCAGGCTCCCGGCGGATTGCTTGCGTCAGGCCGGGCTGCAGGAAGGCGATGAGATCGACATCGTCATTGGACCAGACGGCCGCCTGAGCCTGGAGCCTCTGCGCAAGCTGGATCGCTCTGCCCTGGCCAGTGATTTGCGTCAACTTCAGGCCACCATGCCACTCACTCCTTCGGTGATTGAGGAATGCCGTGGCGGTGAACGCTGGTGACGCTGACCCATCGATGATCTATCTCGACACCAGCGTCGTGGTGGCTCTGCTGACCCCAGAACAGAGCAGCTCGCGCGCCCTCGACTGGTTTGCGCAGTCTCGTGAACCCTTGATCAGCAGCGACTGGCTGATCACCGAAACCCACAGCGCCCTCGGGATGAAGCAGCGTCTTCACGGCCTCAGTGCTGAGGCACGACTGGCCGCTGGGGAGCAGTTCGAGAGATTGCTGCAGGGCGGCGTTGAACTGCGTCCGCTGGACCGGGGCCGCTTTCGCCAGGCGGCCGAGCTGCTCCAGGATCCTGCCCTCGGCCTGCGCGCCGGTGATGCCCTGCATCTGGCTGTGGCGCTGCACAGCCGCTGCACCCAGCTGGCCAGCTTCGATATTCGGATGCAGCAAGCGGCACAGACCCTGGGCCTAATGTCCGCCCTCCCGTAGCCCGATGGCCAGCAAGCGCAGCCTCAATAGAGGCTCACGCTCCTACCGAAGAGTGGCTTGTCTTGCAGCTCAAGCCAGGAAGTTGCAGCTACAGGAGAGATCATGTAGCAAATGGCCAGCGCTGATCCGAGTTTCTCTACGCAAAGATTCATGCACTGCAATGAATCCCCTCGTGCCGGCAGCGGCTAGGAGTGGGTTGCGCTAGGCCCTCCGATGAGGATAAGAAGAAGTGCCTTGATAGCAACTCTCGTCTGCTTTCACATTGCACTGCCTGGGATAGCGGTCGAGAACAGGCCTTCCAGCAGCAATGAAGTTGTCAACTACCTTGAGGGCACCTCGAAAAATACGACCAGCCCTTGCGTTGAGGCGACAATAGCTTATAATTTGGATAGTTAATTGCATACCTGGTATGGGCCAGAGAGGCTTCTGGGACGAGCAGCAGAGGGTTGAAAAGCTCAAAACTAAAAAACCTGTTCTTGAGCGACTTTCCCAGTCGATTCCTTGGGAATCATTTCGCCCACTGCTCGAAAGAGGTTATGCGCAAGAGCGGAAAAGCAATGCTGGTCGGCGGAGAATTGATCCTCTGATCCTCTTCAAAATGCTGGTGCTCCAACAGCTTTTCAATTTGAGCGATGATGACACTGAGTTCCAGGTAAATGATCGCCGTTCTTTTGAAGAGTTTGTTGGCTTAGGCGTAATGAACGATATTCCCGATGCTACTACTATCGCCTTTTTTAGAGAAAGGCTTCGTAAGGCTGGGGTAATCGAAGAGCTGTTTGAAAAGTTTGAGGCCTATCTCCGGTCCCAAGGCCTCGAAGCCCGTGGCGGGCAGATAATTGATGCAACGTTGGTTCCAGTGCCACGGCAGCGGAATAGCAGAGAAGACAACAAGGAGATTAAAGAGAATCGCATGCCTGAAGGATGGGACGAAAACCCAAATCGATTGCAGCAAAAGGACTTAGATGCGCGATGGGTTAAAAAGAACGGCATCAATCACTATGGCTACAAGAACAGTATCTGTATCGACGTTGAACATGGATTTATCAGACGCTATGCCGTGACACCGGCCAATATCCATGACAGTCAGATGCTGCCGATGCTCCTCGATCCTGAGAACACAGATGATTATGTTTGGGCAGATTCTGCCTTTGCAGGCGAGCGCTTTGAAGACCTACTGGATCTTGGCGGTTTTGAAAGTTGCATTCACGAAAAAGGCAGCCGCAATCACCCGCTAAGCGACGCAGCCAAAGAGCGTAACCGTATTAAATCAGCAATTAGAGCTTGTGTGGAACATGTTTTTGGCTGCATGACCATGTCTATGGGTGGCAAGATGACTAGAAAGATTGGGCTTGAGAAAAACAAAGCATGGTGGGGTCTCAAGAATCTGACATTTAACTTCTTGCGATATCTTCTAAGAGCAAATCGTGCATTTGCACTCGCATGAGTAATAATTTTCATGAGGCTGCCTGATTCAATTTAGTCGTTTTGTTGTGCAAATTATTAGATCGTTTGGCGCCGCAAGGCGTTTTTTTTGCAAGCGGCTGTAGGTGTGAAATTCTTGATTTTTCGAGGTCCCCTTGATTTGAACATCAGGGACTACAAGGCAAAGGCTCTACCTTTTTCAAAAGTACTCTCGGCGAGTCAAGGTGGCATCGAAAAGGTGCTGTTTGATCAGGCTTACAGGGGCAGGCTTTGCTTCATCTCTTGTCATTTCTATGACGGCTACACTTCAAAGTGGAGTAGTTATTACTTGGAGCTACAGCCATACGAGAGCACATGTTTTGCACTGGCTGGCGGCTGCAATACAATCACCTTCCCAAAGCCTGACTCTCGTATAAAGATCAGCGTCGGGAGCCAAGAGTTTGATGTGGTAATGACCGACGAGAGCCGGTATCGATATTATTTGCCACTTGCGCTAAGGCAGGCGATGGTGGCTAGTGACGGCATCCCTGTCACTATTAAGACGACATGGGATAAGTATCGCAATTATAGGGTTGGGGATGAATCTCGGAAGCTGCTAGGCGCGGTGCTCAACCGAAATGATGAAATCGAACCGCCACGCATGATTGATTCATCTATTCAATCAGTGGAAGAAAGGCTTAACGAGCTCATGAAGCTGCGAGAGAAGGGTCTGATTGATGAGCAGGAATACAACCGGCTCAGGCAAAAAGCTTTAGGCCTCTAGGTCAATGCAAGGATCCTGCCCATCTCAACCTGCGTCAAAATGCTTCATCGCTTAAGCGGCGCGCTGCTTTCGCAAAGGCATCATCCACCACGTCATCCCCGCACCAGCGGCTGTAAGCAGCAAGATGGGTTTCCACGGAGTGGCCCATGGCTGCTGCAACCACCTTGGGCGGTAGCTCGCAAGTGATGTGAGCGCGGTGGGCATAGCCGTGACGGCAGGAATAGAGAACCAGCTTTTCGCCCTTTTCTTCATACTCGCGCCGTAGCTGTTGCCAGAGAGGACGCCGCCGTATATAGGTGCCAAGGTCCTCAGCGCCATGACCTGGTCGCATCGGCGGCATGCGGTCAGCTCGAAATGCTTTCTCGAGCTGCCAGGGCTTGGCCCATTCGTCACATGGCAGCAGTCGCAAAACCCTTGATCGGGTGCGACCTCGACTGGAAACCTTCTGGTAGGTGGTCCAGAGCTGCCCTTTCTGGATCTCCAGGTGTTGCAATTCTTCCGGCCGCAGACCGTAGGCAGCCATTAACTGAAACGCCAATCGCCAGCGCGGATCAGGTATGGCCTCTGCCAAATCCAGCACATGGCTGGCCTCAATGGGTGTTGTAATCCCCCGTTCTTCTCGCTTGCGGCCCACATAGATAGAGAGATCAAGCGGCGGTGCCCAGGATGAAGGTAAGCGTTCTGAATCGACGCCCCAACGTAAAAGTGCTGCCGTGAATTGAACCTGTAACTGACGGCCACGCGATCCGGGCCTGTCCTTCCAGGACTCAATCACGCCCTCCAGTAATTGTTTAGGTGAAATGGGTCGACGCTTTCCGCCAACGGCCTCGAGGATCACACCCATTCGCCGCAAATAGAGCTGATCCCAGGTGCTCTGCTTGATTGCCCCACTGCTGAGCTTGTGATCTTTGAATCCTTGAATTAATTGAGGCCAGTTGATTGCTTCGCTAACCGTCATTCCGACATGGCTCGATTCCTCCGTAGGAATTCGCGCGTGTGTTTCGATGGCTAGATCAAGGGGTACGCCATCGCTGTAATCGGCATGAATAGCAAGAATGGCTGCATGGATGGCCTGCCGCTCAGAAGCTGCCCAATCAAATGGCAAAACCCGCTGCTGGCGTGCACCACCTGCGGCAGAAGCTGAGACGTTCAGCAGAACCCGCCCACGCATCTCAGAAACAGTCCAGCCACTGCGAGGTCCCAGATCAGAGGTGAGCGACAAGCGCAGCGCTGCTACCCAGCCACGGTCTTTGGCTGCCCGTGCTGGGCGAGAGGCAGTGGTGGCTTTTGGCACAGCTCTAGGAAATCAGGCACGCACGACACCCCTTGCAAGAGAATCTGCAAGAGAATCACCTTTTAAGCTTGGCACGCTCCGCCACTCCCCGCCATCGGCTGGCAGGGCAAAAGCCAGTGACAACAATGGTTTTGAGGCAGTAAATCCAGTTATTGCAACTGGTCTGAAGGACCCAATGTCACGAGCTTTGGGAGCACTAGGTCGCAGGTTCGAATCCTGTCGCCCCGATTGACTTTTCAGGGATTGGCCTCCCAGGGCGCGCCCAAAACGCGCCCAAATGGGTCCCTCCGCAGTTCCATACGCGCTGCAGATGCCGCCTACCGGGCGGGCCAGGCGTACCTCAGCGACGTTGAATTTGACGGGCTGGTGGCAGAGCTGCAGCAGCTCGACCCCAGTGCACCTGAGCTGCTTACTCCCGGCGGTGGTAGCAAGCTGCTGAGCCTGTGTCCCGCGTCAACCCCCTTGGCCGATTGGCGTCAATCAAGTTGGCCGGTGAGGGGAACTGATCGCCCCCCAGTTGTCGCCGGCGACAACTGGGGGGCGATGACGCTGGAGGCGACACGAAAACTGAGCCACACATCAGTCCGAGCCATTGCCAGCACTGACTTCCTCTGATCGGCACCAGGCGACAACCACGTTGGCCGGTTAGGCGCCGAGACCTCTGCTGAGCCTTGCCCTGGAGCGCACGAGCCGGCGGACCGCACAGTCCGCCGGCAGCGCGGAGCTCCCCGCCGGGGTCTGGCACCATCGGCACCAGGTTGTCGCCGGACGACAATCTCCCGGGCTGTTCTCCGCTTCTCTACGGCTGCTGTGGCTATTTGCTGCCGCTGCGCCGGCTTGCTTGGGCGCGGCGGTGGCTGTCGCCGCTGATCTCGACGATGTGGCAGTGGTGCACCAGCCGGTCCACCGCCGCCACGGTCATTGAGCTGCTGGGGAAGATCTCATCCCAGGCGGTGAACGGCTGATTGGCGGTGATCAGCAGCGATCGGCGCTCGTAGCGGTGGCAGATCAGCTCAAACAGCACGCTGCTCTCCTGTTCATCCCGCCGCACATAGCCAATGTCATCGATCAGCAGCAGCGGGTAGCGATCCAGCCGCTCCAGCGCTGCCGGCAGGTTGTATTCGGCGCGGGCCTTCTGCAGCTCCTGCACCAGGCTCGTGGCGGGATAGAAGCGGCAGGCCTGATCCAGGCCGATCTGCGCCAAGGCGATGCCGACCGCCAGGTGCGTCTTGCCCACACCGCTGGGGCCGAACAGCAGCACGTTCTCGCCCCGCTGCAGCCACTCGCTCTGGCGGCTCAAGGCCTCCAGTTCCTGCCATCGGTGCGCCTCGATCCGGCCGCCATGGTCGTAGTCCGCCAGCGCTTTGCTCCAGGGCAGCTGGGCCGCGCGCAGCAGCCGGTGCTGGCGGGCCTGCTGGCGTTGCTCCATTTCCTGCTCGCACAGGGCATAGAGAAACTGACTGGGGCTCCAGCCCTCGCCCTCAGCCTGCGAGGCGATGCTCTGCCAGTGGCAGCGGATCCATGCCAACCGCAGCTGTCGCAGCAGGATCGGCAGGGCGGCTTCCGCCGCCTGGGGCCGCGGGATGGAGGGCAAGGAGGTCGTCATAGCTCTGCAGGCTGTGTTGGGGAATGCGTTGCGGTGGGTGGGGGCGATGGGGCGGCAGCCGGAAGCGTTGCTGCAGCGCCGCCAGCGACAGCCCTTGCCGTTGATGGGCCTTCTCGAGCCAACCCAGCACTGGCTCGTAGCCCGCCAGGCGGCAGCCCACATACAGCGCCTCGACCATCAATCGGGCGGCGGCGTCACGGTCACCGCCATTGCGCAGCTGCTGCCACAGCTGCCACCAGCGCTCATCGGGGAACAGCTCCCGCTGGTAACTGCAGTGCAGCAATGCCCGGGGTTTTCGCCTGAGCGCATCGATCAGGTGCTCCAGATCGATGCTCCACGCCCGCCCATGACGCTCGACACCGCCGTGGCGCCGCTCCAGTTCGCAGGCGATCTGCCGGCCCAGAAGCAGCTGCAGCCGGTCGTGGAAGATCCGCACCGTCAGCCGCTGGTCGATCAGCCGCGGCGGCACCGAATACACGACTCTGCGTACCTCGATCGTGCTGGTGCGCCGCACCGTGAGCTGTTCAATGTCGTAGTCGGCAAAACGAAACCGCGGTAGTGGCCGCAGCGCCGCCTGCTCCTGCTCCAGCCGGATCAGGCGCGGCCTGTTGTACTGGTCAATCACCGCGGCCAGAAAAGCCTGGTATTCAGCCAGCGACTCGAAATCACTGCTGCCGCGCAGCAGCAACGCCTGCTCGATCCGCCGCTTGAGATGGCCATGGGGACTCTCCACACGGCCGTTCTCATGCGCCACCCCCAGGTTGTTGCGGCTGTAGGCCAGGCTGTAGTGGCTGCAGAGGGCGTGATAACGGCGGGTGATGTCGGAGCTGAAACTGCCGTTGCGGTTACGGCACGCTGCTGATAACCGGTCGGTGCGCAGTTCACCTGGCACCCCGCCGCAGGCAGCCAGAGCGTTCTGCAGACCCTCGGAGAGGGCTGCAAAACTCTCGCCGCCCTGGACCACCTGCGCATAGCTCCAGCCGCTCCAGGCCAGGCGGTAGTGGAACAGCAGATGGGGGAACACCTGGCCGGCGATCGTCACCTCCACCCCCTTGAGCTGGGTGAAGTCACAGAAGGCAATTTCGCCAGGCTCATAGCTCAAAGGGAAGATCACCTCCGGCGCCGGGCCGTGCAGTGCCTTCCACTCCCGCACCCGGCGCTGCAGGGTGCGCTGTAGCGGAATCCAGTCCACATCAGGTTTCTGCTGCTGCAGATGCTCCAGGAGCGTGATCGGCGTCAGCGCGGGTGAGCGCTGCAGCAACGGCACCAGCTCCTCCTCCCATACCCCTACCAGCGGATCGGGGCGGGTGCGGCCACGGGGCTGGTTCGCCCGCGGCTGCAGCTGATTGCATTCAATCCGGCGAGCACTGCGCACTGAGATGCCCGCCGCCGCGGCAGCAGCCTCCTGGCTGCTGCCGCCTCGTCGTTTCGTCATGAACAGATTGCGTTGGTGGCTTGTCAGTGGTGCCGGCATCACCTGGTCCCTGCGCATCGGCACCAGGGTCTCCAGCACTCACCCCACCGGCCAACGAGCTTGTCGCCGACCGGCCAACTTCATTGTCGGCGGACAAGCGGCTATGCCGACCACGGTCAGGTGAAGGAGATGGCTCGCCTGCGCCAGGTGCAGGCCACCACGGAGGACGCCCGCAGCCGCTTCGGGGATGACAGCGACGAACGCAACCCGCTGTTTTTCCACCGCGAGCTGCTGATCGTGCCCGACCACAGCCGCCGCGAGATTTCGCTGGCGATCGCCGATGAGGAGTTCCCCTTCGGTGCTGAATACCTGGCCAGCACCACCTTCCGTGAGATCAACTTCGGCGAGCAGGCCGTGGTCGGCGCCAGCCACGCCATCGCCGGCAAGGCCCTCAAGGTGAAGGGTTTTGAGCTCTGCCGCAGCTGCGGCAAGGTGCAGCGCGGCCTCGCCAAGGCCAGCAACCACACCTGGGGCTGCCGGTATCGCGACAAGCCCGACGACGCCCAGCTGCGCCAGCTGCTGTTCATGTATCGGGAGTTCAACTCCGAGGCCCTGCGCTTCCTGCTGCCCGGCGCCAACTTCTGGGATGAGGCGGGCCAGCCGTCCTTTATCGGCGCCCTGCACCTGGGCCTGCGTCAGCGCTTCGGCGGCAAGGTGGACCACCTGCAATCCGCCCTCGGCGAGGAACCCCAGCCCGGCAGCCAGCAGCGCAAAACCTTCCTCTATCTCTTTGATTCCGTTCCCGGTGGGACGGGCTATGTGCGCCAACTGATCGAAGCGGGCGGCAAGGATCTACGAGCCGTGTTCGAGCAGTCGCTGCAGCATCTGCAGGCCTGCCGCTGCAGCGATGGCTGCTACCGCTGCATCTTCATGTATCGGCAGCGCTTCGATCGCGAACGCACCAGCAAACGGCGGGCGATCGAGCAATTGCAGACGATCCTGAGCCGCTGGGAGGAACTGCAGCCCTCAGAGCGCAGCCTCTCGGAGGTGGTGATCAACACCCGCGCCGAAAGCGAACTGGAGCTGCGCTTCATCGAAAAGCTGCGCGTAGGCAAAGGAGCCCCGCCCGGAGTCGCCGTCACCCTGCGCGAGGACTTCATCAAGGGCAACAAGGGCTATCTGCTCACCTTCAACAGCGGCTCCAGCATGGTGAGCTGGAAGGTGGAGCAGCAGGTGCCGATCGGCGAGGCCGAGGGCGTAGGCGCCTTTTCCCGCGCCGATTTCCTGCTCACACCCACGGCTGGCGGCAAACCAATCGCCGTCTACACCGATGGCTGGGAATACCACCGCGGCCGGCTGGCCACAGATGCCGAACAGCGCATGGCCTTGCAGCGCAGCTGTCGCTACCTCTTCTGGGCCCTGAGCTGGGATGACGTTGTGGAGGCTCCTCCCACAGCGCAGGCACCACTGGAGCCCAACGGGCTTGCAGTGGGCATGATGCCAGATTTTGCTTCCAAAAATCGCGAAAACTATCTTGAACGTTGGTGGCCCAAGAGCTTTTTAGACGACCTTTCGCAGCGACCAGTTCCAACTCCTCGCGAAGTTCAGCTGGCTAACAGTCTGCAATTGCTGATGGCCTACCTGGCCAATCCTTCGGGAGCACTTTGGCAGGGTCTGGCGCAAATGTTTTGCCTTGCCCAGCGCCCGCCCATGCCTCCAGTGCAGATCGATGATCCATCTCTAATGGCACCACGAGAGGCTCTGAATCTCAATTCACACGTCGAGGAGTGGACGCAAGGTGGTGAATCTCCCCGAGTGGGTCAACACCTCGCTCCTGTTCCAGGACTGCAGATTCTCAATCTCGTTGATCTGGCTCTGCATAAAACTGACAGACTGCATCCCTGCGCGAGTTTTCGTGCCATTCATTTTGAACCTGATCGTTCCAGCTCTGAGCGACAACAGCAGCTGGCCTGGCGCGAATGGTTACGCCAGGGAAACCTCTTCCAGTTCCTGCCCCATCTGCTGATCTCCACGCCGGGCTGGGGTGGGAGCGAGCAACCCGCCGCCGTGGACCCACCCCAGGTGTGGGTGGAGGCCGAGCCAGCCAAGGCAGCTCCGGAAGGCCCAGGCGCCCCAGAAACCGCTGTTGCTGCGTCGCAACAGGCCTGGCAGGCCCTCAGCCGCTTTGCGCCAGCCGACGTGCAGCCGCTGCTGCAGGCATTGGAGGCAGCCTGGCAAGGCACCGATCGGCCCTTGCCTGAGCAGGCCTTTGAGCTGGAAGGGCCGAAGGGTGATGTGATCGCCCAGGCTGAACTCGCATGGCCGGATCAGCGTCTGGCGCTGGTGAGCGAACCCGTTGATGCGGAAGCCTTCACTGCCGCGGGCTGGCGCTGCTGGTCGGTGGAGGATCCTCCTGCCGCCACAGCCGCCGCCCTGATGGAGGCCCTTCCACCGTCCTGATCCACGTCCCGCCCCGCACCTGACATGAGCGAGTCCCGCCTCACCGTTGCCCTCTCCAACGACTTTTTCAAAGCGTTCGGGCGGTTGCCGGAGAAGTCGCGCGGCAAGGTGGCCACCTTCATCTCCAAGTTCCGTGCCAACCCCCGCAGTCCGGGGCTGAACTACGAGCGCATCGAAGGCGGCAAGGACCCCTTCATCCGCTCGATCCGGGTGGATCAGGACATCCGCTGCATCGTGCGCGCCCCTGATGAAGGCGATACCTACGTGCTGCTCTGGATCGACAAGCACGACGATGCCTACCAATGGGCCCGTCGCCGCACCTGCCATGTGAACCGGGTCTCTGGAGCCCTGCAGGTGGTGGATGTGGAAGCCGCCGAGCTCGCCGTAGGAGACGCGATCGCTGCGGCTGTGAGCGAGGCTCTGGCCAATCAGCCCCCCGTACCCCAGCCGGCTCCGGCCCAAACCCAGGTCGGCTCACTGTTTGCCCATTGCAGCGACGACCAGCTGATGTTGCTCGGCGTCCCCGAGGCCTTGCTGCCCGCCGTACGCGCCGTCAGCAGTGAGGAGGCACTGAGTCGCCTGATCGAATGGGTGCCGCAGGACTGCGTCGATGGCCTGATCCTGCTGGCTGATGGCAAACCGATTGAGGTGGTGATCGAGGAGCTGGAGCGGCAGCGCCCCGCCGCGATCGATCCCACCGATGTGGCGGCGGCACTGGAGACGCCCGAGAGCAAGGCCGAGTTCCTGGTGATCACCGACGACGACGTGCTCGAAGCGATGCTTTCGGCACCGCTGGAGCGCTGGCGCGTGTTTCTCCACCCCAGCCAGCGCCGTCTGGTGGAGCGCCAGTGGAGTGGCGCTGTGCGGGTGCTGGGCGGAGCCGGGACCGGCAAGACCGTGGTGGCCATGCACCGGGCCCGCTGGCTGGCCAAGGAGCTGATCAAAGCCGACGCCCCCGGCCGGGTGCTGTTCACCACCTTCACCCGCAACCTGGCCACCGACATCCGCGCCAACCTCACCAAGATCTGCAGCCCTGAGGAGCTGCAGCGGATCGAGGTGATTCACCTTGATGGCTGGGTGATGACGTTCCTCAAGGCTCAGGGCCTGCAGGTGCGCGTGTTCAACGACGAGGCGCGTGACAGCTGCTGGAGCCTGGCCATGGATGTGGCCGACACGTCACTCGGCCTTGATGAGCGCTTCTACCGCGAGGAGTGGAAAGACGTGGTGCTCGCCCAGGGCTGCCGCAGCCGCGATGAGTACCTGATGGCCCGCCGCGTCGGACGCGGCACCCGCCTCAGCCGCCCGCAGCGCGCCCAGATCTGGCCGGTGTTCGACGCGGTGCGCGCCGAATTCCGCCAGCGGGGCCTGTGGGAGCCGGAGGAGGCCAAACAGATCGCCGCCGACCTGATCCACAAGTCAGCAGGCTCCCCGCTATTTGCCGCCGTGGTGGTGGATGAGGCCCAGGATCTCGACGTGGCCTCCTTCTCGCTGCTGCGGGCCCTTGTCGGTGAGCCCCGCGCCAATGATCTGTTCATCGTCGGCGATCCCCACCAGCGCATCTACGGCAAGCCGGTGGTGCTCAGCCGCTGCGGCATCGACATCCGTGGCCGCGCCCGCAAGCTGCGCATCAATTACCGCACCACTGAGGAAACCCGCGCCTGGGCCACCGCCGTGCTCCACGGCCTCGATTTCGATGATCTCGATGGGGGCAGCGATCCCGCCAGCGACTATCGCTCTCTGCTCCATGGTGACCATCCCTTGGTGCAGGGCTTCGAGGATCCCGCAGAGGAGCAGCGTTTCCTGGTGAGCACCCTGCGGCAGCTGCGCGACGAGCAACAGTCCCTGGCCTCCACCTGCGTGGCGGCCCGCACCAACAAGGCCGTGGAGAAGCTCGAAGCCCTGCTCAAGGGCGAGGGTTTTGCCACCCGGGTGATCAACGCCGAGGAGTCCGACGACCCCAGCGATCCAGCCCTGCGGCTCGCCACCATGCACCGGGTCAAGGGTCTGGAGTTCGACCAGGTCTTTCTGCCGGGCCTCGATGCCTCCCAGATGCCCCTGCAGGTGGAAGTCAACAAACGGCCTGATGCCCTCTCCAGGGAGCTTTTCGAGCAGCAGGAGCGCTCACTGCTGCATGTGGCGGCCACGCGAGCCAAGAAGCGGGTGGTGGTGAGCTACAGCGGCAAGGCTTCACCTTTTCTCGGCCGGAGCTGAGCCCAGCCCCCTTAGCCATGGCTTCAGGTTCCCCGGACAACTCGAGCAAGACAGCTGTTGACGGGGCCAGGACCATTGCCCTGCAGATGCTGGAAGAGCGTGGCCGCGGCGCCGTGCTGGTAGGAGTGGCTCGCGTGGACACCGCCCTGGAGCACCTGCTGCAGGCCGTGATGGGTCCGGGCCCCGTCCAGGGTGATGGCCTATTTCTGCCCGATCGCCCCCTGGGTTCCCTGGGCGCCAAGGCGGCCCTGGCCAGCCGGCTGGGTCTGATCGATGCCCCAGTGGCGCAGGCGCTTGCGGTGCTGCGCAAGCTGCGCAACGCCTTCGCCCACTCGGCTGATTCCGCCTCCCTAGCCGATCCCGCCCACAGCGCTCGCCTGGCCGAAGTGGTCTCCCAGGCCCGTAGCAATCCCCTCTGGGATCCACTGGAAACTGTCCTTGCTACCCAGCCACCCACACCCCACGGCATGCTGGATCCCGCCCTGCGCGATTACATCCTTCTGATCACGATTCTAGTGGCGTTTCTGGAGGCCATGGCCCAGCAGCTGCGGCCCTACCAGCCACCGGTTGTGATGGGCTTTTCAGGGGTCATGGTGAGCTGAGCCACTCGGCCAACTTGGTGCAGCGCCTGCGGCCCAGGTGGTTCTTGACCGCCATGGCCAGGGCCTTCTTCTGGCCCACCACCACCACCAGCTGCTTGCCGCGGGTGAGGCCCGTGTATACCAGGTTGCGCTGCAGCATCGCGTAGTGCTGGGTGAGCAATGGGATCACCACCGCCGGGTATTCGCTGCCCTGGCTCTTGTGGATCGTGCAGGCATAGGCGGGTACCAGATGATCGAGCTCCCCCCAGCCGTAGACCACCACCCGGCTCCCGGCCGCAGCGGCATTGCCACCTGCCTCGCTGGTGGGGAACAGCACGCTCAGTTCACTGTTGTCTGAGTCGATCGCATCGATCGTGCCCACATCGCCGTTGAACACCTCCTTCTCGTAGTCGTTGGCGATCTGCATCACCTTGTCGCCGGGTGCAAAGCGCCAGCCAAAGCGCTCCACCTGCTCGACTGGATCGGGATTGAGCAGCTGCTGCAGCTCCACGTTCAGCGATCTTGAGCCACAGCCACCGCGTGCCATCGGGCAGAGCACCTGCACCTGGCTGATCGGATCGAAGCCAAAGCGGGCCGGGATACGCTCGCCCACCACCTTGAGGATCAGGGCTACCGCCTGCTCGGGTGTTTCGGCCGGCAGGAAGTAGAAGTCGCTGCTCTTGCCCTCGGGTGGGGAGCGCAGATCGGGGATCGTGCCGCCGTTGATGGCATGGGCGGTGGTGATGATCCGGCTGGAAGCTGCCTGACGGAACACCTCCGTAAGCCGCGTCACCGGCACTGCGCCGCTGGCGATCACATCGGCCAGCACCTGGCCGGGCCCCACTGATGGCAGCTGGTCCACATCCCCCACCAGCAGCAGCGCCGCCTCCGGTGGAATCGCCGCCAGCAGGGAGGCCATCAACGGCACATCCACCATCGAGGTCTCATCCACCACCAGCAGGTCGCATTCCAACGGCAGGTCGCTGTTGCGCCGGAAGCCGTAGCTGGTGGGGTCGAACTCCAACAGCCGGTGGATGGTCTTGGCCTCCAGCCCCGTGGCCTCAGTCATGCGCTTGGCGGCACGGCCGGTGGGGGCGCAGAGCAGGATGCGCAGCTTCTTGGCCGCCAGGATCTGCAGGATGGCGTTGATCAGGTAGGTTTTGCCCACCCCCGGTCCGCCGGTGATCACCAGCACCTTGCTGGACAGGGCCTGCTCCACCGCTGCCTTTTGGCTGGCTGCCAGCTCCAGACCCAGGCGCTGCTCCACCCAACCGATCGCCCGCAGCGCGTCGATCACGCCCCAGGGTGGTGACCCCTGCAGCTGCTCCAGCAGCGCCTCGGCGATCTGGCGCTCGGCCTTGTACAGATGGCTCAGGAAGATGGCCGGCTCGCCGGCCAGGCTGTCGGCCACCACGGCACCCTCGGCCAGCTCCAGCTCCAGGGCCGCCTGGATCTGCTCGGGCTCCAGCGGCACGCGAGTGGTGGCGCCGGTTTCCTCCGGCCGCTCCACCGCCAAGAGCGCCCCGGCCAGCTTGAGCAGTTCGGCGGTGGGCAGGCCGCAATGCCCCTCACCGCTGGCCTCCAGCAGGGCGTAGTTGATCCCCGCCCGCAGGCGGATCGTGGCGGTGGGCTCGATGCCAAGTCGCGCCGCGATGGCATCGGCGGTGCGGAAGCCGATGCCGCGGATGTCGCGGGCCAGGCGGTAGGGGTTCTCCGCCATCACCTGCACGGCGTCGTTCCCATACGTCTTGAAGATCCGCACCGCCCGGGCGGTGCCGACGCCATGGCTGTGCAGGAACACCATGATTTCGCGCACCACCTTCTGATCCGCCCAGGCCTGGGCGATGCGGCCGGCGCGTACCTTGCCGATGCCTGGCACCTCTCGCAGGCGTTCGGGGGCCTGCTCGATCACCTCGAACACCTCAGAGCCAAAGGAGGCAACGAGCTTGCTGGCGTAGATCGGGCCGATGCCGCGGATCATCCCCGAGCCCAGGTATTTCTCGATCCCCTCGGCAGTGGTCGGAGCGGAGGAACGCAGGAAGGCGGCCTTGAACTGCTGGCCGTGCTCCCTGCTGTTCACCCAGGTGCCGGAGACGGTGACCCATTCGCCGGCACTGATCTCGGCGGCATGGCCCACCACTGTGACCAGATCGCGATGGCCGCGGGCCTTGATGCGCAGCACGCAGAAGCCGTTGCTGGAGTTGTGGAAGGTGACCCGCTCAATCGAGCCGGCCAGCACTTCGGTGGGCTGGCCGGCGCCCAGTGCTCCGCTGCTGCCGTTCGGCTGCCTGCTCTCAGCCGCTCCGGCCATCGGCCAGGTCCTCCGCGGCGTTGACCCCTCCGGTGCTCTCCTCCTCGATGCTGTAGTACTCCCGCTCATCCGAGCAGCACAGGTCGCTGTAGTAGCGCTCCAGCACCGCGTAGGCCGCGTCGTACGTCTGATACGACTGGCCGGCGATGGTGTCCAGCTGGCCGTCATCGCGGACGATGCGGTAACGGGTCATCAAGCGATTGGGCGCGGCAGGCCCAGTGTCTCAACGGCTGAGCAGGGGCTGCTGCATCGGGGGCAGGGATGGGGGAGCAGGGTCCCTCCGGGCCGGCGCACACCCACCGCATCCCTCGGCCAGCCCTCTCGCCGCGTCAAGGGTCGAGCCATGTCAGCTGCGCAGGGCTTCCCGATGGGCACCAAGGAAAGCCTCCTGCTCGCGGTTGAACGGCCGGATCAGATTCGCCCCTCCAATACCCCAGCAGCGCAGGGCCTCTCCAGCGGCCTCGTGCTGCCAGATCAGCTGCCCACCGGAATCAAAGCTGATCCAGTGGCGGTCAAACAGCTTGTCCACATGGGGGGAAAGCAGCAGGCCATTGGCGCCGCTCAGCCGTTCGCTGTTGTCGCAGTCTCTCCAGGGTTTGATATGGCTCGCCACCAGAAACTGCTGCCGCGCCAGCCCCGTGACCCGGCAGGCCGGCTCCAATTCCGACACCCGATGGCGGAACAACCCCTGCCCCAGCCGTGCCTTGGTGAGGGCATCCCGCTCGGTGCTGCTTGGAACGTCGCGCAGCAGCTGCATGTCATCGAGCAGCGCGGCGGTGTACTCACCTTCTTCCGCCAGCACAACCAGGTGCACCCGCACCGCTGCATCGGCGTGGTCTTCTATCAGCTTGAGAAGCAGCAGACCCAGGGTTTCGCCAAGCCCCGCCAGATACACCCCCTGGTTGCCCCGGCCTGAGCTGGTGCTGATTGGGCTATGGCGCTCGGGCAGCAGCGGTTGCAGTAGCTCAAAAAATGTCTGCGGCACCAGCGGCTGTTGCAGCGGCTGCCAGTTCACCCGCACCAGCCAACCATCCTGGCTCCAGTTGTCGCCTGCAGATCCAAATTCAGGCGGCTTCTGTGCCGTGATCGCCGCCGTTTCCACCAACCCGATCTGGCTGATCCTGCCGTTGGCGTAGCTGAACACCACATCCCCACCCTCGCAGCGCGTGAGGTTGTCGTAGCTCACATTGCGGGCGCCGTTGGCATTGGTCTTGGGCGACCAGATATAGCCGCCGTCGGTTTCCTGCCGGTAGGTCTGTTTGTGGTTGACCCACCAGTAGGCCATCAATGGTGGCTGGGGTTTGACCTGTTGTAGCCCAGGCGAACAATCGCCGCCTCGAGCACGGGCGCCGAGGGCGCGCTCAATGCTCTGATGGCCAGGAGCCACCCTCCATCCTCCAGCTGGATAAGGCCTCAGTACGCATGGACATCCTTTCCCACGGTCACAGCATCACCTCGACGGCCGGGGAGACTCCCTCGAACGTGGCCCGGCTGCGGGCGGAGCTCAGCGAGTTTGAGCTGGGCCGGTACCTGCTCAACAATCTGGGCCTGAACGGTCAGTGGACCTCCTACGTGCTGCTGTACCCCGAACGCGGCTCACAAACCCGGCTCAGCAGTGATGGATCGCCCCTGGGTGACCTGGAGACTTGGTTGCTGGAGCGCTGTCCGCTCCTGCTGGCGACGCAGCAGCGCTTCTCTCTCATGGGTGGGCTGACCCAGCCGTTGCTGCGATCCGGCATGCAACTCGCCTCCTTGCCATCGGGGCTGATGGACGACCTGCTGACACTGGACTACGCGGCATGCCATGACGTCAGCCTCACCGCCATTGATCTCGATGCCAAGGCGCTGGACGCTGCGCTGCGCAACCACAGCGAGCGTCACACCCCCGTGGCCATGGCGTGCGAACAGCGGGATGCCTGGCAACTGGGCTGCCAGGGGCGCTGGGATCTGATCACCAGCAACGGCCTGAACATCTACGTCGACGACGACCAGCTCTGCACAGCCTTTTACCGCCAGGTGGCCGAGGCCCTGCGGCCAGAGGGGGTGTTCATCGTCAGTTTCATCACCCCGCCCGATCATTGGAAGCCCTACTCGCGGGCCGACCTAGAGCAGCAGCGCCTGCTGTTCCAAGATGTTGTGCCGGTGCGCTGGATGTGCCACCGGGATGAGACCACCACCCGTGCACAGCTGGCCGAGGCCGGCTTGGAGGTGATCAGCGTGCACTACGACGAGCAGCGCATGTTCCCGGCCGTGTTGGCTCGCAAGCACGGCTCTGCCCTGCTGTAGCCGAGGGATGCCTGCTCAAGGTTGGTTTGCCCCGCAGCATTAGCGGCGATTGGCTTGCCACCAGGCCGTCAAACAGCCACCTTCATCCCTCGGCCAGTCCTCGCGCCGCGTCAAGGATCAGGCCATGCGCCCCGTTGGGGCGTCCTTGTCACATCCCTGCGGCTGGCCGTTGGGGGTGGGGTTCTCTGCCGTCCCCAGATGGCTGCCCCGCTTTCCCGCTCTGCCCTCCGTGCCCGCGATGCCCTGGTGCTCCAGCACCTCTCCCTGGCTGATGCCGTTGCCTCAGCTGTAGCCCGCCGCTTCTTCCCTTTGGTCGAGCGGGAGGATCTGATCCAGGTAGCCAGAGAAGCCTTGCTCCGCACTGTGATGCGCTGCAAAGCAGGTGAGCCGGCTGTCCGCCGACAATGAAGTTGGCCGGTCGGCGACAAGCTCGTTGGCCGGTGGGGTGAGTGCTGGAGACCCTGGTGCCGATGCGCAGGGACCAGGTGATGCCGGCACCACTGACAAGCCACCAACGCAATCTGTTCATGACGAAACGACGAGGCGGCAGCAGCCAGGAGGCTGCTGCCGCGGCGGCGGGCATCTCAGTGCGCAGTGCTCGCCGGATTGAATGCAATCAGCTGCAGCCGCGGGCGAACCAGCCCCGTGGCCGCACCCGCCCCGATCCGCTGGTAGGGGTATGGGAGGAGGAGCTGGTGCCGTTGCTGCAGCGCTCACCCGCGCTGACGCCGATCACGCTCCTGGAGCATCTGCAGCAGCAGAAACCTGATGTGGACTGGATTCCGCTACAGCGCACCCTGCAGCGCCGGGTGCGGGAGTGGAAGGCACTGCACGGCCCGGCGCCGGAGGTGATCTTCCCTTTGAGCTATGAGCCTGGCGAAATTGCCTTCTGTGACTTCACCCAGCTCAAGGGGGTGGAGGTGACGATCGCCGGCCAGGTGTTCCCCCATCTGCTGTTCCACTACCGCCTGGCCTGGAGCGGCTGGAGCTATGCGCAGGTGGTCCAGGGCGGCGAGAGTTTTGCAGCCCTCTCCGAGGGTCTGCAGAACGCTCTGGCTGCCTGCGGCGGGGTGCCAGGTGAACTGCGCACCGACCGGTTATCAGCAGCGTGCCGTAACCGCAACGGCAGTTTCAGCTCCGACATCACCCGCCGTTATCACGCCCTCTGCAGCCACTACAGCCTGGCCTACAGCCGCAACAACCTGGGGGTGGCGCATGAGAACGGCCGTGTGGAGAGTCCCCATGGCCATCTCAAGCGGCGGATCGAGCAGGCGTTGCTGCTGCGCGGCAGCAGTGATTTCGAGTCGCTGGCTGAATACCAGGCTTTTCTGGCCGCGGTGATTGACCAGTACAACAGGCCGCGCCTGATCCGGCTGGAGCAGGAGCAGGCGGCGCTGCGGCCACTACCGCGGTTTCGTTTTGCCGACTACGACATTGAACAGCTCACGGTGCGGCGCACCAGCACGATCGA